>JANNCT010000049.1:0-4424 GCA_031386895.1 Polaromonas sp.
TCCGCGATGATCTCTTTGAAATCACGCCCGGTTTTCGCAACCAGCGACGGGTTTGTGGTGACCCCGTCGACGAGCCCGGTCGCGGCCAAGCTGCTGATGGCGCTGCCGCTGGTACCCATGCACGACTTTTGCCCCAGCACGCCAGCTTTCAGCGCAGGCGAGGCCGACATGGTTGAGCTTGCGGCTGAAAAGCCCAATCCGTTTGCGGCGCTTGCGCAACTAAAAAGAGCAAAGTAATTTGCCACCAGCGGCCAAATCAGCCGTAAAAATCAGCACCAATTAACCTAATCGTAGTAAGTCTGGAGTCGCTGCTTCCAAATGCTTCCAGCGGGGCAGTAGGCAAAGGCTGACGGGCAGGCTATAATCGAGGGCTTGGCGAGCCATTTTGGTCCGCCGTTTTAACTAACCCCAATGCTGATGCGGCTTTTTCATCAGCGTGATTAACAGGAGCGGATCATGGCCGTCCAGCAGAACAAAAAATCTCCATCAAAGCGCGGCATGCACCGCTCACACAACGCACTTGACGTGCCGGGTATTGCAGTTGAGCCGACAACCGGCGAAGTGCATTTGCGTCACCACATTAGCCCAACTGGGTTTTACCGTGGCCGCAAGGTTCTGAAAACCAAATCTGAAGCGTAAGCACTTGCGCAAAGAGATTGCCCGCACCACCCTGCGGGCATTTTTGTTTCTACAGGCTTTTACTTTGGCCACCGACTTTTCATCCCGCCGGATGCACCCAGTGAGCTGCGCGTGACCAGCATTGCTGTTGATGCCATGGGCGGAGACTTCGGGCCAGCCGTAACGCTTCCTGCTTGCCTGAATTTTTTAAACCACCATGCGGAGGCATCGGTGGTAGTGGTCGGCCTCAGCGCAGAGCTGGCCAAACACAAAGCCCACGCCGTACTCATGGCGCACCCGCGCTGCCGTTTTGTGGAAGCCACCGAAGTCGTCACCATGGACGACCCACTGGAAATTGCGCTGCGTCGCAAAAAAGATTCGTCAATGCGCGTGGCGATCAACCAGGTCAAAAATGGCGTGGCGCAAGCGGCGCTTTCAGCCGGAAACACCGGCGCGCTGATGGCGATTTCACGCTACGTGCTTAAAACGCTTGACGGCATTGACCGCCCGGCCATAGCAGGCCAAATCCCCAACGCCAAGGGCAAAGCCACCACCGTGCTCGACATGGGTGCCAATGTGGACTGCACCGCTGAGCATTTGCTGCAATTTGCAGTGATGGGCTCGGCGCTGGTTTCAGTGCTCAGCAATAACAACCAGCCCACGGTTGGCTTGCTCAATATTGGTGAAGAGGCCATCAAAGGCAATGAGATCATTAAAAAAGCCGGTGAGCTGTTGCGCGCTGCGGGCGCTGCGGGTGATTTGAATTTTGTTGGCAACGTTGAAGGCAACGATATTTTTAAAGGCACAGCCGACATCGTGGTGTGCGACGGCTTTGTTGGCAACGTCGCCTTAAAGGCAAGCGAAGGCTTGGCGTCCATGATTGTTGACCTTCTGCGCAGAGAATTCACCCGCAACATTCTGACCAAAATGGCGGCTGTAGTGGCGTACCCCATCATTGCAGCGCTGAAAAAACGTGTGGATTCGCGGCGCTACAACGGCGGTGCGCTGCTGGGCCTGCGCGGTCTGGTGTTTAAAAGCCACGGCTCTGCCGATGCGTTTGCTTTTGAAAGCGCCTTGAACCGCGCGTATGACGCCGCGCGCAACAACCTGCTGGCACAAGTGCGCGAACGCATTGCGCATGCCGCCCCGCTGTTGGCCGTTACAGCATCGGCTGCGCCCGGTGCGTCGGCATCGCTTGCGGCGCTGCAGGTCGGGCCCTCAGCAACTTCTGTATCGGTACACTGAATTTATGGTTCCAACGCCCAACTTGTATTCCCGCATTACTGGCACTGGCAGCTACTTGCCGCCGCGCAGATTAAGCAACGACGACCTGGCGGCCGACCTGGCAGCCAAGGGCGTTGAAACCTCCAGCCAATGGATTATTGAACGCACCGGCATTCATGCCCGGCACTTCGCAGGCCCTGACGTGAATTGCAGTGATCTGGCGCTGGAAGCATCCAAAAACGCAATTACTGCGGCAGGTTTGCAACCAAGCGATATTGACCTCATCATCGTGGCCACGTCCACGCCCGACATGGTGTTTCCGTCAAGCGCTTGCATCTTGCAGAACAAGCTCGGAATTGCGGGTTGCCCAGCGTTTGACATACAAGCCGTGTGCAGCGGTTTTGTGTACGCACTCACCGTGGCCGACGCGATGATTAAAACTGGCACCGCCACCAAGGCGCTGGTGGGGGGCGCGGAAGTTTTTTCGCGCATTCTTGACTTCACTGACCGCACCACCTGCGTGCTGTTTGGCGATGGCGCGGGCGCGGTGGTGCTTGAGGCATCCAGCACGCCCGGCATTTTGGCGAGCGACTTGCATGCCGATGGAAAGCACGTTGGCATTTTGTGTGTGCCGGGCAATGTCTCGGGCGGCAAAGTGCTGGGTGATGCGCTGCTGAAAATGGACGGACAAGCGGTATTCAAACTCGCCGTTGGTGTACTGGAAAGCGCAGCCCGCGCTACGCTGGCCAAGGCCAATCTGACCGATGCAGACATCGATTGGCTGATACCGCACCAGGCCAACATTCGCATCATGCAGAGCACAGCAAAAAAGCTCAAGCTGCCGCTTGAAAAACTCATTGTCACGGTTGACCAGCATGGCAACACCTCAGCTGCGTCGATCCCGCTGGCACTCGATGTATCAGTGCGCAGCGGCAAAATCAAAAAAGGTGACACGCTGATGCTGGAAGGCGTGGGCGGCGGCTTTACCTGGGGCGCTGTGCTGCTGAATTTGTGATGCTGGGTGCCCTGTCGGTAATGGCCTTAGTTGTGATCCTGGAGTAGATGTTGAAACCTTTTGCGTTTGTATTTCCCGGCCAGGGTGCCCAGTCTGTGGGCATGCTCGATGTTTGGGGCGACCACCCGGTGCTGCTGCATACCCTGCAAGAAGCATCCGATGCGCTCGGCCAGGACATTGGCCTGCTCATCAAGCAGGGCACCAAAGAAGACCTGGCACTGACCACTAACACGCAGCCCGTGATGCTGGTGGCCGGCGTTGCGGCATTTCGGATCTGGATGGCAGAGACGGGAGCAGCGCCCGCCGTTGTTGCGGGCCACTCGTTGGGCGAATATGCGGCGTTGGTGGCCAGCGGTGTACTTACATTAACGCAGGCTGCGCCGCTGGTGCGCTTTCGTGCCCAGGCCATGCAAGACGCCGTGCCGGTGGGCGCTGGTGCAATGGCAGCCATTCTTGGGCTGGACGCTACTAAAATAATAGCTGTTTGCGCCCGTATTTCGGGCGCTACCGGCCAAAATTGCTTAAAGTCAGGCGAAACAGTTGAGGCGGTCAATTTCAACGACCCGATGCAAACCGTGATCGCCGGAAGCAAGGCAGCAGTCGATATGGCGTGTGAAGAACTCAAAGCTGCTGGTGCCAAGCGCGCGCTGCTCCTGCAAGTTTCAGCGCCGTTTCATTGCAGCCTGATGAAGCCGGCTGGTGAGAAACTCAAAATCAAATTGGCGGACACCACGTTTGCCGCGCCGCAAATCCCGCTTATCAACAACATTGACGTCGCCATTGAGCTTGAGCCAGACCGCATGCGTGATGCGCTGTACCGGCAATCGTTTGGCCCAGTGCGCTGGGTTGAGTGCATCCAAGCCATCAAGGCGCACGGAGTCACTCTCATCGTCGAATGTGGCCCGGGCAAAGTATTGGCAGGGCTGGTCAAACGCATCGATGCTGACCTGACAGGCGCGCCGCTGTTTGACCCGACCTCCATGACCCAAGTAAAAGAGCTTCTGACATGACCGACAACAAATTTGAAGGCCAGGTTGCCTTGGTCACCGGTGCTTCGCGCGGCATAGGCGCAGCCATTGCGCTTGAGCTGGCGCGTAAAGGCGTGAAAGTCATCGGCACTGCCACCAGCGATGCTGGCGCAGCCAAAATCACGCAAGCCTTGTCAGCGTTTGCAGGGTGTGAAGGCAAAAATTTGAACGTCAATGACGTACCGGCCGCTGAGGCGTTGATTAACAGCCTGGTCAAAGACCACGGCGGCTTGCAAATCCTCGTCAACAACGCAGGCATCACCCGCGATATGTTGGCCATGCGCCTGAAAGATAGCGATTGGGACGCCGTGGTGGACACCAACTTAAAAGCGGTTTTTACTATGAGCCGCGCGGTGATGCGGGCCATGATGAAGCAGCGCTACGGCCGCATCATCAACATCACGTCAGTCGTCGGTGCTTCGGGCAACGCCGGGCAGGCCAACTACGCAGCCGCCAAAGCCGGTGTAGCCGGAATGACCCGTGCGCTGGCGCGCGAGCTGGGCTCGCGCAACATCACGGTCAATTGCATAGCGCCCGGA
>JANNCT010000055.1:0-2131 GCA_031386895.1 Polaromonas sp.
AGGCAAGCCCGTGATTGAGCGCATCGAGCGCGTCAGCCGCCCCGGCCTGCGCGTGTACAAAGGCCATGGCGCCATTCCTCAAGTCATGAATGGCTTGGGCGTGGCAATTGTCACAACACCGCAAGGTGTCATGACTGATCGTAAAGCGCGCGCTACCGGTATCGGTGGTGAAGTGCTTTGCTACGTCGCTTAACCCGTGGCATTGAGGAGTAACTGAAATGTCCCGTGTAGGAAAAATGCCAGTGTCTGTACCAGCCGGTGTGGACGTGGCCATCAAACAAGACCAGATCAATGTCAAAGGCGCCCTCGGCGCATTGGCTCTGGCCCAGAACACGCTAGTCACCATCACGCAAGATGCTGGCAAGCTGAGCTTTGCACCCGCGAATGATTCGCGCGAAGCCAATGCCATGTCGGGCACCATGCGCCAGCTGGTGAACAACATGGTGGTCGGTGTCACCAAGGGCTTTGAGAAAAAACTCAGCCTGGTAGGCGTGGGCTACAAAGCTGCAGCTGCTGGTACAAAGCTGAACTTGACAGTGGGTTATTCGCACCCGGTTGACTTCGTGATGCCAGCCGGCATCACCGTGGCAACCCCAACACCGACTGAAATCATCATCAAGGGTTCTGACCGCCAACGTGTTGGCCAGATCGCCGCTGAAGTTCGTGCTGTTCGTCCTCCTGAGCCGTATAAAGGCAAGGGCATCCGTTATGCGGATGAGAAGATCACGATCAAAGAAACCAAGAAGAAATAAGGAGCTGCATCATGTTGACCAAAAAAGAGCAGCGCCTGCGTCGTTCACGCCAGACCCGGATTCGCATCGCCACGCAAGGTGTTGCCCGTTTGACGGTGAACCGCACCAATCTGCACATTTACGCCAGCGTCATTTCTGGCGACGGCTCCAAAGTTCTGGCTGCTGCATCTACTGCCGAAGTCGAAGTCCGCAAGGAAATCGGCGCATCTGGCAAGGGTGGCAACGTTGCCGCTGCACAAGCCATCGGCAAGCGCATTGCTGAAAAAGCAAAAGCTGCTGGCGTAGAGAAAGTTGCGTTTGACCGTGCTGGTTTTGCGTACCATGGCCGCGTTAAAGCGCTGGCTGATGCGGCCCGCGAAGCTGGCCTGCAGTTTTAAGAACACATCAGAATACATCTGAGTATTGGAATAATTTATGGCCAAGTTTCAAGCTAAATCAGCAAACGACGCTCCAGACGATGGTCTGAAGGAAAAGATGATCGCGGTCAACCGCGTGACCAAAGTGGTGAAGGGCGGCCGTATTCTTGGTTTTGCTGCACTCACGGTGGTTGGTGACGGTGATGGCCGTGTTGGCATGGGTAAGGGCAAATCAAAAGAAGTGCCAGCAGCCGTGCAAAAAGCCATGGAAGAAGCGCGTCGCAATTTGAACAAAGTGTCACTGAAAAATGGCACGATTCACCACAAAGTGTCGGGTCACTGGGGTGCCGCGAACGTCATGATGATGCCCGCTGCCAAAGGTACCGGCATCATCGCTGGTGGCCCTATGCGCGCAGTGTTTGAAGTCATGGGGATCACCGACATCGTGGCAAAAAGCCATGGTTCGAGCAACCCGTACAACATGGTGCGTGCGACTTTGGACGCGCTCAACAAGTCAACGACTGCTTCGGATATTGCGGCCAAGCGCGGCAAATCAGTCGAAGAAATTTTCGGCTAAAGAGCCGTTGAGGACACTTACATGACGACAGAAAACAAATTAAAAGTCCAGCTGATTCGCAGCCCGATTGGCACCAAAGAATCACACCGCGCAACTGTGCGTGGTTTGGGTTTGCGCGGTGTCAACAGCGTGAGCGAGTTAGAGGACACACCCGCAGTGCGCGGCATGATCAACAAGATCGCGTACCTGGTCAAGATTGTCTGAGCTCAGGCTCATTAGGAATTCAAAATGGAATTGAACGGAATCAAGCCTGGAGAAGGCGCCAAACATTACAAACGCCGAGTCGGCCGTGGTATTGGTTCGGGCATAGGCAAAACGGCTGGTCGTGGTCATAAAGGCCAAAAGTCGCGCGCCGGTGGCTACCACAAGGTTGGCTTTGAGGGCGGCCAAATGCCGATGCATCGCCGTTTGCCAAAGCGTGGTTTTAAGTCGCATTTGCTCAAGTT
>JANNCT010000062.1:0-54305 GCA_031386895.1 Polaromonas sp.
CTGCCGCATAGTCTGCAAGCGTGCCGCGATCATTTAAAAACCGAATGACATGCCGCGAGTCTGCGCCTGCGAAAAGTGCCAAAAATAAATCGGGCGCCACCCTTGAACATGCGCGCACCACCTTGAGAAACAAGGCGTCCACCGCGCGCAGTATCAAACCATCAGGCGCATGACCCACTGGGGCCGCCCCGCTGACTATGGCCACGGAACAAGCTGCGGCCCAGCGCTGGATACGCGCAAATGCATAACCCGAACTGGGCCGAGCGCCACCGGCGGTCACGCCAGCAAAAATGTAAGTCGGGTCACCGCCAGGGGTGACCGGCTTGGCCCCCATTGGCAGCACGCCATGCTCAGTACGCAGCACCGAATACGCTGCACCCGCAAGACGCTGCGCCACCGCCTTGGCCTGCAACTCGAACAAAGCCTCTTTGTCCATCGGATCTGGCCCAAATACCGTGAACTCAACCAACGCCCGTTTTGACGACGTTGGCAACACATAAACGAACGCAACAGAGTCAGGAAATGACGTCAGTGCACCGCAATGTTCAGCTGCAGCAAAGTCCATCAAATCGCCACAGGTGGGGTCAAAAACATCAACTTCACATTCAATTTCCTGTCCATAAGACGATTGCCACAATGAAGCGCCACCGCGCTCCGGGCTGGCCGCAGGTCGGGTATCCACAATGAAGCGCGCCTGCAGCGTCCCCGCAGTGGTTTCAACCCGCCACTGGTCACCTTGTTTTTCGGGCGCATGCGCAATCGACGCGCCCATGAGCAACTTGACCTGGCCGTTTTGCTCAATCATTTTTTGAGCGTCTTGGTAAAACTGCCCCGCGTGCACCATTTGGTACGGACTTGCTACGCAGTCAACTGCGGTGCTTCCAGCGGACGTCGAAACCCGCATTGACGACCATTCGTGATGTGCCGAATGCAATGAGGGAGTTTGCGAATCTTTAAAAAAACACCAGGTCCGGTCGTGTGTGTAAACATCCCGGCGCTCTACCACCGCTATACGGGGACAGCTAACGCCAGATGCGGCAAGCCGGGTTGCAAGGCTTAACCCGGCGCAACCGCCGCCTAGGATGATGAGATCAAAAAAATCAGACATGGTGCAAAAAATGTTGGCGTTTTACCGCTGGTAAAACGCAACTTTACGCCGCCGGAGGGCGACGTAGAGAGATAAATGCCTCTAGCGCAACTTACTTTCTCGCGACGGCCAATTCCGACTCGCTCACGGCAACTGACCAAATGATCAAACCAAAGGCAACCTTGTTCAGCAAATCTGCCAGGTTGTAAATGATATTGAGCGCGTTAGCACTGGTCTCGGGGCCGCTGCCAGTCAGGTAACCGAAGAAGTAACCCACTGGATAGATTGCCCAGCCGATGGTGACAATCCAGCGCATGGTATTGAATGCCGATTGAACTGCCGGTGGCGCGCTCTGTGCATTGATTTTTCCCGCTTGGCCGAAGAAAATTTCCCACAAAATATACGCCCAACCGGCCATGCCGATGATGAAGGCTGGCCAAACTGCCATGTAACCAGCTTCACCCAGGTAACCGCCCACCAGCATGACCAGCGTACCCACCATCAAGCGCCAGAATACTCCAGAGGGGACTTTGGCAATGGCCGACAAAATCAGGTAGAACTCAATCATGAGCAGCGGTACCGTGATCAGCCAGTCAATGTAGCGAAACACGGTGGGCGTTGCCCCGGTAGCAACCCAGACATCGCGCATGTAGAAATAGTGAACCGCAGCCACCAGCGTTACCAGACCAGAAACAGTGAGTGAGGTCTTCCATTTAGCTGACACTCTGTCGCGTTCAAGGAAAAAGAAGACTGTGGAAGCAACAAGCGCCATGGAAATAATCCAGAAAGATATTCCGACGAAATCGTTCTGGTTAAGCGCTTTGTCTGACGCCGCAAATGCGGGCTGAAACGCTATCGATGTGAGAAAAGAGACGAAACTAAACCCGCCTACAAGAGACTTTATTTTTTGCATGAAGCAATCACCTAATTGAAACTACCAATAAATGAACCCAACGCTAGAGCGCTAGAGTCAGCAGCGGTTTCAGTGATCAACGTCCAGACTAACCTTGTGCCGCCGAAGTATTGCACTGTTGACTGCAAGAAAAGCAGACAACAGCAAACGCCTTAGCCAGCGCGGGGTTGTTTCCCCGATGGTTTGGCCGTTAGGCGTTTGTGCTCCTTCGGCGCAACTGCGCCATCAATGCGCCTTCTCCCAGTTCTCTCCCACGCCAATTTCCGCCAGCAATGGCACTTTCAGCGCGGCCACACTGGCCATCAGGCGTGGAATCTCCACCCGCACCCATTCGACTTCATCCTGTGGCACTTCAAACACCAGTTCGTCGTGCACCTGCATGATCATTTTGGTCTTGCGGTTTTCGTTGTCCAGCACGTCGAGCACTGCATTCATGCTGAGTTTGATGAGGTCCGCTGCCGTGCCCTGCATAGGCGCATTAATAGCTGCGCGCTCTGCTCCACCGCGGCGTGGGCCGTTCGGGGAATTGATTTCTGGCAGGTACAGTCGGCGGCCAAAAACGGTTTCAACATAGCCTTTGGATTTGGCTGAAAGTTTGGTCGCGTCCATGTAGTTTTTAACGCCGGGGTAGCGCTGAAAATACTTGTCGATGTACGCTGCTGCGGCTTTGGTTTCAATGCCCAGGTTGCGTGCCAGGCCGAAGCTGCTCATGCCGTAAATCAAACCGAAGTTAATCACCTTGGCGTAGCGGCGCTGCTCGCTGCTCACCGCATCCACCGCCACACCAAACACTTCGGCGGCGGTGGCGCGGTGCACGTCTATGCCCTGCGTAAACGCGCTGAGCAGGGCTGCGTCTTCACTGATGTGCGCCATGATGCGCAGCTCGATTTGTGAGTAGTCTGCACTGGCAATCACGCTGCCTGCTGGGGCAACAAAGGCCTCGCGCACGCGGCGGCCTTCAGCGGTTTTAACGGGAATATTTTGCAGGTTCGGGTCGTTGCTGCTCAGGCGGCCAGTTACCGCCACGGCTTGCGCGTAGTGGGTGTGCACGCGGCCAGTTCTCGGCAGAGCCAGCTGGGCCAGCTTGTCGGTGTACGTGCCTTTGAGTTTTGACAGGCTGCGGTGCTCCAGCAGCTTGGCGGGCAGCGGGTAGTCTTCGGCCAGTTTTTCGAGCACTTCTTCATCGGTGCTGCGCGCGCCACTCGGCGTTTTTTTAATGACCGGCATACCCAGCTTGTCAAAGAAAATTTCACCCAGTTGCTTTGGGCTTCCGAGATTGAAAGGCTGCCCAGCAATCTCGTAAGCCTCCGTTTCAAGCTGCACCAGGCGCAGCCCCAGCTCGCCGCTTTGTTTGGCCAGCATAGGCCCGTCTATCAACACGCCGTTGCGCTCAATGCGGTAGAGGCTTTCACTGCTTTTGATTTCAAGTTTGTAAATAGAACACAGTTTTTCGTTTGCCTGGATTTGGGGCCACAGCACGTTATGAACGCCCAACGTTTGGTCTGCGTCTTCACAGGAATACTCAGCCGCCTGGGCAATAGCGACCTGGTTAAATTTGATTTGATGCGCGCCTTTGCCGCACAGGTCTTCAAAGGTAATGCCGCTGCGCTGGAGGTGCCTGTCGGCCAGGCTGGAAAGGCCGTGCGGTTTGTGTACTTCAAGCACATAGCTTTGCAGCATGGTGTCATGCGCGTAGCCCTTCACTTCAATGCCGTGATTGGCAAACACATGGCGGTCGTATTTGATGTGCTGGCCGAGCTTGTGTTTTGCGGGGTTTTCAAGCCAGGGCTTGAGCTTGGCCAACACCTCATCGCGCGGCAACTGGGCTGGTGCATCAGGGTAGTCGTGGGTAAGCGGAATGTACGCGGCCTCGCCCGGCTGAATTGAAAAGCTGATGCCGACAATCTCGGCGCGCATTTCATCGAGCGAGGTGGTCTCCGTGTCCAGCGCCACCAGGTCAGCGGCTTGCAATTTCAGCAGCCAGTTATCGAATGCCTGCCAGGTGAAGACGGTTTCAAACACCATCGCACTGGGCTGCTTTGGCACAACAGCGGCGCTGTCGGGTTCGTCGAACAAGCCGGGTTCTGATTTCTCAGAGGGCACTTCAGGTGTGGCGATAGTTACCTTCTCTGGCGCAGCGCCTTGACGCGCCCTGACCAGCCCTTTGAACCCATACTTCTCATAAAAAACCGCTAATTCTTCCTGTTTATGGGCGCCAATAGCTATTGAATCCATAGCGGGTAGCCCACCGACATAGTTTGCCAAATCGCAGTCTTTTTTAATCGTGACCAACGCTCGCCCCAGCGGCAGCCACTCAAGCGACTGGCGCAGGTTATCGCCGACTACGCCTTTGATGTCCGCTGCATGCGCCACCAGGTTGTCGAGCGAGCCATATTCCTGCAACCATTTCACGGCGGTTTTAGGGCCCACTTTAGGCACACCGGGAACGTTGTCTACCGTGTCGCCCACCAGTGTCTGGTAGTCCACCATCAAGCGCGGGGGCACGCCGAATTCGGCCTCAACGCCAGCCAGGTCGCGCCGCTTGTCGTTCATGGTGTCAATCACGGTGATGTGCTCATCCACCAGCTGGCTCAAATCCTTGTCGCCACTTGAAATAATGACTTCAATACCCTGGGTCGAGGCCATACAGGCCAGTGTGCCAATCACGTCGTCGGCCTCAACACCGGGCACTGTCAGTACCGGCCAGCCCATCAGGGCGACCACTTCATGCACCGGCTCTATCTGGCTGCGCAAATCGGGAGGCATGGGTGAACGGGTCGCTTTGTAAGCCGGGTACATGGCGTCCCGAAAGGTCGGGCCTTTGGCGTCGAACACGCAGGCTGCGTAATCGGCGCGGTGGTCCTTGCGCAGCCTTTGCAGCATATTGACCATGCCGCGAATAGCGCCAGTAGCCGGGCTGCTGGGGTCAGCCGGGTCGGCCCGCAAATCAGGCATGGCGTGAAAAGCGCGGTACAAATAGCTGGAGCCATCGACCAGCAGCAGGGTTTTTTTATCGGTTGTCATGTGGGGAATTGTCATGGAAGTGCCGTGGGGGTGGCAAGTGATGCAGCCGGGCACGCGCAGGCACACTTGCAACAACCCAAAACGGCTGGTTTTTATGGCTAAAACCCCTATGCCAGCAAAGCAAATGAAAGCGCCGCGCACGCCTACAATACCGGCATGATCCAGCAAACTTTTTTCGGCCTGAAAGTCACTATTTTTAGCGCGCTTTTAGCGTCGGCACTGCCTTGTGGAGCGCAAACGCCGTCTGCCGCCCCCGCCGCCGTACCCGCGTCGGCTGCAACAGCGGCGCAACCGTTGCGCGCTGAGCAGGTGATTCAAAAAATACGCATTGAAGACGCTGGCTCGCGCATTGATGAACTTCGCGTGGGCGGGCAAACCCAAAGCATCACGGTTCAGCCTAAAACAGGGGTGAATGTTCCCGCATACGAAATCAAACCGTCTGACACAGGCAGGGGCGCCGCGCCTTCGACTTCAAATGGCGACACCGCCGGTTCGCGGGTTTGGAATGTGCTGAAGTTTTAGTAACTTCTGCCGCCTTTACCCCGTCCACACATTTTCCTGTTTTAGAAAGCGACGCCGCAAGCATGGCCGTTTATACCGAGGTCTCGTTTGACGAGGCGGCTGACTTCCTTCGGCAATTTGATCTTGGCGAGCTTGAGTCCCTTTCGCCGTGCACTGGCGGCATTGAAAACACCAACTACTTTGCCACCACGCAGCGCGGCCACTATGTGCTGACGCTGTTTGAGCGCTTGAGCTTTGAGCAACTTCCGTTTTACCTGGAACTGATGCAGCACCTCGCGCGCAGCGGCATCTCAGCCCCGAACCCAGAGCAAAACGATACTGGGGCAATATTGCACCGCTTAAAAGGCAAGCCCGCAGCAGTTGTCAACAAGCTGCGCGGCCGCAGCGAGTTAGCCCCAAGCGCTGCGCACTGCGCTAAAACGGGTTCCATGCTGGCGCGCATGCACCTTGCGGGAATGGCTTTTAAAAAGCACCAGCCCAATCTGCGCGGCCTTGCCTGGTGGAACCTGACGGCACCCACCGTACTGCCACACGTCACTGCCGGGCAGCGCAGTTTGCTGCTGGCAGAGCTGGCGTACCAAAACCACATAGCGGCGTCTTCACCCTACAAAGCGCTGCCCGCAGGGCCGATCCATGGCGATTTGTTTCGCGACAACGTGCTGTTTGAAGGCGCCGAGCTGACCGGCTTTTTTGATTTTTACTTTGCCGGTTGCGACGTATGGCTGTTTGACATCGGCGTATGCCTGAACGACTGGTGCGTAGATCTGACAACAGGACAGCACGATGGACAAAGAGCAGCTGCGTTTTTGGCCGCTTACGAATCTGTACGGCCGTTGCGGGCGCAAGAGCGCACGCTGCTGCCCGCAATGGCGCGCGCTGCTGCACTTCGATTCTGGATCTCCCGGCTATGGGATTTTTATTTGCCCCGCGAAGCTGCGCTGCTCACGGCCCACGACCCGACGCATTTTGAGCGAGTGCTCAATGGCCGGGTTCAGCAGCCGCTGACTTATGAGCACGCGGTTCACCACCTATTCACGAAATCATGAAACTAAACATCGTTGCGCCGCGTACTGGCTTGGTATGGGTCAAGCTTGGTTGCAAAACTTTTTTGCAACAGCCACTGGCCATGTCAGGGCTGTTTTTTATGTTTATGGCTTTGCTTGCATTGGCCTCCATGCTGCCATTTATTGGCGCTGCGCTGGCGCTTGCGTTGCTGCCTGCGGCCACGCTTGGCCTGATGGCTGCAACCCAGGAAGCCAGCAAAGGCAAATTCCCCATGCCAACGATTTTGATCAGCGCCTTTCGTGCGGGCAGGCAGCGCTTTAAAGCGATGGCGGTGCTGGGCGCAATTTACGCAATCGGATTTCTGGCCATCATTGCAGTGACCAGCCTGATTGACGGTGGGCAGTTCGCCAAGCTGTATCTGGTTGGCGGAAAAATCACAGAGGAGATGGTGCGCCAGCGCGATTTTCAAACCGCCATGTGGGCCACGCTGGCCTTGTATTTGCCGCTGTCACTGATGTTTTGGCATGCCCCAGCGCTGGTGCACTGGCAGGGTATGCCGCCCGTGAAAAGCCTGTTTTTCAGTTTTATGGCGTGCTACAAGAACTTTGGTGCCATGGCGTTCTACGGCGCAGCGTGGGTGGGTATTTTCATGCTGAGCGTGCTGGCCTTGACGCTGGTTTCCGCATTACTCGGCAGCCCCGCATTGGCCAATGTGGCCCTATTTCCGATTTCTTTGGTCATGCTCGCGATGTTCTTCACGTCGATTTATTTCACGTACGAAGGCAGCTTTGAAGGAACTTCACAAGACCCTGCGCAAACCAACGACCAGCAAGCTTGACCTCCGTTTGCCTTTTTTCGCCATAAAAACAGAAGAGACAACATGACACAGCACACCTTGAGCGGCAGAAAAGAAAAAGAGATTTTGTGGTTTCAACGCCGCGATGCACTCAAAGCCGCAGCGGCATGGGTCGCCCTCGGCGGGTTGCCTGCCGCAATCGCACAGCAACGCAGCAATGTGGTGCAAATGACGGGAGATGCGCTGCTCAATGGCTTGAGTCTGCAACCCGGCCAGTCGATTCAAACTGGCGACCAGATCAAAACCGGGCCGGGCGCAAACTTGATGTTTGTGATTGGCAATGCTGCATTCCAGGTGCGCCAAAACTCGATGCTGTCGGTTGAGCGTGGCAGCTCCCTCAATGCCGTGAGCCTGCTCAGGCTGCTGACAGGCGCCGTCGTCAGCGTGTGGGGCAGAGGCACCAGCCGATCCATCGTTTTGCCCACCATGACTGCAGGTATTCGCGGCACGGGTGTTTACTCTGAAGTGTTTGCTGACCAAAATAACCGCAGCTACTTTTGCAATTGCTACGGATCGGTAGAGCTGGAGTCTGGCGGTGAAAACCGCATTTCAACGTCCGACTACCACCAGGCTTTCTGGGGCGAAGTAGAGCCAAAAGACGGCCGCAGACTCACCCCCGCTGGTGCGATCAACCACACAGATGAAGAGCTGGAGTTTTTGGCCAAACTGGTTGACCAGCGCACCGACTGGCAGGTGTCTGGCAAAAAAGGTGTCAAGGATGGCAGCGGTAAATCAACTTACTGAGCCGTCATCCACCGCCCAAGCCTGTGCTTTTTATCCGCAACTGAATAACCACTTCAAAGATTTCTTATGAACACTGCTACCTCTGCTCGCACTTACACGTTGGGCATCTGCATTTCGCTCGCAGGCTTTTTACCGCTGGGCGCCCTTGCCGCTGACACTACGCCCGAGCCGCTTCCCGCACCGGTGGCGGCTACAGCACAAAAGCCAGACAGGATGGCAGCCGCGAGAGCAGCGATCAAAGCCAAAGACTGGCAAAAATCCATTGCTGAACTGAGCCTGCAAGCCAAAGAAAAGCCTGGCAACGCCGACACCTACAACCTGCTGGCCTACTCACTGCGCAAGCAAGCGACTCCAGACCTGCCCAAAGCGTTTGAATACTACCGGCTGGCACTGAAAACCGACCCCAAACACAAGGGCGCACACGAGTACATCGGCGAGGCCTACCTGATGGACAAGCAGCCTGTAAAGGCAGAAGAACACCTGGCATCGCTCAAAACCATTTGCGGTAACACGACGTGCGAGGAGTACCAAGAGCTGGCTAAATCCATCGCGGCTTACAAGGCCAAAAAATAGACCTTGGCCCAGTCTTGCTTCGGTGCTAACCGGGCTAAACCACAGTCAATTTGGCTACGCTCAGGGCCAGCCACTTCACGCCATGCCGGGTGAAATTAATCTGGGCCCGCGCATCGTCGCCAGTGCCCTCCAGCATTTGCACGCGGCCTTCACCAAACTTGGCATGAAACACGTTCATACCGCTTTTGATGCCGTGCGCAGGGGATTCGCGTTGCGCTGGCACCGCAGGGTTGGCAAATCGTTCAGCGCTGCCAGATTTTGATCCAAATACACTGCTAGCCCAATCTTTACGGGCGCCAGCAGCTCCTGTATTTGTAGCATCTCCCCATGAGTTGTTGCGGCCTGAACCAGCTGCGAAACCTTGATTTTTGGGCGTAATCCACTTCAGCGCAGCGTCAGGCAACTCGTCAAAAAACCGGCTCTTCAGGTTGTAGCGGGTTTGGCCGTGCAGCATGCGGGTCTGCGAATGGCTCAGGTACAGCCGCTTGCGGGCCCTGGTGATGGCCACATACATCAGGCGGCGTTCTTCTTCAATGCCGCCCGCCTCCGTCAACGAGTTTTCATGCGGGAAGATGCCGTCTTCCAGCCCAGTGATGAACACACAATCAAACTCCAGGCCTTTGGATGAATGCACTGTCATTAGCTGCACTGCGTCTTGCCCGGCTTTGGCCTGGTTGTCGCCTGATTCAAGGGCTGCGTGGGTTAAAAACGCGACGAGCGGGCTGAGAGTTTCGCCAGTTTCAAAATCCGGCGCCAAAAATTCTGGTGTGGGGTTGTCCAATGCATTGGCATCCAGGCCTTGACTGGCGGGGCTTTGGGTTAACGACAGGTTCGTACCCGCACCTAGCTCATCTACCGGCAACGCCACCGCATCGCGCCCAAAGCCTTCTTGCCCCACAAACGATTCCGCAGCGTTAACCAGTTCAGCCAAATTTTCCAACCTGTCCTGGCCTTCCCGGTCAAGCTTGTAGTGCTCCTCCAAACCGCTGTTTTGCAATACCAGCTCAATGATTTCGCGCAGCGTGCTGCCGCTGGTCTGCTCGCGCATGACGTCAATTTTGGCAACAAACGCACCAATGTTTGCGCCCGCCTTGCCCGCCACGGCGCTGACTGCATCATGCAGCGAGCAGCCCGAAGTTTTGGCAATGTCCTGCAGTTGCTCCAGGCTGCGCGCGCCGATGCCGCGCGGCGGAAAATTCACGACGCGCATGAAGCTGGTGTCGTCGTTGGGGTTCTCCAGCAGTCGCAGGTAAGCCAGGGCGTGCTTGATCTCTGCCCTTTCAAAAAACCGTAAACCACCATAAACGCGGTACGGCAAACCGGCATTGAACAGTGCCGTTTCCATCACCCGGCTTTGCGCATTGCTGCGGTACAGCAGCGCAATTTCCTTGCGGTCGGTGCCATCACGCACGAGCTGCTTGACTTCATCGACAAACCACTGCGCCTCTGCAAAATCACTGGGGGACTCATGCACCCGCACCGGCTCGCCTGGCCCGGCTTCAGTGCGCAGGTTCTTGCCCAATCGCTTGGTGTTGTGGCTGATCAGCGCGTTGGCTGAGTCCAGAATATTGCCGAAGCTGCGGTAGTTGCGCTCGAGCTTGATTTGGTGCGTCACTGCAAATTCACGCACAAAATCGGCCATGTTGCCGACCCGCGCGCCCCTGAAGGCGTAGATGCTCTGGTCGTCATCGCCCACCGCGATCACCGAGCCGCCTTGCATCGTTGGCAGCTCGCCCTCAGCACCCTGCCCGGCCAGCATTTTGATCCACGCGTATTGCAGCTTGTTGGTGTCCTGAAACTCATCAATCAAAATATGCCTGAAGCGCCGCTGGTAGTGCTCACGTATCGGCGCGTTGTCTCTCAAAAGCTCATAACTGCGAAGCATCAGCTCGCCAAAGTCCACTACGCCTTCGCGCTGGCACTGCTCCTCATACAGCGCATAGAGCTCAATTTTTTTGCGCATGTCTTCATCACGCGCGGCGACGTCTTTGGGGCGCTGGCCGTCTTCTTTGCAGCCTGCAATGAAATACATCAGCTGCTTGGGCGGAAAGCGTTCATCGTCGATGTTGAACTGCTTGCATAAGCGCTTGATGCTCGAGAGCTGGTCTTGCGTGTCCAGAATCTGAAACGTCGATGGCAAGTTGGCCAGTTTGTAATGCGCCCGCAAAAACCGGTTGCACAAGCCATGAAAAGTGCCAATCCACATACCGCGCACATTGACGGGTAGCATGCTGGTCAGGCGCAGCATCATTTCCTTGGCGGCCTTGTTGGTAAACGTCACCGCCAAAATGCCACCCGGCGACACCTGCCCGGTTTGCAGCAGCCACGCTATGCGGGTCGTTAGCACACGAGTCTTGCCAGAACCCGCCCCAGCCAGAATCAGCGCATGTGTGGCTGGCAGCGTAACGGCGGCCAGTTGCTCGGGGTTGAGATTGTGCAGTAGGGGAGAATTGGGCGCGGAGTCAAAAAGCATGGGCTATTGTAGAAAGGTGCCTTAAACCGTTGTAAAACACCTGAAAACCCACATTCTAGGTACTAAATCAGCCGATAGCCTAATGAATATGGGCGTAAGCTGCTACTAAATATATAGTAATTTTAGCCTGACGCACCTGTTGCCGAGCAAGACAGGCGCACGCTCTGTGGGTTCGTCCTTCGACAAGTATTTCGCAAAAAGCGCATAAAATCAGACACCGGGCCCAAGTGACAAGCGCCCGGTTTTTTTTCGCCTGCTGAAAGCGCGCGTGCAAGCCGGGTATCTCCCAAGCGCCTTCCGGTTAACCGTTTCACCAACAGTTTTAAGGGCTTGAGAGATATGGAAATCTTTGACTACGACAACATCCTGCTGCTGCCACGCAAATGCCGGGTAGACAGCAGGTCTGAATGCGATGCCGGGGTAGAACTGGGTGGGCGCACCTTCCGCATCCCGGTCGTGCCCGCCAACATGAAGACTGTCATCAATAAAGACATCTGCGTGTGGATGGCGAAAAACGGCTACTTTTATGTGATGCACCGGTTTGACCTGGACAACCTGGCGTTCGTCAAAACCATGAAAGCGCAGGGTGTGTATGCCTCCATTTCACTGGGTGTGAAAAAGCCTGACTACGACATGGTTGACCAGATGGTTGCCCTGGGTTTGGTGCCTGAGTACATCACCATCGACATAGCCCACGGCCATGCAGACAGCGTGCAAAAGATGATTGGCTACATCAAGCAAAAGCTGCCCGCGTCGTTTGTGATTGCAGGCAACGTGGCCACACCTGAGGCGGTGATTGATCTGGAGAACTGGGGCGCTGATGCGACCAAAGTCGGCATTGGCCCCGGCAAGGTCTGTATTACCAAAATGAAGACCGGTTTTGGCACCGGCGGCTGGCAGTTGTCGGCGCTGAAGTGGTGCGCACGCGTGGCCACCAAACCCATCATTGCCGACGGCGGTATACGTGAGCATGGCGACATCGCCAAGTCCATTCGCTTTGGCGCAACGATGGTGATGATTGGCTCGATGCTCGCCGGCCTGGAAGAAAGCCCTGGCAAAACGGTAGAGGTCGATGGCCAGCTGTTCAAAGAGTACTACGGCAGCGCTTCAGACTTCAACAAGGGTGAGTACAAGCACGTCGAAGGCAAACGCATCCTGGAGCCGGTCAAAGGTACTTTGGCGGACACACTCAAGGAGATGGAAGAAGACATCCAGAGCGCCATCAGCTATGCGGGCGGCAAAAAACTGATGGACATCAGGAAGGTCAACTACGTGACTCTGGGCGGCGACAACGCGGGCGAGCATTTGCTGATGTAGCGCGTCAATCCACAACCAATGCGGGGCGCGTAACCTCACCAAAAGCTGGCTCAAGCCAGCGCGACTCTGCTATTGATTTAGTAGCTGCCTGCGCCCGTTTTGCCTGGTCTAAAGGCTGATTTGACTGCACATCGGCGGCAACCACCGGGCATGCGTTGGTTTGAATGAATCCAAGAGCAGCCGCAGTGCGGCGCTCGGTTGGGTCGCCCAAAGCCTTGCTCAAATCGTCAGTAACGTTGCACGTCGCTGCAAGGCCGCTGGTGTAGCGCCCAACGTCGGCAGCGTTGAAAGTTTCAAAATTAACCGCGCTATAGACCGTATTGCACGCGCTGCGCGGCTGAAAGCCGTAAGGCTTGCCAAAAGTGGCGGCGCCAATATTGACCACTTTTTTAAACGGTGCAAGCGCATTAATCACAAGCTCACTGGCCGAGGCAGTATTGGGTGAAGTGATAAAAATAACCTGCGTCAAGCCTTCTAGCGGCGCAGCAGGAAGTGATGCAGGGCTGGCGGTGAACCGATAGTCAAAATTGCTGTTGGTGTTTTGGGCATTAAAGCGGATCTTCGCGAAAATTTGGCCGTCAAGCTGCGTCCCGCCAATCAGACTGGCCAGCGCCCGCGCCACCGCCACGCTTCCACCGCCGTTGTAACGCAAATCAACAATCAGCTCGGTGACGCCAGCATCGCGAAAACGGTTGAACACCGCACCAAGTGCATTGATGCTGGATGGCGAAAACTCTTGGTACGCGAGGTAGCCAACTTTTGCGCCGTTTGCAGAAGTAAGAATCTTGTCGCTGACCACGGACGCCAGTGGGAAATTGCTTGACACGATTGCAACAGCGCGGGGCGTGCCCGACGCATCTGCAAGGCTGAATGTGCGCGTTATGCCACTGGTGGTCACGCTGCGAAGCTCACCGCTGGCAATGCTGGCAGGGCTCAAGCTGTCAATTGACAGAACTGTGTCGCCGCGCTTTAGCCCAGCAGCAGCTGCGGGGCCCGCAGACTCTACGGAGCGCACTTGCAGCGCGGTTCGAGTTGCATCTGCAAACGCAAGCGAATATCCGTAGCCGGTTCGTGTGCCTTCAGCAAAAAACTGCGTGAATTGTGCGGAATCTTGCGAGAAACTATACCGGTCTGTCGGTTTAAACAACAGAGAATTGAAATACGCGTCGAGGTTGGCAGCACCTGCATTCGGTGCAGCAAGGTTGGCGCTCCAGAAATATTGATCGGCCATGTAGGCGTTCAGCCAGGCACGCTGGTCGGCAACCGAGCAACTCAGTGGCTCGCTGGGGTAGCCCGAGGCAGCCACTGCCTGCGGGTTGGCTGCAGGCGCTGCACTGCCGACGACACCGCCCCCTCCACCTCCGCCGCAGGCTGCAAGCAAGCCACAAAGAATCAACTCCACTCCAGAAACCAATTTTTTCATTTCAATTTCCTTTTAACAACGTTAGAGCATATTGATGAAGGGCATGTGACGGCTGCACCAACGCGTCCAGAACACTGAAATGGTTTAACCCCAGCAGGGCATCACAAACTGGCACGGTCTTGGCACCCCAAGCGTTTTGTATCAATTGGTTCTGTCGCAAAAATTCGGCGCTTTCATCGGCTCCGGCAACGGTAAGCAACGTTCCAGTTCGGGGTGCGGGCATCCACGCCGGGCTGGCGCGCAAAACCTGCCCCGGCGTCAGCCGCAGCGAGTCTTTCAAAAAAGGAGTGCGCATCACCGAATCAAGTTCATACAGGCCTGAAATTGACAGCGCGTTTTTTACCAGATCGCCCGGCAAATCAGGCGCGTAGCGCGCCCACTGGCAGGCCAGCATCATGGCTGCCAAATGCCCGCCCGCTGAATGGCCTACCACCGTGATTCGGCTGGCATCGCCGCCAAACTTTCCGATGTTGCGCTGAACCCACGCAATTGCCCGCACCATTTGTAACGTGATCTCAGGAATCGTCACCGCTGGGCACAAATCGTAGTTTGGAATCACGACACAAGCGCCGGTTGCACAAAACGGAGGTGCGATGAAAGAGTGCTCAGATTTGTCGAGCGCGCGCCAGTACCCACCATGAATAAAAACCATGACAGGCGCGCCATTTGCCGCCCCCGGAAACACGTCCAGCTTTTCGCCCGGTTGGCGGCCGTAAGCGATGTCCAGCGTGTGCGGGTGGCTGGCCAGCGCACGCCTTGACATTTCACCCCAGCGTTCAAAATACGACGCAAAGTCGTGCACAAGCGCCCGGTTGTTGTACGCGGCATCTAGCGCGGCGGCAGATAAGTGCATTTTGAAGCTCCTGAAATATGCTTACATACTAGCTTGGTCTTTGCAGGTGCGGGATTGTTTGGTGGCAAGGCGCCACTGGTCGATCAAAAACCATCTGACACGCCATCTGAATTTACATGCAATAGCGAATCAACCTTTTTTTGTTTTGTATTCACCTGCCAGCGCGATGTTCAGGCGGTGCATCCGTTTTGGGCGGCTTTTACGCGTGAAGAAATGCTGAGGCAAAAAATGAAAAAGCCGCTACACACCTTTCGATGTGTAGCGGCTTTTTTGCAGACCTGCCGCAAAGCGCGTTACGCAAGATCAGTCACGCGCAGCTCTTGAAAACTTGGCAGCCTTTTTAGCTGCATCACGCGGTACAAACACCTTGCCTGCTGGCTTGGCGAACCCGGGCTTTGCAAAGGCTGGCTTAGGTGCGAAACCCTCGCTGCGTGAAGCGAATCCATCGTTGCGTGGTGCGAAAGAGTCGCCGCGTGGTGCAAACGAGCGCTCTGGACGCGATGCAAAACTGCGTTCTTCGCGCGGTGCAAAACTGCGCTGCTCTTGCGGCACAAAGTTGCCGCCATTGTCATCACGGCGTGGGCCGCGGTCATTGAACCCGCTGCGGTCAGCGTAGCCACCTTGCGGTGCAGGACGACCCTGGAAGTTACCGCCACGGTCACCACCAAAATTACCACGATCGCCGCCGAAGCCACCACGATCACCGCCAAAATTGCGGTCGCCACCACTGGCATTAAAACTACCGCCAGCGGGCTTGCGGCCAGCGTAGCCACCACCACCACCGCCGCCGAAGTTGCCGCGCGGCGCACTGCGGTCATCACGGCCACCAAAGTTACCGCGTGGGCGATCTGACGTCGGTGCAAAACGCTGCTGTGGCTCGAGGCCAGCAATCACGCTGGCTTTGAGGTTTTGCTGCGAGTAATGCTCAATGTCCTGAATCTTGCGGCGGTCACGAAACTCTGCAATCGTGATGGCATTGCCCGCGCGGCCTGCACGGCCGGTACGGCCAATACGGTGCACGTAGTCTTCAGCCTTCATCGGCAAGCCGTAGTTGATCACGTGGGTAATCGTCGGAACGTCCAGGCCACGCGCAGCAACGTCGGTTGCTACGAGCACTTGTACACGACCATCACGGAAAGCCATCAAACGGCGGTTACGCAGGCCTTGGCCCAGCGCACCGTGCAGTGCGACAGCGCTAAAGCCGTCTTGCACCAAATCATTGGCCAAGCCGTCGCACTCGACCTGCGTGCAGGCAAACACAATCGCTTGGTTAATTGTGGTGTCGCGCAGCAAGTGGTCAAGCAACTTGCGCTTATGCGTCATGTTGTCAGCCCAGTGCAGTGACTGTGTGATGGACGCATGCTTTTCATGCGGCGAATCAATCTCAACACGCTGCGGCTGGCGCATCACGCGGGTGGCCAATTGCATGATGCGTGGCGCAAACGTGGCGCTGAACATCATGGTCTGCTTGCGCTCAATAGTGAGCTGATTGACTTCAGTCAGGTCATCGGCAAAGCCGAGGTCAAGCATGCGGTCGGCTTCGTCAACCACCAGGAACTGGACCTGGTCGAGTTTGATCTGCATGCTGCGCTGCAGGTCAAGCAAACGGCCCGGCGTTGCGACTACCAAGTTTGCATTCTGCAGTTTGGCAATCTGCAACTGGTACGGAATACCGCCCACTACGTTGGCAATGCGCAGGCCGCGGCAATGCCGCACCAGGTCAATCGCGTCGGCGCAAACTTGCTGGGCCAGCTCGCGGGTGGGGCACAAAATCAGCGCGCCAGGGGTGGCGGCCTTGAAGTTGCGCATATTGGTCGGGTCTTTGCGCTTGGGCTTTTTGGCCGGTGCTTCGCCACGGGCGACGGCCTCGGCAGACAGGCGCTCAAACTCTGCGCGCTCATCGCGCTCTGCCTGCTCTTGCTGTTTCAAAAGCGTGTGCAATACAGGCAACAAAAACGCAGCGGTTTTGCCGCTACCGGTTTGGCTGGAGACCAGCAAATCGGTGAATTTGGCTTTCTTGTCGGCGTTCTCATCATCCAGTGCCTGCATGGCTTTGGGGATGGTGGCCATTTGCACAGCGGTAGGCTGGGTAAACCCCATGTCTGCAACGGCTTGTAGCAGCTCTTTGGCCAGGCCAAGTTTTACAAAGCCGTTTGGCTCAGGGGCAATAGCGTCCAAAGATGTTTCTAAAACATCAGAAGCACCGGCGTTTTCAGTGTCAAAGCTTGCCTCAGCAAACGACTCGTCACGAATCTCAAAAGAATCAGTCATGGTTTTTCTCAACTTTCATCCGCGCCGCCGCTATAAATAAAAGCGTGACGCAGAAGAACTTGCACGGCCTGCTGTTGCAGGCCGCTTCGTTCATGGTTAATAAAACATCAACCATCAAACGAATATGCGAATCAGGTCAAAGTGTTGCCTGAAACGGTGACTCTCAATACAGAGTCCACAAGTGTGAGGTAGATGTACAAATGGATCGCACCCGTGTGCTAAGCCAAGCCCTTAACTATAGCACGGATTACGGGTTTGTACTCACTATCTTTCGGCTGCCAACCATTGCAGCCGTCAGTATCGACTAGGCGCGGTGGCTGGCACTGTGGCGCAGATGCTATTTATTTAGAAGCAACTTGCGCACGTATTTGCTGCGCTAGAGGCCGAAAATGGCATTCAAAAACGTGGGCTGAAATCCACGAACGGGCCACATTCCGCATCACTTCAAAAAGTGTTCCCGGTAGTGTTCCAGCTCGTCAATCGACTCGTGCACGTCGGCCAGCGCAGTGTGCTTTTGCTGCTTTTTGAAGGCGTTGTATACCTCGGGGCGCCAGCGTTTGGCTAGCTCTTTGAAGGTGCTGACGTCGATATTGCGGTAGTGCAAATAGGCTTCCAGTTTGGGCATGTACTTCACCAGAAAGCGTCGGTCCTGGCTGATAGTGTTGCCGCACAGGGGGCTGACCCCTTTGGGTACGTACTGGCTGATGAAGGCAAGGATTTGGGCTTCGGCATCAGCGTCAGAGGTGGTGCTGGCTTTGACCTTCTCAATCAGCCCGCTTTTGCCGTGCGTTCCCTTGTTCCATTTGTCCATCTGGTCTAAAACCTCGTCAGACTGATGGATGGCCAATACCGGGCCTTCGATACGCGGTGTGAGCTGCGGGCCAGTGACGATGATGGCGATCTCGATCAGGCGCTCTTTTTCGGGGTCGAGGCCGGTCATTTCGCAGTCAAGCCAGACGAGGTTTTGGTCGGATTTTTTCAAGAGGGTATCAAGTTCAAGCATCTTGAGATTCTCGCTGATCGCCTAAACTGCCCTGCATGCAAGACTATTCATTTGTTTTCACTGTCCTTTTTTCTGCCGTATTGGTATTGGGACTGTTGACGCGCTTCTACCTTGCGTCGCGGCAAATCCGCCATATTGCGCAGCACCGTAGTACAGTGCCTGCCGCATTTGCATCGACCATCACACTCGCGTCACACCAAAAAGCCGCTGACTACACCATCACCAAAGCGCGCTTTGGCCTGCTGGAGATGGCGTTTGGGGCAGCTGCATTGCTGGGCTGGACCTTGCTCGGCGGCATTGATGCATTGAACCAGGCCATTAACGGTACAGGCTTGGCCAGCTACGGCGCTCTGGTTCCACAATTGGCTTTACTGGCTGTATTTGCCATCATCAGCGGCGTACTCGATTTGCCTTTTACGCTGTACAGCACCTTCAAAATTGAAGAACGTTTTGGCTTTAATAAAATGACCTTCAAGTTATGGCTTTCTGACGCCATCAAAGGCCTGGCTGTGGGGGCGTTGATAGGTCTGCCCATTGTGGCGTTGATACTGTGGTTGATGGGCAGCGCGGGCAGATTGTGGTGGCTGTGGGCTTGGGCGACGTGGATGGGATTTAACCTGGCTATTTTGGTGCTGTACCCCACGGTGATTGCGCCAATGTTCAACAAATTCAAGCCGCTCGATGACGAGACTTTAAAGGCGCGCGTGACGGCGTTGATGCAGCGATGCGGATTTGCCGCCAAAGGCTTTTTTGTAATGGACGGCAGCAAGCGGTCAGCCCACGCCAATGCCTACTTCACCGGCTTTGGTGCCGCCAAGCGGGTGGTTTTTTACGACACGCTGCTAAACCAGCTAAACCCCGGTGAAGTAGATGCCGTGCTGGCGCACGAGCTGGGCCACTTCAAGCACAAGCACATCATCAAACGCATCGTTGGCATGTTTGCTATGAGCCTGGTGGGGTTTGCATTGCTCGGCTGGCTGTCATCGCAGGTATGGTTTTATACCGGCCTCGGGGTCAGGCCGAACCTGGGCGGTGGCAACGACGCGCTGGCACTGCTGCTGTTCATGCTGGTGGTGCCGTTATTCAGCTTTTTCATCTCGCCCATATTCGCGCAGTACTCACGCAAGCATGAGTTTGAAGCTGACGCGTATGCGGTGTCGCAAACCGATGGAAAAGACCTGCAGAGCGCGTTGCTCAAGCTGTACCAGGACAACGCCAGCACGCTGACACCTGACCCACTATTTGTGAAGTTTTACTATTCGCACCCGCCCGCATCTGAACGGCTGGCGAGAATGAACCCGATTGGAGGCACTGCATGAGCAACGCCGTTCACCAAAACCGTAAAGCCCTGAGCGCGACAGAAATCGTGACGCACTTGAGCAAACTCAATGGCGAGCAGGTGCTGGGCTGGCGACTGATAGACGGTGCACTGGAGAAAACCTACGCCTTTAAAAACTACCACGAGACCATCGGTTTTGTGAATGCACTGGCCTTTATCGCCAACGCGGAAGACCACCACCCCGACCTGACGGTGAGCTACAGCAAATGTACAGTGCGCTTCAACACGCATGACGTGAACGGCATTTCGGTCAGCGATTTTTTCTGCGCGTCGAAAGTCGACGCTTTGCTTGCTTGAGTAAAACACAACGCACATCCAATTCCGCAATAGCGGGCACACAGCAGGGCTTGGAAAAGGGGCTGGTGGTGGCTGGCTTTGGCCGCCACGTGCTGGTTGAAACAGCGGATGGGAAGCGCATTATTTGCCACCCACGCGGTAAAAAAGGCCAGGCACTCGTGGGGGACAACGTACGCTGGCTGCCGAGTGAAGACGAAGGCACGATTGAAAAAATCGACGAACGCAGCAATGTTTTCTACCGCCAGGACGAGCTGCGCACCAAGTCGTTTGCGGCAAACCTGGACCAGGTGCTGATCCTGATTGCGGCGGAGCCTGAATTTTCAGAAAGCCAGCTTACGCGAGCGCTGATAGCTGCCGAAGCGGCGGGCATTGCGCCCATCATTGCGCTGAATAAAAGCGACCTGGCAGAACCGTTCGGCAGGGCTTGGGCCAAGCTGGCGCCCTACCGCGCCATGGGCTACCAGATGCTGCGACTGGCAATTAAACCAAAGTCCACAGAGCTCGCAAACGCAGCACAAACCGACCAATTGATGGCGTTGCTGCACGGTAAAAAAACTCTCGTGCTTGGGCCATCAGGCGCTGGTAAAAGCAGCTTGACCAACCTCCTGATTCCAGCTGCCAAAGTGTTGACTGCGGAAATTTCTCAAGCCCTCAACTCGGGCAAGCACACCACCACCAGTACCACGTTGTATTGGGTAGATGCCGAGCGCACCACGGCGCTGATCGACTCGCCTGGGTTTCAGGAATTTGGTTTGCACCACATCGAGCCGATGCAACTTGCCCAGTTAATGCCCGACTTCAAAGCCCATGCCCAGAACTGCAAGTTTTACAACTGCACGCATCTGCATGAGCCAGGATGCGGCGTCATTTTAGAGATGAAATCGGGCTCTAGCCCAATAAATATAGGCGCTAACCGCTATCGTTTATATAGCGAATTGTTTGAAGAGCTGTCGCAAACGCGATATTAACGACGCTGCACGGGTAAGGCTGCGCGAATAGTGCGCTTCTAACCCAGCAACCGCGCCAGCGTCAGCAGCGCCAGCAGCACCATCCAGAGCACCACCGAACGCCACACGAGCCCCACCACGCTGCGCAGGTGCGCGACTTCAGGCTCACGCCCCGGCGCGATGGGCGAAGTCGCATCCGGCGCGCCGGAACCAACTGCCAAAAATCCGCTTGATGCCAACGGATCAAACACCGGTTGTAGCGTCCGCCCACCCAGGCGCACATTCAACGCGCCCGACGTGGCAGCCAGAATAATTCCATCGTTTCTATTTTCTATCGCATCTGGCGCCTGGCTTGCAAAGCGTTGCGTGTAGTTGCGCCAGGCATCAATCGCGTCTTCAAAACTGCCCACCACCGCAAAGCCCAGAGCAGTAACGCGCGCTGGCAGGTAGTCGATCACGCCCCAAGCTTGTGTGGCCGCCAATTGCAACGCCGGACTTGCACCCTCACCCGCCGCGTTCAGCGCCTTGCTTTTGTACAGCCAATAACGGCCAACAAATTCACTCATGCGGTACATCACTGCGCCTGCAGGCCCCAGGCCCAGCGCGGCGAAAATTGAAAACCAGCCAAGCACACCAAATACGTGACGGTGCGCCGCCAACACCGAAAACTCAATCACGTGCCGCACAATTTCACTGCGCGGCAGATCGCTGGCGTCAACTTGCCGCCACTTGGCCAGCAGCTCCCTGGCAGTATCTTCATCACCATCATCCAGGGCGTCGCGGATGTCGGTGAAGTGGTGGCTGAACTGGCGAAAGCCGAGAGTGACATACAAAATACCCACGCTCCATGCAAAAGCCAGCAGTGGATTGATTTTCCAAAGCGCAAAATGAACTGCCAAGGTGACGATGGTCGGTAGACCCACGGCAACGGTCCAGGCAATCCAACCGTGGTGGGACTGGCCCGCATCCAGATTGCGGCTGGACCACCGCGCCCATTGCCTGAAACCCGCATGTATCCAGTTACCACGCGCCAGCGGCCTGGCCTGTTCAATGATCAGTGCAAACAATACGGCGAGAAAACTCATGGCAAATGATACCCCCACGGTCGCGCACTTCGTGTCGCTTCCTGCCCCCGGAGGGGGCCGCTGCGCCTGCGGTCTGGCAAAGCCAGTCCTGCGGCCCCTGCTGGTCTCCTTAAGCTTACCTGGCCTTGACTCGTCGTATGAGCAATCCTGGTGAATGCGGTGGTAGCGGGCGTTTTCAAGCAACCAGAAATCGGTATAAATTGCGCAGTATTCCCGCAGTCGCGCCCCAAATAAAACGCTCGGCAAACTGCCCGTCTTCCAATACAACCGAGCTGTCCAGGTACGGCATCGACAGCCACTGCCGAGTCAACCCGTCAAACTCAACTGCGTGGCGACGGTGGTTGGCCGGGTTCATCAGGTAGGCCAGCGGCACCTCGAATGCATCGGCCACTTCCCCAGCGTTGAGTTGTAGCTCGAATCCGGGCCGAACCAGCGCCACGACCGGGGTGATGATGTATGCCGTTCCGGTGACGTAAATAGGCAGCGTGCCCAGCACCTGGCAGTACGTGCGCGGCAAACCGATTTCTTCGGTGGCTTCGCGCAGTGCGGTGTCAGCTGCGTCAGCATCGGTGTCATCCGTTCGGCCACCAGGAAATGCCACCTGACCGGAATGGGTAGACAGGTTGGTTGTGCGCTGGGTCAGCAGCAGCATGAGCTCGTCACGCATGACCAATGGGATCAGAACGGCAGCAGCAGCAGGCTCTCGGTTTTCAAACTTCTTTTCGACGCTGTGCTCCGGCGTCCACATGGGTGGAGCTGCAAAACGCGCCCTCAGCCCATCGGGAGTGAGCCTATCAAGCGCTACTCCTGCAAGGTGATCGTCAATGCCCTGCACAGGGATGCTGCGCGGGTCGAACTTGGGAAGGGGTTTGGAGAATTGCATAAGTTGTTTGCATAAAAAAAGCCACTCCTTGGAGTGGCTTTTTTCGCGGCTTTCTTGATACGCAAACAGCAATTAAGCAGCCTTGGCGCCCAACTTTTCTTTGATACGTGCCGACTTGCCGCTGCGGCTGCGCAGGTAGTACAGCTTGGCGCGACGCACATCACCACGGCGCTTGACTTCGATCTTGGCGATCAGCGGGCTGTAGACCTGAAAGGTACGCTCTACGCCTTCGCCGTTAGAGATTTTGCGAACGATGAAGCTTGAATTCAGGCCGCGATTGCGCTTGGCAATCACCACGCCTTCAAAAGCCTGCATACGCTTGCGGGTTCCCTCAACCACGTTGACGCTGACAATGACGGTGTCGCCAGGTGCGTAAACAGGGATGGTTTTGTTCAGGCGAGCAATTTCTTCTTGCTCAAGGATTTGAATCAGATTCATGACAGTTCCAGATGACTTTTTCGTTCATTCACGCGCTACGCTAAAGACTGCAAATCTGAGTTGATACAACTCCAGTTGCAGTGGCCGCCAGAGGACCGAAAAGCCTTTGATTATAGCAATTTATGGCTTTGCAACTGAATTCTCAAGCACCGATGTCAGAAAAGCTTCATCTTTGATGGTCAATTGGCCGCTGGCACGCGCTTTTTGCACCAGCTCTGGCCGCTTGTGCTGCGTCAAGCCCAGCCGCTGCTCACGCCGCCAACGCTCAATATGGGCGTGGTTGCCCGACATTAGTACATCAGGCACTTTTTGCCCCTGCCAGTCAACAGGGCGGGTGTAATGCGGGCAATCCAGCAAACCATTTAGTGCCGGGTTAAAGCTGTCCATCTGGTGGCTGCCCTCGTCGTTGAGAACGCCGGGTTGCAGACGGGCCACCGCATCTAGCAAAGCCATTGCTGCGATCTCACCGCCCGACAAGACGAAGTCGCCCAAGCTGATTTGATGCGTCACGCAGGTATCGATAAAACGCTGGTCAATGCCTTCATAACGACCGCAAACCAGCACCGCACCGTTGCTTGAAGACCATCCCGCTACAGCCGTGTGGTTTAGGGCCTCACCAACGGGTGAAAAAAGCACGACTGGGTCATTTTCAGAGGCACGATCAACAAAAATAGCAGCCAAACACAGCGCCAGCGGCTCAGTCAGCATCACCATGCCGGGCCCGCCGCCGAATGGCCTGTCGTCTACCCTCCGGTAGTTTCCATCAGCAAAGTCGCGCGGGTTCCAGAGTTTGACCTCGACCAAACCAGATTCGTAGGCGCGCCGGGTGACGCCGCTGGTTAAAAACGGCGCGAAGATTTCGGGGAACAGGGTAACAACATCAAAACGCATAACTTGACACCTGTTTTGGAATGTCAATGCAAAGCAGCTCAGTAATCTGGCTGCCAGTCAACGGTGATGAGCTTTCCCGCAATATCGACCGAATCAACATAGGCAGATACAAAGGGAATCATGCGCTCATCAGCTTTGCTACTGCCGTCTTCTTGCACGGCTTGGTATTCAACGCAAAGTACTGAGTTGGGCCCCGTAGCCATCAGGTCGCGCACGCAACCAAGGTTGACGCCTTCACGATTAACCACATTCAGGCCAATCAGGTCAACCCAGTAATACTCGTCTTTTGAAGCGGCAGGAAATGTACTGCGCGACAAAAATATCCGGCAGCCGCGCAGGGCTTCGGCGTCGTTTCGATGGTCTAGACCTTCAATTTTGGCGACGACCGAATCAGAATGGATTTTTGCCTCGTCAACTGCGATGGTGACGGTGCCGGTAAATGCGTTAAAACCCGGACGAAATTTGGCGTCGGGGGCAAGCAAGAACCAGGATTTGGATGAGAACAGAGCCTCAGGATCGGTGCTGTGGGGCAGGATTTTGAGCCATCCTTTGACGCCCCACGCATCTAAAACGCGCCCAACTTCTACGGCATCATCAGGCAAGCCCGACGACTTGAAGCTGAGCGGCATACGAAATTAAGCGGCCTTGGCAGCAGCGCTAGCGCCCTGCTTGATCAGGCGCTCAACGGTTGGCGACGCTTGTGCGCCAACGCCAACCCAGTGGGTCAGGCGGTCTTGCATGATGCGCAAGCCTTCTTCGCCGCCTTTGGCAATCGGGTTGTAAAAACCGATGCGCTCGATGAAGCGGCCATCGCGGCGAACGCGCTTGTCTGCTACAACAATGTTAAAAAATGGACGGTGCTTAGAACCGCCGCGTGCAAGCCGGATGACGACCATGATGTATTCCCAGGGTGGAGGGCATACTAACCAAAAAGTTAAACATGCCCAAAAAGTTCTTGCAACGGTTGAGACACTCGACATGACCACCCGGCCAGCGAACTGCTGCAAAGCCCTCGATTATAGCCCGTCACTAGGTATCATTGAATTTTTAATCTTTGACGCAAATCATGCCCACCATCAGAGCCAGCACGGACGCAGACATTGCGGCCATCACCGCAATTTACGCCCACCACGTTTTGCACAGCACCGGAACCTTTGAAACTGAAGCACCCAGCGAAGCGGACATGACGAGCCGACGCGCGGACGTGCTCGGAAAAGGCTTACCGTATCTGGTCGCTGTTGATGCCGGTAGCGTGGTGGGTTTTGCTTACGGCAACTGGTTTAAGCCGCGACCCGCTTACCGCTACTCAGTTGAAGACTCCATTTATCTCGCGCCCGACCAGCACGGCAAAGGCCTGGGCCGCGCGCTGCTGGCCGAGTTGTTGGCGCGCTGCGAAGCGGTAGGCATTCGCAAAATCATGGCGATCATTGGCGACTCGGCCAATTTGGCATCGGTCGGGCTGCATGAGGCGCTGGGGTTTAAACATGTCGGCAAGATTGACGCCTGTGGCTGGAAATTCGGTGCGTGGCGGGACATCGTGATCATGCAAAAAACAATGGGATTGGGTGACACGCAACCGCCATCCGACATGCCACGCGGATAATTAATGCATGGCAACGCAATCAATCAAAAACAAAACTCTGGCGACCTGGCTGGCCTTCATCTTTGGCCAGCTCGGGCTGCACCGCTTTTACCTGTTTGGCTTCAAAGACAAGCTGGCATGGCTTCACCCACTAGCGGCCGCCATCGGGTGGTACGGCGTGTACCGCGCACGCTCCCTCGGGCAAGACGATCAATTGGCGTGGCTCCTGGTGCCATTGCTGGGTTTTACGCTGGCGGCCACCGCCATCACAGCGATTTACTACGGCTTGTCTTCGCTTGAAAAATGGAACGGCACTTACAACCCGCAAGCGCCTGATACAACCGCCGGCCAGACCAATTGGCTGGTCATTGGCGCGGTGGTTTTTTCAGTGCTTATGGGCGCTACTGCCTTGATGTCGAGCATTGCTTTTAGTTTTCAGCGCTACTTCGAATACCAGATTGAAGAAGCGCGAAAAATTTCGCAATAGTTGTCAGCAGTCCCGCTATAAAGTTCAAAAACTTGTTTGCAGACCAAGCTTCAAACTCCGCCCCGGCAGCGGCGCGTTAGGAAACGCAGTCGACGTCAAGATCGAAGTCGCGGTGTAAGCCAGCTTGTTGGTCAGGTTGTCCAATCTGACGTAGAGCAGCGTGCTGACAGGCCCCGTTTTCACACGGTAATTGACGCCCGCGTTCCACAGGGTATAGGCTGACGTTTCGCGGTCGCCCACAGGCACGCGCTTTTGCGCCGCGGAGTAGTCAAACCCAATGTTTGCCCCAAACGGGCCGCTGGCGTACTTCAGCGTTGCGCCCAACCTGACGGGTGCAATGCGCGGAAGCGGCTGGCCGCTGCTTGAATTGGTGGCCTTGACGAGATCAGCGCGCAGAGCCAAATCAAGGGGCGATGCACCATCTATTAACCGGATGTTGCCACTGACTTCAAACCCCACGAAGCGTGCCCGGGTCTGCTGGTAGCGAAACTCGGCCAAAGGGTCAAGCTCAAGCCCTGTGGCCAATGAGAAACCGGGGTTGGCTGGGTCGTCTTCGGGGTTGACTTCGCCGTCTTCAGGGTTGCGCGTGACACCGGTAGATTGCACCAGCCCGATGTAGTTTTTGAATCTGCTGACATAAGCGTTCAGGGCAAAAGTGTTGGCGCCAGACTTCCATGCTGTGCCGACGTCTAGCTGAATGGCACTTTCTTTGCCCAATGCGGCGTCACCCACTTCGTAGGCTTTGGTTGCAATGTGCGGGCCGTCAGCAAACAGCTCGTAGTCTTTGGGCGCGCGCTGGGTGCGGGCAATGTTGCCGGTCAGCTGCCACTGCGGCGCAACATCCCACAACCCGCCTATCGCATAGCTGGTGGGTTTGAAGTTGCGCTGGCCCGGCACAAATTTGGCCAATGCCGGGTCAGGGTTGCCGAGCGATTCAACTTTGACGGATTCGAACCGCCCACCAAAACTTAACTTGCCCCAGCTGGCCTTGTATTCTTCATAGCCGAACAGGGCACTTTGGCGGGTGCGGCTGTACGGCGCAAAGGCTTCAGCACCGTCTGCTGAAAAGCGTGCACTGTCAACTTGAACGCCCACCAAACCCTCAAAATTACCCAACTTGGCGTGGCGTGCCTCCAGCCGGAAATCGTTGCCCTTGTTTTTAAAAACGGTGCCTACTTCTGGCCCCTCAAATTCGGTGTGGGCGTAATCGGTGCTGCTGTATTGCCCCTTAATGCTTTGAACAAAACCTTTCAGGTTCCGAAGTTCGCCTTCAAGCGCAAAGCGGTTGGATTTCATGCCAATCGTCACGTCAGGCTCTGCCACCGTGCCGTAATTGCTGCGGTAGGTGCTGACCGAAGCGCCGAGGTAGCCGTCAGCAAAGAAAAATGAGCCGCCAACCGCGCCACCCTTTACGGTGCTTTGTGAATTGCAAATGCGCCGGGCACTGGAAAAGCCTGTTGCCTTGTCGCAGTCAAGCTGTACGGGCACCTTCACGTCGCCTGTTTTCCGGTCAAAGCCGTCGATGTGCAGCGCAAAACGGTCGGTGCCCGCCTCCAGCAAAGCGCCCACACCTCGCTCGCGGTTGCCGCTGGCAAAGCCCAAGTCAAGCTTGCCAGTTGCGCCGCCCTTGCTGTCAAACAGTTGTTCCCTCGGAATGCGGTTGTCAATCACGTTAACCACGCCGCCAATTGCGCTGCCGCCGTACTGCAGAGCTCCCGGGCCACGCAGAACCTCGATGCGCTCAATGCTGATCGGGTCGGCAGTCACTGAGTGGTCGAAGCTCAGCGATGACACATCGAGCAAGCCGCCGCCGTTGTTCAAAATACGGATACGGTCGCCGTCCTGGCCGCGAATAATGGGGCGGCTGGCGTTGGGGCCAAAGTAGGTGCTGCTCACACCCGGCGTGCCGTCGAGCGTCTCACCCAGCGTGGTTTTTGAGCGTAATAGCAGTCCAGCGCCCGAATACTGGGCGCTAGGCGCTATTAAATTAGTATCGCCCAGCGGGTTGCCGGTGATGGTGACTTCTTTGAGCTGGGGCGTTGGCGTTTGGGCCAACGCGGCTTGCGCGTAAAGCGCGCTGAGCGTTAGCACCGCCAGAGTAACGGCGCTGCGTGAAAATAATATTTGCATGATTTGACCTGAATGAATCCGAAAAATAGACCGTTACCGCACGCGCGCCAGCCGGATACGCGTGCAGCAACCTGAAAAAAGAATTCAGACAGTCAAAGGCGGGCCGCGCGCGTCAAACAGCGCGGCCCAGCGGGCGAGTGCTTCGCCCTGAAAAATAGCCACCTCAAAGGGTGGCAGCACCACCGGCAACGTCGGCATAACCAGCAGCGGCATCATGCCGCCATGGCTGGCCTGGTCGTACAGGCGGCAGTCCATTTCGCCGCCATGCCCTGCAAAAAGCAGGTCAGCGCCAGCGTGGTCGTGCACCGCTTCATCGGCATGATCGGCTGCGAGGGCGTGTGCATGCACATGCACAGGCGAAAGCGCGCCGTTGTGCGCCACACCGTGCACCAAACCCAGTGTTTGCGCAACAAGCAAAGCTGCCGCCAACCAAAAGGCAGCGAGCACTTTGACGGCGACGCGCGGCACGAACATTTTCCTGGTCAACTACTTGACGGGCGTCGCATCTAGCATGCGGTAGTACAAACCGTAGGAGTCGTCGTTCAGCACTGAAAACTTGCCCTCCACCACGACCGGCTCCATACCGTATTTGACGGGCGTTTTGGTACGCACTTCAACCATGCTTTCAGGCCCGCCCGGTGTGCAAAAAGAGCAGGTCAGCGGCACCGACGACAGCAAAAAATGGCGCTGGCTGGTGCCTGGCTCCAGCGGCATCATGTAGCCTTGAATGCGCTGGGTTTTCTGATTTAAAGCGGTCTGGCTGGTGGTGAAAACGGGCACGATGCGGTTCTTCTCGGTTTTGGTTTTCACGTCGGTCAGTACCGACCACGGGATGACATCGTTCCGCGGCTCAAGCGGCGCAAACGGGCTGCCCGCGCCGTGCGTACCAGCGCCCTTGCCGGCTGGTGCTCCGGGGATCGGTGAAGACAGCGTTTGCGCTGCAGCTGGCAAAGCTGCCAAGGCCACGCACAGTGCGGCACCCACCAACGTAGCGAATGGTTTGAAATGATTGGTCATTTGTGGCTCCTGGTAACGGCAAGACTTGGGGATTTTGCCCGGTTGGCTGCCAACGTCAATGCACGTGCTTCATGCCGCAGTATTTGCCTACGGCAAGACCTTTGCATGCTGCCAGCAACTCTTTTTCACACACCTCTGCTTTTTTGCCCGATTCAAGGCATTTGGCGGCGCTCTCATGGGCAGCTGCCATCGCGCGGTGGCGGGTAATGTCTTCCTTGACCTCTTTTGCCGCGTGGCCTTCTGCAGCAAACGCCACGCCAGAGCAGACCAGTACGAATAAACCAGCAGCAGCCTTGAAGTTAAAACGGTTTTTCATAAACTTTCCTTTTGTTGAATGTGACTATCTGGATTGAAGAAGTTCAAACACACTGACCCGGTAAGCCTCCCAGGCTGGCAGCAGGCTTGCGCCGCATGCCACCACCAAAGCCAGCACCGGAACTAACGCCAACTCTATTGGCCAGGCAAACACGCCAATAGAAATCGATTGGTCCAATTGCAGCGCCAACGCTGTCAGGCCGACCAGCGCTTGCCCGAGCAGCAAGCCCAACGCACAAGCGATGACCGCCAGCCACAGCGCTTCACACAGCAGCAGGCCGGCAATTTTGCGCGGCGGCGCGCCCAGCATACGCAGCAAGGCCAGGTCGGCCCGGCGCTCGCGCACAGCACTCCATAGCGCGATGAACACACCCAGGCCGGCGGTTAGAAGCAGCACTCCAGCAAGCACTTTCAGCATGCTGGTACCAACCCCCAGCATGCTGAGCAAACGGGTAATTTCAAGCGCAGGGGCTGCAGCCTGCATTTCAGTGGTGGCGTTAACGAACCTTGGGAACGTCACCGCAGCCAGCGGGCTGGCGTATTGAATCAGCGCCATCGTCAACTCACGTTCTTCTTCCAGAATTTTCTGGTCTTCAGCGTCAAGCGCGGTGTCGCTTTCATGCACGGTCCAGACCGATTCAGTAGCCGTAAGAATCAGGCGGTCAAGCACTGAACCACTAGCCGCCAGCACACCGACGATGCGGTATTGCGTGTTGCCGTGTGACTCGCCGCCCCCGCCCAAGCCATGCGCGCCAGCAAAGCCGTCGCCCACCCGCAGCCCGGTTTGCCTGGCAACTTGCGCACCCACCACCGCTTGCATGGGCGCGGCCCACAGCGCGCCATCGCTAAGTGCTGCCCGGTAATGCGCAACGTAGTCAAGCGACGTGCCAACGATGCGAAAGCCGCGAAAGTTATCGCCCAGGCTCAGCGGAATCAGCTTGCCAACCTGCGGGTTGGCTTGAAGCTCTTTGACCGCAGCCAAAGGGATGTTGCCGGTGGGTGCGTCAATGTGAAACACGCCTGACAAAATCAGCTGCATCGGGCTGCCCTTAGCACCCACCACCACATCAATGCCCGCCAGGTCGCGCTCAAACGCGCGGCTGATTTGGTGGTTGATCAGCAGCACAAAAGTGATCGATGCCAAGCCCAGCGTGAGCAGCAGCAAATTCAATGCTGCAGCCAGCGGCCGGGACCACAGGTAACGCCACGACAATGCTAGTAACTTCATAGCTGCTTGCGCCCAATTTTACTGGCATATAGCCCTTTTTTATCTTTAAAAATGGCTTCAAAAGTGCTTTTGACACGGCTGTCGTGCGTGGCGATGACCAGCGTAGCCTTCAGCCGCTGTGCAGTAGCGTGCAATAAATTCAATGCAGCGTTGGCAGAATCGTCGTCCAGGCTGGCGGTGGGCTCGTCCGCCAAAATCACTTTGGGTTGCAGCAGCACCGCACGCGCCAGCGCCACACGCTGCGCCTGCCCGCCAGACAGTTGGTGCGGTTTGCGCGCTGACAACTCCAGCACACCCAACGCTTGAAGCGCAGCTTTGATGGCTGAATCATCGGTTTTATGCCCGGCAGCCCATTGCGCAAGCTCGAGGTTTTGGTACACCGACAACGCCGCGCTTAAGTGCAGTTTTTGCGGCAGAAAACCTATCGTTTCAGCCCGCCACGCATCACTGCTGGTGTTGCCAAATTGCTTCAACGATTGCCCAGCCACCGTGATGTCGCCGCTGCCGGGCTTGAGCAGGCCAGAAGCCAAAGCCAGCCAGGTCGACTTGCCCGAGCCAGATGTGCCGCTGAGCAAAAGTGTTTCGCCCTGCGCCACCTCAATATCAGCAAACGCAATGGCTGGGCCGTTGGCGTACTGGTAAGTAAGCTGTTCAGAGCTGATCAAGCGGCGGCTCCGCTAGCGCAATCAGCGCACACCCCGCGCACGGCAAAGTCCATGCTCATGCCCTGGTAGCCCAGCGCTTTAAGCGCCTCCAGCGCAGTTTGCGCGGCCCGCTCCAGGTCGATTGCGTTGGCCTGCAGCGCGCCTGATAGCGCGCCAGAAAGAGGGCTGTCGCGGTGGCAGCTTTGGCATTCAAAGTGCGGAATGGCGTGGATTTCTGCGGGCATGGCCTGGTAGCGGCGCGTGCGGCTGGCGTCTACCCGGCACAGCAACAGGCCTACCTGTGTCAGTCGGTCAATCAGGCGGTACAGCGTGACGCGGTCAAGTGCCTCAGCGCTGCCTGAGACCAGCGCGGCCTGCAGCTGGGCGTGGGTGTAGCTGGTGTCCGGATGCGCCAGCAGCCAGCCAAGCACCAGGCGGGCGGCGCTGGTGCGGCGCAGGCTGTGGGCGGTCAGCAGCGCATCGATGGGATCGGTAGCGGTGTTGGCTGCAGACACGGGGTTGGATGCTGACACGCTAGGGATCATCTTTTGGCTTTTGAAGAAATGGGGCTGATTTGACCAATTAACGCACTTTAGTTGCGTTAAAATACTGCAATTACGTTGCATTATTACAGCAACCCTGCAGCCCCACCAGCTCGTTTTGTAAAGATAGATATCGCTTGAAAAATTTCTTCGCGCATTCGCGGTCCAGCGGTGACGCTTCCGCCCACCGCACATGCAGCATGCTGGCCTGGCCCGCCTGGCTGCGGGTGTTGGCGGTTGTGCCCGCCGTTCTGCTGCTGTGGCTGGCCGTCTTGTGGGCCAACCTGGAAGCAGCGCCATGGTGACGCTGGATAACCTCACAGTCAGCTACCGGCAGCACCCCGCTTTGCACCACATCAGCGGCCATATCGCGCGCGGCTCGCTGACAGCAGTCGTCGGGCCAAACGGGTCTGGCAAAAGCACGCTGCTCAAAAGCATCGTGGGTTTGCTGCCGCTGGCGGGCGGGCAGCTCTCGGTCTCGGCGGACGCACGCCGCATGGCCTACCTGCCTCAGCTCTCTGAGATTGAGCGCAATTTTCCGATCAACGTGCATGACTGCGTAGCGCTGGGCTGCTGGCCTGTCACGCGGGCCTGGGCCGGCTTGGGCGCAGCGCAGCTTCTACAAGTGCGCACGGCCTTGGCGGACGTTGGTTTGCAGGGGTTTGAGCAGCGCCCGATCGGCTCGCTTTCAAGTGGGCAATTGCAGCGCGTGCTGTTTGCGCGGCTGCTGGTACAAAACGCTGATTTGATTCTGCTGGACGAGCCCTTCAACGCCATAGACAGCAAAACCACTGCGGCGCTGCTGGCCGTTATTGCTCGCTGGCACCAGCAAAAGCAGACGGTGATGGTGGTGCTGCACAACGACGCACAAGTCAGGCAGTATTTTCCGCAAACAGTCATGCTGGCCCGCGAGCTGGTCGCGTGGGGGCCAACGCCTCAGGTGATGACCGAGACGAATCTGGCTACGGCACGCGCCATGGCCGAAGCGTGGGACGACGACGCCGAACTTTGCGAAATCGATGCGCTGGCGTCCGCTCATAAGCAAGCAGCCGCGCAAACGCCGCCACACGTGTTGGCCGCCTGATGGAATTTTTTTCAGGCAGCGGGATAACTGGCGCAATGCACGGCGTATGGGCGCTGCTGTTTGCGCCATTTGCAGAGTTTGCTTTTATGCGCCGAGCGCTGGTGGCCACGATGGCGCTGTCGCTCAGCGCCGCGCCGCTGGGCGTTTTTCTGACCCTGCGGCGCATGAGCCTGTTTGGCGACGCACTCAGCCATGCCATCTTGCCGGGCGTGGCCGCGGGCTTCATGCTGTTTGGCCTGTCGCTAACGCCCATGGTGCTGGGCGGTGTGGTCGCAGGCATGCTGGTTGCGGGTGTTGCCGGGCTGATTAGCCGCGCCACCCCACTAAAGGAAGACGCCAGCCTGGCAGCCATCTATCTGGTGGCGCTGGCCCTGGGCGTGACGCTGATTTCCAGCCACGGCACGCAACTTGATTTGCTACACATTTTGTTCGGCAGCGCATTGGGCGTAGACACACCCGGCCTGCTGCTGGTAGCCACAGTGGCCTGCGTCAGCGTATTGACTTTGGCGGCCGCTTACCGGGGGCTGGTGCTTGAGAGTTTTGATCCGGTCTTTTTAAGCACCACCGGCCAAAGGGGCGCGCGCGGCGGCACAAACTGGATGTGGCAACAAGGCTTTTTGATGCTGGTAGTGGTTAATTTGGTGGCCGGGTTTCAAACAATGGGCACGCTAATGGCAGTCGGGCTGATGATGCTGCCTGCAGTGTCAAGCAGGCTCTGGCACGACACCCTTCCCGCCCAACTACTAAACGCCAGTGCGCAGGCCATGCTGGCTGGCTACACCGGGCTGCTGCTGTCATACCACCTGGGCACGCCGTCGGGCGCCACCATCATTGGCTGTGCCGGGGCGCTTTATGTCGTCTCGCTGCTCGTTTCACCCAGCGGCTGGTTGCAGCGCCTGTTTGCCCGAGCACACCGCGTTGCGTGAGGTTTCGCAATTCTTCTTCTCGAATCTTCTTTCGAGTATTTAATCAAGGCGCCGCGTCATGAAAACCCTGCTGCAAAAACTCATAACCCCACTGTTGGCACTTGCTGTGAGCGCAAGCACCACCGTCGCGTTTGCTGCCGACAAACTGCCCGTCATGGCCAGCTTAAGCATTTTGGGTGACCTCGTGCAAGTGGTCGGTGGCGACCGCGTTGCCGTAACCACACTGGTCGGGCCCGATGAAGACGCGCACGTGTTTGAGCCCAAAGCGGCGGACGCCAAAAACCTGTTGCAAACCAGACTGCTGGTCACCAACGGTTTGGGCTTTGAGCCGTGGGCGCAAAAACTGGCGAAGTCCGCTGGCTACAAAGGCCAGAGCGTCGTCGCCAGCCAAGGCATCAAGGCCCGCACCATGGCGGGTGAAAAAGGCAAGTCCGAGACCGACCCGCACGCCTGGCAAGACCCGACATATATTGCGGCATATGTGCGCAACATTGCGGCAGCACTGAGCAAACTCGACCCGGCAGGCAGCACCATTTACCAAGCCAACAGCACGGCGTATGTCAAGCAGCTTGATGCGCTGGATGCCGATGCAAAAACGGCGTTTGCCGCCATTCCCGCGGACAAACGCAAGGTGATGACGTCGCACGACGCATTCGGCTACTTTGGCGCGCGCTACGGCATACAGTTTTTGGCACCGCAAGGCATGTCGACCGATGCAGAACCCAGCGCCAAACAGGTTGCGCAACTGATCAGGCAAATCCAGAAAGAAAAAATCAAGGCAGTGTTTGTTGAGAACATGAGCAGCCCCAAACTGCTGTCACAGCTGAGCAAGGACGCGGGCGTGACTGTGGGAGCTGCTTTGTATGTGGATGCACTGTCAAAGGCGGGCGGCCCGGCCGACACGTACCTCAAGATGATTCGCCACAACGTCGCCCTGCTGGCAGCGGGTATGAAGCAGAACTGAGCTGATGTAGCCGCTCATGCCAGCGGTGCTTTTTACTATCATATTTATAGCTGCTTGCGCCTGAATTTATTGGGCTACAGGCCATATTTTCCAATAAATTCCCTTGAAGGTGGCCTTGCCAGCCAGCTACAGCTTTATTTTCGTAGATTTCAAGGCTCCTTGGAAGATTTTGATGCAACTCAATTGCGTTAAATGGTATTTTTCGGATACCATCGCAACTCAATTGCATTAACCATCAAGCCCCAATGAAACAACCCCGCCTCCCCGTCACCGTCCTGTCCGGCTTTTTGGGCGCAGGTAAAACCACCCTGCTAAACCACATTCTGGCCAACCGCGAAGGCCTGCGGGTGGCGGTCATCGTCAACGACATTAGCGAGGTCAATATCGATGCGTCGCTGGTCGACAAAAGCGCCAGCAATGCAGGCGCTGCCCTGTCACGCACTGAAGAAAAAATGGTAGAAATGACCAACGGCTGCATTTGCTGCTCCCTGCGTGAAGACTTGCTGCTGGAAGTGCGCAAGCTGGCCGCTGAAGGCCGTTTTGACTGCCTGCTGATTGAATCCACCGGCATTGGCGAGCCGCTGCCCGTAGCTGCAACTTTTGACTTCATCGACGAAGAAGGCAACAGCCTGAACGACGTGGCCGTCATCGACACCATGGTGACTGTGGTTGATGCGTTCAGCTTGCTCAACGACTACACCAGCAAAGACTTGCTCGCTCACCGCGGGCAAGTTGCAGGCGACGAAGACAACCGCACGCTGGCCGCGTTGCTGATGGAGCAAATCGAGTTTGCCGATGTGGTGGTGGTCAACAAAATTGACCGGGTGGATGCCGCGCGGCGCGACGAAGTGACGGGCGTTATCAAAGCGCTCAACCCCACCGCCGAGATTGTGTACGCCGACCACGGCAAAGTGCCCTTGAACAAAGTGTTGGCCACAGGCAAATTCGATATGGAGAAAGCCAGCGCCATGCCAGGCTGGGCGCGTGAACTTGAAGGCAAACACACACCTGAAACCGAGGCTTACGGCATTACCAGCTTTGTGCTGCGCAGCCACGACCCGCTGCACCCAAAACGCTTTTCAGAATTCATGGAGCTGCCCCTGCCCGGCCTGCTGCGCGCCAAAGGCTATGTGTGGCTGGCCAGCAAACCTGAATGGGTGCTGTCGTACTCACGCGCGGGCAACACCGCCACGCACGAACCGGTGGGCCGCTGGTGGGCGCACCAGCCAGATAAAAGCCGCTGGCCAGCCATTGGCAGCCCAGAGCGCATCGCCATTGACGAGCGCTGGCGCGAGCCTTACGGCGACCGTTTGAATGAAGTTGTCTTCATCGGCCAGAAAATGAATCGGCAAGTAATTGAAGCCGCATGGAAGGCAACGCATCTGACATTCACCGAAAGCCGCAAAGGCATAAAGGGCTGGAGCAAATTGCCTGACCCATTTCCTGACTGGGCGGCAACGCCTGTTCTTCAAGAGGAGCCAGCATGAGCCTGATCCCCGTCACCATCCTCACCGGCTTTTTAGGCAGCGGTAAAACCACACTGCTCAACCATATTTTGAAGGCTGACCACGGCCACAAAATCGCCGTGATTGAAAACGAGTTCGGCGAAGCCGGTATTGACAACGAACTGCTGGTGCAAGACCGTGACGAACAAATCATTGAGATGAACAACGGCTGCATCTGCTGCACCGTACGCGGGGACCTGGTGCGCATATTGGGTGAGCTGGCCGTCAAGAAAAAAGCCGGCATCTTGCACTTTGACCATGTGGTCATTGAAACCACCGGCCTGGCCGACCCGGCACCAGTAGCGCAAACGTTTTTTGTCGATGAAGACATCCAGATGAACTACCTGCTGGACGCCATCGTCACGCTGGTGGATGCCGTACACGCGCCGCAGCAGCTTGACGAACACCACGAAGCGCAAGAACAGGTTGGCTTCGCTGACCGCGTTCTCATCAGCAAAACTGACTTAGTCGATGAGCCCACACTGGATGCTTTGCGTCAACGCCTGGCCCGCATCAACCCCAGAGCAAAAATTGCTTTGGCGCACCACGGCGTAGCTGCCGTGGATGACTTGATGGACATTCGCGGTTTTAACCTCAACGCCATTCTTGAAATTGAACCGCAGTTTTTGACCGACGTCGACCATGAGCATGACGACGATGTGACCTCATTTGTGTTTCGCGAAAATCGGCCCCTTGACCTTGAGCGTGTCGAGGACTTTTTAAGCGGAATGATTCAGGTCTACGGCCCGCAAATGATGCGCTACAAGGGCATTTTGAACGTCCACGGCGAGAGCGAGAAGATCGTATTTCAGGGTGTGCACATGCTGGCTGGCGCAGAACGCGCGGGGCCATGGCGGGCGGGCGAGGAGCGAACTTCCAAAATGGTTTTTATTGGACGAGACCTACCACGCACGCTTTTGGAAGATGGCCTGGCCGCCTGCGCGGTAGGCACCAAGACATAAAAGTGCCTTTGGCACGCGAACTGCACAAGTCCGCCACGCCCAACACAAACTGAAGTTTATGCCGGGTGCAGCCTGTGCGGTATAAACAATGCATGACTGAAACGCTGAAAAATCCCACTCATCTGCGCACCCACACGTACCACGGCCTGGCACCTGGCCCTGCCCTGCTGGTGATGGGCGCGGTGCACGGCAATGAAGTGTGCGGCACGCAGGCGATTACGCACCTACTGCAAGAATTTGACAGCGGCGCAATCAGCATCGAGCGCGGCTCGGTCACATTTGTGCCTATCACCAACCCGCTGGCGCACCGGCTCAAGCGGCGCTTTGGTGACCGCAACCTGAACCGCAACATGGCGCCCAGCGCGATTCCGCAGGACTTTGAAGACCGCATTGCCAACGTGCTGTGCCCGCTGCTTGACGCGCATGACGTGCTGCTAGATTTGCATTCGTTTCACACCGGTGGTGCGCCGTTTGTGATGATTGGCCCGCAGAACAATACTGGCACGTTAGAACCATTCGCGCTGGCAGCTGAAGAAATGCGGCTGGCCCTGCACACGGGCGCGCCGCGCATCGTCGAGGGCTGGCTGGACACCTATGCGCGTGGCGTGCAGCGCCGCGCCACCAGCGCGCTTGACAACATCAATGCCCGCTCACAAACCCTGGTGACCAACCCCAACTACGGCGTGGGCACCACTGAATACATGCGTGCACGCGGCGGCTACGCGGTAACGCTGGAGTGCGGCCAGCACGATGACCCTGCGGGTATTGCGGTAGCACGGCATGCGATTTTGCAAACGCTGGGCCTGCTCGGAATCACGCCCACCAAGCCCGCAGCCCCAATTGCCGCGCCGGAAATTTTGCGGTTGATTGACGTGACCGACAAAGCGCATGCGGGCGACACGTTTACAAACGAATGGCGCAGTTTTGATGCGGTGAAAGCGGGCGACGTGATTGGCGTACGGCAATCTGGTGCCGAGGTCAAAGCGCAAGGCGACGGTTTTGTGGTCTTCCCCAACCCGCGCGGTGAAGTGGGGCAAGAATGGTTTTACTTTGCGCAAAAACGGGCCTGAAACCGGTTTAAAACAGGTTTTTCGACTGGAAAAAGCCTCTTTTAGGTATCAAATACGGCTATAGCCCAATAAATACGGGCGCAAGCAGCTATTAAAATCATACCAACCTAGCGCACTTCGACGGCAGCCTGTTGAAGGTTGCGTGGCAAGGCGGTAGCCCACCCCGATGCCAGTGGCTGGCAAGGGTTTCCGGGCTTTTCGCGGTATGCGCCTTTTCGGGCTACACGCCTTCAATGATCCGAATGTCCCGATCCGCGCCGTCACCCAGCGCGGCTAAAGCTGCCTGGTAGGCGGTGCTGTCGTGTGCGGCGGTGGCTTGATCAACGCTGTCAAACTCGATCAGGACGGTGCGCTCCTTCAACCCGAGTTCATAAGCCATAGACGGCACACCGCGTGCCAAAAATCGACCGCCTGCTGCAGTAAGTGCGGGGCCCGCAAGCGTCGCGTAAGCGGCGAGCTTTTCGGCATTCTTTACAGCGCGGTAGGTGCTGACCCAATAGGCTTTGGACATTTTTTCTTCCTTGTTGATGTGAGATGGTTGCTGTAACTATTGCGAAATTAGGGGGTTGGTATCTTGACTACCAACGTCGAAGTCAAGCCGCGATGCGCTTGCGCGTTGTCGTTCTTGGACGACCAGTTAAATTTCGTTCCACTTCCATGCGCAGCGCGGCGTTGATTCGAGACTGATAGCCAGCCCCTTTCGCTTTGAAAAACTCCAAAATATCCGCGTCTAGCCGAACAGAGGTGAGAATTTTTGTGGGAGCGGCTTGCGGTCCACGTCCACGCTTGAGCACTGGCGCGCCCAGCATTTCTTCAGTCCATGCCGGATTGTCCGGGTCGTTGACCTTAGCCGAGGTTTTCTTTGGCAACTTGGCGGTAGTAGCGAGTTTCATGTTTTTCTGCCTTTAGCTCCGACATAACTTGAGTACAAGTTAGTCTTCACTGAAACTTCGTTTTCGCAGTGAAATTACGTGAGGTCCTCTCGGACGCTCTGTGTACACCATCACAACCACATTGGCCTCAAGAAGACCGAAGCAAACCAAGCGCTGTTCGCCGTAGTCTTGCCGCTTGTCCTCGCGGGTCACTGTGAAGTGGTCCCAGACTGCATCACATCCAACAAAGTCAAGCCCGTGATTCTTGATGTTCAGTTTGCGCTTTGGTTCGTCCCATGTAAGCATATTTAATTGTATCTACAAAATAAAAACCCGCAAGGAGAGATTCAACGTTTGACATTTGGGGATGCACAAAAGGCACAGCCTTTTGTGCATCTCCTCAATGGAAGGGTTAGGCGTCATCTCCGACACCGAGCGTTTGTAGTAGTGTCATGTAGCTCTCTCGTTTGCCAAGTTCGGCGAGCTTGCCGTGGGTGAACTGCTCCACCTCCGAAAAGAGTTCGAATCGATTTCTGGAAATCGTGAGTGCTTCAGTTGCGAGGCGTTCGGTAAATATTTCGTTTGGCTTGTGTAGCTCGCCTTGAAAAACGCCTGCGTAGAGGCTGGCATTCTTGAGCGTATTGAACAGCTCGATACGGGACATCGATTCCTGGTGGACTTGAATGCTCTTGGCCTTTGGGTCGATGCTGGTGCCGAGTAGATCAACGAAAAGCAAGCCCTTGAGCTTCGTCTTATGGCATCGGAGCTTCACGTCGAGCTGTTTCCAATTGACCGTCTTCCCGTTGACGAGCCGCACCCCATAGGCAGCAAGTATGGGCAACTTGGCCAGTTCTTCCGAGGATAGATGAGCCAACGTGTAGGTTCGAGCAAACTTCTTGTGCTGGAAAAGAAGCTCTGCCTCAGCGAGAAGCTCGGCCGAGTTCTGAAGCGCAAGTGCGCGAAGGGACTCAATTTCGGAAAGGGACAGAACTTTCACTTGACGCTTAACGTTGAAGCTGCCGGGCGCGCCACACAAGCCGGGAAGCGGCCTTCTGCTGTGGCGCGTCCAAGCCGAGCGACCAGTTAGGCATCAGCGCACCCGACCGAACATCGCTGACGACAGTGCGTACACGACGACATAGCCGACTGCAAGCGCTCCGAGGAGCAGCCACAGCCTCTTTTTCTTTGCCTCAATGTCCGCCTCCCCATCGGCGCACATGCTCTTTGTTACCCCTCGACCTGTCCAGTAACCGGCATAGCCCGCGATCAATAACGAGACGCCTACCCAGAGAGCGCCAACTTGCATTTGCTTCAGCAGGGCATAAACGGGCACCATGAAGATCAACCCCATCAACAGCTTGCTTGCGGTCGCAAGGCCTCCGCGCCATAACTCACGAGAGTGCTGAGTCGTTGAGGCAACTTGCTTCGCGACGTCTTCTCCACTAACAGGCGCAATGGGCGGGGGAGGGGAATACACATCCAACTCACGCAAACCGAGGCCTCTAAGAGCTTCATCCAATCCGGCCGCGGCTTCTTCGGCGAGGTTAGCTCGACGTGCGACGAGGTCGCCGAGTTCCTCTCGATCGCAAACTGCAAATTTCCGTGCGTAGTGGGATATGAGCTGCTGGTCCATGATGTCTAAAGTTATGTATGCCGCAAACCCTGCGGTGTGAGGTGGCAGCTTTCCCCAATGAAAGCATGACTTTTACCGGCCAGCGCAAAATTGTCTGCTGCAATAAAAAGAGCGCTAAACCACGCAAGCCTTGAGATTTGAATTTGAGTCAACATGATCGCGATTTTGACTGCTTTCCAATACTTTGCACATCTGCGCAAGGCGAAAACTGCCGCAAAAGTCAGTTTTTAGAAGTGTAGTGATAGAAAAAATGCCACTTTCAAGAACTTTAAGTGCTTATTTGGCCAATAGCCCAATAAATACGGGCGCAAGCAGCTACTGAATACATAGCATTAATCCTTCACCAGCGACGTGAACATCTAGCGGGACTTGGCTACCTTCAACCCAGCCGCAGCCACGCAGTAGCCCTGTTGCGATGAATAGCGGTAGCCGACATGAAGTTTAGAAAAGCATCAGGTTTTTGCCCGACTGAACACAAAAATACCTGCAATCACCAGCGCGCTTCCGGCCGCAACCCATGCAGTAAACGGTTCACCCAAAATCACCACGCCCATCAAAATAGTTGACATGGGCCCCACCATTCCGGTTTGTGCTGTCAGGCCAGAGCCAATGCGCTCTATGGCCATCATCACCATCAGCACTGGCACTGCAGTGCACGCCGTGGCGTTGAGCAGCGACAGCCAAAGCACTTCAGGCGCAACCAGTGCAGCGCTTAGTGGCCGCAACGCCACAAACTGCGCAATGCACAGCAGGCAAGCTACCGTAGTCGCCAACCCCACCAGGCGCAGCGCACCCAGGCGCTTGACCAGCTCGCCGCTGTAAATCAGGTAAATCGCGTAGCTGATGGCACTTAAAAACACCAGCAGGGCGCCCCACGCGGCGTTACTCCTTGCGCCCGTGCCCTGCACAGCAAGTTCATGGCCAAACACCAGCGCCACGCCGCAGTAACTAATCGCCATGCCCAGCATTTGCATCGGCTTTATTTTGCGCTGGTAAAGTCCCCAGCCCAACAGCATGACCAAAGTCGGATTCAAGTACAAAATCAGCCGCTCAAGCGAAGCGCTGATGTAAGCCAACCCTGCGAAATCCAGAAAGCTGGCAAGGTAGTAGCCGGTAAAACCCAAGCCCAGCACGCCCAGCCAATCGCTGCGGGTTAACGGCGGTTTACCACGGCTCGCCCACCACGCCATGACCGCAAAAATTGGCAGCGCAAACAGCATGCGCAGCATGATGAGCGTGACCGCGTCTACGCCGTAGCGATACGCGAGCTTGACGATGATGGCTTTGCCGCTGAAGGCAATGGAGCCCACCACGGCAAGCAACAGGCCAGCACCCAAAGGTTTTGTGTTTACTATAGTATTGATAGCTGCTTGCGCCCGTATTTATTGCGCTAAAGGCATAAAAAGCTATAAAAAGGCATAAAAGTACGCCTAATAGCCGACTGCCATGCCGTCACGGCGCGCGTCGCTTGCCGCCACGTAGCCTTCAACCTTCGGGTTGCCAGCCAGCCAGATGAACTGGCCCGCACCAAAGTCCTGATAGGAATCGTTGATAACTTCCATACGGTGGCCACGGTCGGCCAAGGCTTGCACCACGGCAGGGTTCATGCCGGCTTCAACATTGATTTCAAAACCTGCGTTGTAGCGCCAGCGCGGCGCATCGCACGCCGCCTGCGGGCTTTGCTTGTAGTCCAGCATACGCACCAGCGTTTGCATGTGGCCCTGCGGCTGCATGTTGGCACCCATGACTCCGTAAGACATAACGGGCTGGCCGTCTTTGGTAACGAATGCTGGAATGATGGTGTGAAAAGGCCGCTTGCCAGGGGCAACCTGATTGATGCCTTCGTCCAGGCTAAAGCCGTGGCCACGGTTTTGCAAGCTGATGCCAAACTCTGGCTCTACACAGCCCGAGCCAAAGCCCATGTAGTTGCTTTGAATAAAGCTGACCATCATGCCGTCATCGTCAGCAGTGGTGAGGTAAATGGTGCCACCTTTAACGGGGTTGCCCGCACCGAAATCTTGCGCTTTTTTCATGTCAATGAGCTTGGCTCTAGAAGCCAGGTAAGCGTCGTCCAGCATTTGCTCGGGCGTCACCGCCATCGACGATGGCTCGGCCACATATTTGTAGACGTCGGCAAACGCGAGCTTCATGGCTTCAATTTGCAGGTGTTGCGACTCGGCGCTGTCCACACCCAAGCTGGCCAAATCAAACTTGTCGAGAATGCCGACTGCAATCAGCGCGGCAATGCCTTGGCCGTTAGGTGGAATCTCATGCAGGGTGTGGCCACGGTAGTTTTTGCTGATGGGTTTAACCCACTCTGGCTGGTAGTTTTCAAAATCTTCTGTAGTGTGGCAGCCGCCGTTGGCTTGCGAGAAACGACAAATAGCCTCGGCGATTTCACCGCCGTACAGCGCTCTTCCTTTTGTAGCGGCTATCGCCCGCAAACCATTGGCTGCTGCTTTGAACTGAAACAACTCACCGACTTTCGGCGCCCTGCCCCATGGCAAAAATGCGTTGGCAAAGCCAGGCAGACCTTGCAGCTCAGGCGTAGCGGCTTCCCACTTTTGCTGCACCACTGGGGTAAGCAAATAGCCGCGCTCGGCAATCTCGATGGCCGGCTGCATCAAGTCAGCAAACGGCAACTTGCCGAACCGCTCGCTCATCGCTGTCCAGCTGGCAACTGCGCCAGGCACAGTGACCGAGTCCATCCCGCGCTTGGGTGGCGTGCTGCTGCCTGGGTACTTGCGCTTGAAGTACTCGGGCGTCCAGGCCTGCGGCGCGCGGCCAGAGGCATTCAGGCCGTGCAGTTCTTTGCCGTCCCAAACAATGCAAAACGAGTCGCTGCCCAAACCGCTGCTGACCGGCTCAACAATCGTCATGACGGCAGCAGCGGCAATAGCAGCGTCTACCGCATTGCCGCCCAAAAGCCGCATGCGCAGGCCTGCAGTTGAGGCCAATGGGTGCGAGGTTGACACCACGTTGCGGGCAAATACCGGAATGCGGGTGGTGGCGTAGGGGTTATTGAAATTGAAGTTCATGGGGCAAAAAATTCTGGGGGGTTGTCGGGAGGGGGAATTAATGGTGGGCAGTTTATTCAACTGTCAATTTGCGGTCTGCAATGATCTTTTTCCACTTTGCATTGTCAGCCTTGACCATCGCTGCAAACGCTTGCGGTGTGCCGCCAGCGGGCTCTGCACCCAGGCGCGCAAAGCGCTCTTTGACATCTGCATCGGCCAGAGCAGCATTAACCGCCTGATTCACCTTTGCAGCCAAATCTTGCGGCAGGCCCTTGGGGCCATACAGGCCAAACCAGGTGATGGAGTCAAAGCCCGGCAGCGTCTCAGCCACCGTTGGCAAATCAGGGGCCAGGGCACTGCGTTTGGCGCTGGTTACCGCCAGAGCGCGCAGTTTGCCGTCTTTGACGTGCGGCATGCCGGTGACGAACGAATCAAACAGCACATCGACTTTGCCGCTCACCAAATCAGGAAAAGCCAATGCTGTGCCGCGGTACGGAATATGCAAAATAAAAGTGTCCGATTGCGCTTTGAAGTACTCAGTGGTCAGGTGCACGATGGTGCCATTGCCACTGGATGCATAGTTCAATTTACCGGGGTTCTTGCGCGCATAGTCAATGAATTCACGCATCGTTTTAACCGGCAGCGTATTGGGCACCACCACAATATTGGGCGAGCTACCGACGAACGCAATCGGCGAAAAATCAGCCTCTGAGTTGTACGGAATTTTTGGATTAATCGCCGGGCCAATGCTGTGCGTACTGCTGGTGGCCAGTAACAGCGTATACCCGTCTGGCGCGGCCTTGGAAGCCAGGTCAGCACCAATCGTACCGCCTGCGCCGGGCCGGTTTTCAACTACCACCGTCTGGCCAATTTTTTCGCCCAGCTTTTGCGACAGCGCTCTGGCCAGAATGTCTGTTGCACCACCTGCCGGAAAAGGCACGATCATCCGAATCGGCTTTGCAGGATACGCCTGCGCCCAACTAAAAGCCGGCAACAAAGCAAAGCCTGCCAAACTTGCCGAGATTGCCCACCCCAGACTGCGTCGTTTCATAGCCATCATCCCCGTTAAAACCAATTGAAGTTTCCAGCACCTGACCAAGCATTGTGTAGCAGCAAAAACCAAGCCACAAAAAAAGCACCCGAAGGTGCTTTCCTGCTTAGGCTGACCCGGGCTATTCTTCGACAAAGGCCTCTTCTCGCTTGTTTTTCACGGCCGGTAGCAACACGATCACCAGCATCAACAAGCCTGCCGCCAAAAGACCAGCTGAAAGCGGACGCGTCACAAACACCGACCAATCACCGCGCGACAGCAGCAGCGCACGCCGCAAATTTTCTTCCATCATGGGGCCCAAAATAAAGCCCAGCAAAAGCGGTGCTGGCTCGCAGCCAAGCTTCACGAACAGGTATCCAATCACGCCAAAAAGTCCCACCGTCCAGATGTCGAAGTTATTGTTGTTGGTGGAGTAAACACCAATCGCGCAGAAAAGCACAATCGACGGAAACAAATACCGATACGGCACGGTGAGCAGTTTGATCCACATGCCGATCAGCGGTAAATTCAAAATCACCAGCATGGCGTTGCCAATCCACATTGACGCAATCAAGCCCCAAAACAATTCAGGGTTGCTGGTCATGACTTGTGGGCCAGGCTGAATGTTGTGAATCGTCATGGCGCCAACCATCAGCGCCATCACGGCGTTAGGCGGAATACCCAGCGTGAGCAGCGGGATAAACGATGTTTGTGCGCCCGCATTGTTGGCCGCCTCAGGGCCTGCTACGCCGCGAATATTGCCTTGGCCAAACTGCACTTCGCCCGGCTTGTTTTTTATTTTCTTCTCTAAGGCATAAGCCGCAAATGCAGCCAGCAACGCGCCGCCGCCGGGCAAAATGCCAAGGGCTGAACCCAAAAACGTGCCGCGCAACATTGCAGGCGCCATGTTTTTAAAGTCTTCCTTGGTCGGGAACAAACCGGTGACTTTGGCAGTGAAAACTTCGCGGTCGTCAGCTGGCCGCGCCAGGTTGCTGATGATCTCGCCGTAGCCAAACACGCCCATGGCAATCACGACAAAACCAATGCCGTCGGTGAGTTCGGGAATGTCAAAACTGAAGCGTGCCACCCCAGAATTCACGTCGGTGCCGACCAGGCCCATCAGCAGGCCCAGCACAATCATGCTGACCGCTTTGAGCAGCGAGCCTGATGCCAGCACCACCGCACCAATCAAGCCCAGCACCATCAATGCAAAGTACTCGGCGGGGCCGAATTTAAAGGCCAGCTCGGTCAATGGTGGCGCAAAGGCAGCAAGAATCAGCGTGCCGACGCAACCCGCAAAGAACGACGACAAACCTGCAGCCGCAAGCGCCGGCCCCGCTCGCCCCTTTCGGGCCATTTGATAGCCGTCAATACACGTCACGACCGACGACGATTCCCCCGGCAAATTCACCAAAATAGCAGTGGTAGAGCCGCCATACTGCGCGCCGTAGTAGATACCAGCCAGCATGATCAAGGCCGAAACGGGCGGCAGAGCGTAGGTTGCGGGCAGCAGCATCGCGATAGTGGCTACCGGGCCAATGCCGGGCAACACACCAATCAGCGTTCCCAAAATACAGCCGACCAAGGCGTAAAGAAGGTTGATAGGCGTGAACGCCACACCAAAGCCCAGGGAAAGATTGGCTATCAAATCCATTTTTTATCCTTGTTGTTTTTATTGAGCGTTAGCGCGTCAAAAACGCGGGCCACACTGGGAACTGCAGCTTGAGCACCACAACAAAAGCAAGGTAGCTCCCCACTGCCAGCACGGTAGCCAAAATGAAGGTGTTTTTAACCTTCCATCCCGTTTCAGCCACGCTGGCTACAAATACCAGCGCGTAAATGCCAACGATCAAGCCCATCGCCGGTATGCCGTACTTGGGCAGACCCGCCAGAAGCACACCAAACAACAAGTTGGCGGCGATGATAAAAAACAGTGGCTTCCATGCCCACGCACCGATGGGGTCGCCGCCCACGGTTTCAACCACCAGCGCTTTAAAGGTAATGATGCCGCCAAAAATAGACAAAAAAATACCCAGCATGAGCGGAAAGTAACCCGGCCCCATGCGCGCGCCTGTGCCTACGTTGTACGTGGTGGCACCCCATGCAAACGCGACGCCTACAGCCATAAACATCAGGCCTGAAAAAAAGTCTTTTTGACTCTTGATATTCACGTGGGAACTCCTCACCAAATAAATTAATGTTGCGATTGTGCATTGGTTTGAGCCGCCGGGAAATGCGGCTTTTACCTAGAGAAGCAGCGTTAAAACGGATGATTCCATTCGATCACGACATGGGCGGAGTTGATGCCAGGATCTCATCAATGGTGGTCACGCCCTCAGCGACCTTCAGCGCGCCACCCAAGCGCAGTGGCCGCATTCCGTCAAGCACCGCCTGCTTGCGCAGCGCGTCGATATTTGGCTCTTTGGAGACTTTTTCCTTAAAGCCTTCGGTGACTGTGAGCAGTTCATACAAGCCCATGCGGCCCCTGAATCCCGTCAATCGGCAGTCCACGCAGCCGACCGGTTTGAAGGGCCGGTACCCGCCGTTAATTTGCCAGGGCGTTACCAAATCGCTGACTGCTTGCCGTGGTGTTGTCTCGTCTTTTTCGCGGCAATTGCTGCACAGCGTGCGCACCAGGCGCTGCGCCAGCACACCCAGCAGCGTGGCGTTGATCAAGTACGCAGGAATGCCCAGCTCCATCAAACGCGACACCGCCGACGGCGCATCGTTGGTGTGCAGGGTGCTGAACACCAGGTGCCCGGTGAGTGCAGCCTGCACCGCCATCTCTGCCGTTTGCAAATCCCGAATTTCTCCGACCATGATGATGTCAGGGTCCTGACGCATGAGGGCGCGCAGACCTTCGGGGAAATCAAAATCCAGATGGGGCTGCACCTGCGTCTGGTTAAAAGACGGCTCAATCATTTCAATCGGGTCTTCCACCGTGCTGACGTTTACCGCCTCAGTGGCCAGGCGCTTCAGCGTTGAATACAGCGTGGTGGTTTTACCAGAACCTGTGGGGCCTGTGACCAAAATAATTCCGTGCGGGCGCTGCACCAGTTGTTGCCAGCGCGTAGCGTCGTGGTCGGCAAAGCCGAGTGCATCCAGGTCTTTGGCGGTGGAGTCTGGGTCGAAAATCCGCATGACCATCTTCTCGCCAAACGCCGTAGGCAGCGTTGACAGGCGCATTTCAATTTCATCGCCGCGCGGGTTGCGGGTTTTGATTCGGCCGTCTTGTGGGCGGCGCTTTTCTACCACGTCCATGCGGCCCAACAGCTTGATGCGCGCCGTCATGGCGTTGTGCACACCCATCGGCATTTGGTAGACCAGATGCAAAACACCGTCAATGCGAAAGCGAATCACGCCTTGCTCGCGCCGCGGCTCCAGGTGAATGTCGCTGGCCCGCTGGTCAAAAGCGTACTGCCACAGCCAGTCAACCACCTGCACCACGCCCTGGTCGTTGGCGTCTAGCTGTTTGCTGGTTTTGTTCAACTCGACCAGTTGCTCAAAACTGGCCCCGCCCGAATTACCGCCCGACTTGATTGCCGCCTTAACCGACTTGGCTAGCGAGAAAAATTCAGCCGTGTATTTGCTGATGTCCAGCGGGTTCGCCACCACCAGCCGCACGCTGCGCCTGGACTGGCGCTCCACCTCGCTGACCCAATCGGTAATAAAAGGCTCAGACGTTGCTACCACCACCTCAAGGGGCGTGACCTGTACCGGCAGCACCTTGTGGCGCTCCGCGTAAATGGCGGACATGCTGTCAGCGACTTTGCCCACATCGACCTTGAGCGGGTCGATTCGCAGGTAATTCAAATTGGCCCGCCCTGCCAGCCACTGGGCCATGGTTTCAATATCCAGCGGCTTGCCGTCTTGCAGGCGCGTCATGCTGACACTGGCCAAGCGAACCAGCGGCGGCTGCGCGCTTTGCACCTGAGAGCACCGGGCGATGGTGCGGGCCGCCTCTGCGGGGCTGATCACGCCGTCTTCACTTAGCCACTCCACCAATTTGCGCCAATCTAATGGGCCAACGTGGGGCACGTTTATGGCGGGCTTGCGCGGCAAAGTTTGGGTCGGCATAAGGATGTGCTGGGGTAAATAACGAATGTCAATGCACTTTAACTGAACCCGATTGCTTGATGCTCAAGCTACGGGCCTGAAAAGGCGCAACCATTTTTTAGCGGGCAAGGCCCAGGTTGATTGAATAGCATCGGCGCGCTGCAACAACTCAGCACGCTCTGGCCGGGTTGGCTCGCGCTGCGCCAGCACCACCGTGTTGCCCTCACGTGTGGGGGTAAAGGCCCACACGCCTTGCGGGCCAAAGACATCGGCAATTTTTTCGAGCGATTGCGCGTAGCTGGAATTGCGGCCAAATAAATTCACCGTCATGACGCCGTTTTCAGCCAGCAGGTTGTAGCAGTCCTGGTAAAAAGCAGCGCTGTCAAGCACCGGGGCAGCAGCTTCGTGGTCGTACAAATCCACATGCAGCAAGTCAACGATTTGCTGGTGCCCAGGTTTTTTAATTTCAATTGCAGCATCTGCTTGAATGACTTTCAAGCGCACGTCGTCTTTGGGCAGCTTGAACCACACCCGGCAAGCGGTGATGACGCTAGGGTTGATTTCAATGGCCGTGGTCTTCATGCGCAGCTTTTTGTAGCAAAACTTGGTCAGAGCGGCGGAGCCCAAACCAAGCTGCATGGCGTGCAGTTTGGGCACGGCGAGTGGCTCAAAAAACAGCAACCCCGCCATCATGCGCTGCACATATTCAAGCTGAATGTCGTATGGGGCGTCCAGCAGCATTGAGCCCTGAACCCAGTCGGTGCCGAGGTGGATGTAGCGAACATCGCCCAAATCAGAGAAGTTGACTTCTGGCAGACGCAAGTCGACGGGAGCAGGCTTTTTGATGGATGGTTTTGTCATTCAGTGTGGTGCGGCAGATAGCAGCAATCTAAAACGCTATTAAATAAGTAGCTGCTTGCGCCCGTATTTATTGCGCTACAGCACTAAATGGCATCAAAGTTGATCAATTACAGCAGCGATTTGAGCTTTGGCAGCGCCGCGATTGCATTGCGCGTGCAAGCCTGCCCCAATTCTAAAGAGCTGATGCCGCGCAGGTCCGCCACATGCTGGGCAATGCGCGGCAGCTCGGCTGGCTCGTTTCGGCCTTGGGGTACGGCCAGCGCCCGCTGTGCTGCGGTTTTGTAAACCCACTGCGGCGGAATATCTGGCGAATCGGTTTCCATCACCAGAGCATCTAGCGGTAACGTGGCGGCCAGGCGCCGAAGCTGCAGCGCCGCATCAAAAGTGATCGTGCCGCCAAATCCGAGCTTGAAGCCCAACTTTAAAAACGCGTTGGCCTGCTGTTCGCTGCCGTTAAACGCGTGGGCGATGCCCGACCAGCCGCCAGCCGGCTCAAGCGCACGCAAGTGTTTAAGCAACTTGTCGGCTGACCGCCTGACATGCAAAATTACCGGCAAACCGTGCTTGCGCGCGAGCTTGAGCTGCTCCCGGTAAAAATGCTCCTGGCGTTCTTTTAAGGGGCTTTGGTTGAGCGAAGGCACAAAATAGTCCAGGCCAATTTCACCCACCGCCACCAGTCGGGGGTCATCTTTACAAAGCGCAAGTTCAGCATCTAACGCCGCCAGGTCAGCGTCTTGGGCAGCGCCAACGCACAGCGGGTGAATGCCCAGCGCGTAGCTGTACCCAAACTGGTGCGCCAGCACCCGAACCTGCTCAAAATTGCCGACCGCTACCGCTGGCAGCACGCAATGCACGACCCCCGCAGCAAGCGCCCGCGCCACCACTTCGGGCGTGTCCGGGCTGAACTCGGCGGCGTCGAGGTGGCAGTGGGTGTCTATCCAGGTGGTCATGGGTGCCAGGTGAAGGTTGCCGGATATTGACATACTTCAGCGCGCCACCTCTGTCGGGCAGCAGATGCAATAAAGTAGAAATCGTGATACGGTTCAAACAGATTCAGTCAGATTCAGCAGGATTGCGACACCCCGCCGAAACCCGGTTTTCTACCCAGGAACTCCCATGCGCCGCTCAGCCCTCTACAGCAGCTCCAGCGTCCCAGCTGCCCTAACAAGTCCGACAGCTCCAACAACTCCAACAGGTTCGGCAAGCGCTGAATCGCAAACCAACAAAGCTGCCCAGACGCCACTCAGCAAAACCGCCCGCTTGCGCGGTTTTTTTTCGCCCGGCAATATTTACTTTTTGTGGTCGGTTGTTGGCTTGCTCGCGCTGGCATTGGCGACCACTCTGACTTTGTCTGCAAGGCCCGCAGAGCGCAAGCTCACGCAAGAAATCATCAACGCAGCGGTCTTGAAAACGCTGGAGACCACCAACCTGCCCTCGGCCGCCGCCAAGGCTTATGAACTTATCAGCCCGTCCGTGGTGCGGGTGGTGGGCATGGGCAAAGACAAAGATGGCAAGGACGACGAACGCAGCGTAGGCACTGGAGTGGTGATTGTCGACAAAGGCATCATCCTGACCAATTTGCATGTGGTGCAAAGCGCCCAGACCATCCACATTACTTTTGCTGACGGCCTGACCACCACAGCATCAATTACTGGCGCGCAGCCCGAAAACGACCTGGCGGTGCTGCAGGCGCACAAAATCCCCGACGACATGATTGCCGCCACGATGCGCTCCACCGCTGAGCTTCGGCCGGGAGACCAGGTAATGGCCGTGGGCTACCCGTTTGGTATCGGGCCGTCTGCGTCCAGCGGAATTGTTTCTGGCTTGAGAAGAACTTTTCGCTCGCCCGAGGGTCGGCAGGAGATGAGCAACCTGATTCAATTCGATGCAGCGGCCAACCCCGGCAATTCAGGCGGACCACTGGTAACGATGGACGGCCAGGTGGTGGGCATCGTCACAGCAATTTACAACCCGAACCAGCAGAGAAGCTTTGTGGGAGTAGCGTTTGCGGTGCCTATCGAAAACGCAGCAGCAGCCGCTGGAATGCCACCCTTCTAACCAACGTAGTAAACAAACCGCAAACCAATACTTTGCGGGACAGACCAATCGACCTGCAAAGCAGCCGATTGCTCTGTCGCCAAACTGATCAACTCCCCGAACCCGAACCCGAATCAAAAGGCCAAAGACATGCAAGAAAACCAAGACACCGCCCAGCTCATGGAACAAATCCTCTACGAAGTCAAACGCATCGTCGTGGGGCAAGACAAGTTTTTAGAGCGCGTGATGGTCGCCATCCTGGCCCAGGGCCACTTGCTGGTGGAAGGCGTACCGGGCCTCGCCAAAACACTCACCGTTAAAACCCTGGCCAACACCATCACGGGCGATTTCAAGCGGATTCAATTCACCCCCGACCTGGTGCCCGCCGACCTGATTGGCACGCGCATTTACAACCAGAAAACGGGCGACTTCAGCACTTCGCTAGGCCCGGTGTTTACCAATTTGCTGTTGGCCGATGAAATCAACCGCGCACCCGCCAAAGTGCAAAGCGCGCTGCTAGAAGTCATGCAAGAGCGGCAAGTCACCATTGCTGGCGTTACGCACAAAGTACCCTCACCCTTTTTGGTCATGGCCACGCAAAACCCGATTGAAACTGAAGGCACCTACCCGCTGCCTGAAGCGCAGGTAGACCGCTTCATGATGAAGGTGCTGGTCGACTACCCAACCGATGAAGAAGAATTCGTCATCGTGCAACGCGTAACGGGCCCGGCGGTAGCAGTCGCCGCTGTTGCCACCACTGAGCAACTGGCCGCATTGCAAGCGCAGTGCCGGCAGGTGTACGTTGACCCATCATTGGTGCAGTACGCGGTCAAGCTGGTGTCCGCCACCCGCAACCCTGAAAAGCACGGCATGAAAGAGTTGGCCCGCTTCATCACTTTTGGGGCCAGCCCGCGTGCGACGATCAATTTGACCGAAGGCGCACGCGCTCTTGCCATGTTGCGCGGCCGGACCTATGCCCTGCCGGAGGACATGACCGACCTGGTCCCCGATGTGCTGCGGCACCGCCTGGTGCTGTCGTATGAGGCGCTGTCTGAAGGCTTGAGCGCCGATGCGGTGGTCAGCAAAATCATGGCAAAAATTCCGCAACCCGCAAAACCGTTGGCACATGAACAGCTCGCCGCCTAAACCAAAAGAAGGCGCTGAACAACTCCTGCGCAGGCTGGAGTGGACAGTGCTGCGCCGCCTTGACGGCTTGCTGCAGGGCGACTACCGCACGCTGTTGCGCGGCACAGGTATGGACCTGGCAGACCTGCGCGAATACCAGCACCACGACGATGTGCGCCATATCGACTGGAACGTGACAGCCCGCTTGCAGCAGCCCCATGTGCGCGTTTTCACTGAAGACCGCGAGATGAGCGCCTGGTTTTTGCTCGACCTGAGCCCGTCGATGGACTTTGGCTCGGGCCAGCAGCTCAAGCGCAGTATTTCAGGAGATTTTGTGGGCGCGCTGGCAAGTGTGCTGACGCGCCACGGCAACCGTGTGGGAGCAATGTTGTACGGTGCAGGCGTTGACAAAGTCGTACCCGCGCGCGGCGGCAGAAAGCACGTGCTGGACCTTTTGCACAGTCTGCAAAACCGACCCGCCACTGCGCCAACAGGCCCTACCCGCCTGCACGAATTACTGGAAACAGCTGCTCGGCAAATCCGCCGCCGCTCTACGATTTTTGTGGTGTCTGACTTCATCAGCGAAGCAGGCTGGGAAAAGCCTCTTGGCATGCTGGCACAGCGCCATGAAGTGGTGGCGGTGCGGCTGCTTGACCCGTTAGAGCTTGAGCTACCCGACCTTGGTTTGATTCCGATGCTGGACGTTGAAACCGGTGAGCACATGATGGTGGACACGCACGATGCGGGATTTCGCAAACGCTTTGCACGCATTGCAGCGCAGCGTGAAGTGGTGCTGCGGCAGTCGCTGATGCGCGCTGGCGTAGACACACTGGAGCTGGCCACCGATGGCGATCTGGTGACTTCCCTGATGCGTTTTACCGACCTTCGCAAACAACGCAGCAGAGCCGCGGCAGGCAAACGGCTGCCTGCACATTTGAAACTGGCTGCTTAGAGATCTGCTTGAAAACACCGAATACGCGAATTTGAAAAGACCCTACCCATGACCCCCATCATGACCTTTTTATGGCCTGAATTTCTTTGGCTGCTGCTGCTTTTGCCGCTGCTGGTGCTGCTGTACATCTGGCTGCTGCGGCGCAAGAAAAAAACCAACCTGCGCTACGCCAGCTTGTCAATCGTGCGCGAGGCCATGGGCAAGAGCCAAAGAAATTCAGGCCATAAAAAGGTCATGATGGGGGTCATGGGTAGGGTCTTTTCAAATTCGCGTATTCGGTGTTTTCAAGCAGATCTCTAAGCAGCCAGTTTCAAATGTGCAG
>JANNCT010000085.1:0-77013 GCA_031386895.1 Polaromonas sp.
TGCCGGGGGTTGCCCGGCTGCAACTCACTTTTCTTTGCTTCGCCAAAGAAAAGTAAGCAAAAGAAAGGCGACCCGCAGTCTGGGCCGCTTCGCGGTTCCTTGAAAAAGCTGAAGGAGACGGAAAATTTAGAAACTAGTCGGCTTCGCTGCCGTCGGACATCTAAATTTTTTAATCCGTCTCCTCCAGCTTTTTCAAGCCCAGCCAGGACGGGTTTGGGGGAGTGCAATCGGATTCGGAATCGGGGAGCAAGCAAGCGCATAGGGCTTACTTGCGAGTTCATCCCCGCTTTTCTACCCACCCCTTCTGTATGCGCTGAGGAGCGCAGGATTAGACGGATATAAATTTTAGATGTCCGACGGCGGCGTAGCCGACTAGTTTCTAAAATTTCCGGCTAATCAGAGCACCGCAGGGTATCCGCAGCGAAGCGAAGGATCGCAGACAGTAGGGTCGCCTTTTCTTTGCTTACTTTCTTTTGGCGAAGCAAAAGACAAGTGAGTTGCAGCCGGGCAACCCCCGGCACTTCCAATGAAGGCAAACTGCTACAAATCCAAGAGCTATTCGCGCCCGTATTCAAAGCGCCAGAGGCCGATTTGTTTGAATAAAAGAACTGCAAGCTCAATTCCGAACCGCAGCATCCGACGCGCTGCAACTTGATACCCATCATTAAGCAGGTTACGCTACAGCAACAAATCGATACGAGCCTATGAACTCCTTCCAAGCTGTAAGCCGAGCGCTGCTAGTCGCATTTTTTGCAAGCTTCCTGTTCACGTCGGCCTGGGCACAAACCAAACCCGCCGCCAAAGCCGCTCCAGTAGCCAGCCCGAACAAATCGTCCCTTCCCGCGGGCATCGTCGGCACAGTGGATTTGCTCAGCGGCACAGTAACCGTCACCACTCTCAAAGGCGTGCCGCGTGAGATGACGGTAGGCATGTCGCTTGAAGCTGGTGACACGATCAAAACCGAGGATGAAAGCGAGGCGCATGCCAATATGGCAGATGGCGCTTACGTTGCCGTTCGGGCTAATTCGATCATCAAAATCACGGCGTATGCGGCCAACGGCAACAGCCGTGACAGGTCGTGGATTGATTTGGTTACTGGCAGCTTGCGCACGGTAACGGGCTGGATCGGCAAGACCCGGCCAAAGGGCTACCGCATCAACACGCCAATAGCCACCGTGGGCGTGCGCGGCACTGACCATGAAGTGATTTACTACACCCTGGCCGACGCTGAAACCGAAGAGGAAGCTGGTACGCACAACGTGGTGTACGAGGGCGAAACGACACTGGAAACGGCCCGTGGCCGCGTCAACATCACCCAAGGGCAGGCGGCGTATATCCCCATCGATGCGTTTGCGCCCAAAATTTACACGGGGCAGTTGCCAGTATTTTTAGTGCGCGCACGCGGGCAGTTTGATGGCGACGTGGTGGAACACCGCAACGCGCTTGATGCCATCATGCAGCGCAGCCTGATCGAGCGCGGCATCATGCGTGAAGGGCAAAACTTGCAGGATGTTTTCAGGCGCATGGGGGGCGAGGGCTTTGGACCGGGGGCCAGCAGAGGTCAAATACCCGGACTGCCCGGCCAAAACCGCGGCGTGCAAGGCGTGCAATCTGACATTTTGAACCAGACTTTCGGTGGGCCGGGCAACACCAGAGAGCCTTTACCCGTGCCGTTTGGGCTGCCGGGCGGTGGTGGCAACCCCAACGCACCGCCGCCTATGGGTATGCCGACGACTGGCGGCGGCGGTATGCCCTTCATGCCGCGATAAATTGCCGCCTTGATCTGCTGGCAGCCGTTATCGGGCTGATAAAAACCGCTGTAAATGCCTAATCACCAACTCGCGCTGCTCATGCACTATCCAGTGCGTTGCGCCTTCGATTTTTTCTAACTGCATGTTCGGCACGTAGTCGGCCAGGCCATCGAGTAGCGCAGGTGGCAAAGCAATGTCTCCCATGCCCCACAAAACGAGTGTGGGTACCAACACATCCAGGAGGGCACGCGGTATGACCACGCCAGACGCGGCCGGGTCGTTGTGCGGCGGGCCTGGGCGTGGCGGGCGCAGGGGCGACGCGCGGTAAAAGTTCAAGGGCCCGGTCAAGCCGCTTTGCCACACTTGCCGAAACTGGTCGCGCACGGCTTCGGTCAGCCACGCTGGAGCTACGCGCGGGCCAGTCGTGCCTTTTACCGTGCTGAAGGGCATAAAAAACTCAAACAAGCGCCGAAAGTCCTCATCAGCGAGAAGCGCTTCAGCATCTGGCCGAATCAAAAAATTCATGTACGCGCTGGCTGCTTGCTGCTGGGTCGAGTGCTGGAGCTCGCGCAAAAACGTGCCGGGATGTGGTGAATTAATGATGGCCAGCTTTTGAATCAGCTGGGGTTGGCTGGCGGCCAAGTTCCAGGCCACCGCGCCACCCCAGTCATGCGCAATCAGGCAATCTATCGGAGTGCCTTCCAGCGCGATCAACGCGGCGATGTCTTGCACCAGGTGCTTGGGTCTGTAGGCACTCACATCCGTTGGTGCGCTTGAATTTTCAAAGCCGCGCAGGTTTGGCGCAATGCAGCGGTAGCCGCCGTTTTCCGGTTGTGCAAAGTGGGTCAGCAACTCGTCCCAAACAAACGCGGCTTCGGGAAAACCGTGCAAAAATACCAGCACGGGCCGGCCTTTTTCGCCTGCACTGCGGCAGGAAAGCGTCATGCCGTGCGGCAAGGGTTGCAGGTATTGGTTCATAAATTCGACAAGAGATAAAACGCTATGAATTTAGTAGCTGCTTGCGCTCGCATTTATTGCGCTAACGGCACTTTTTTCTCTGAATGTGTCCAGTCCCACAGGTGCTGGGCAACTTCTTCCACTCCCTGCTTCTTGAGTGCGGAAAACAGCTTGACGTCTCCGCCACCGGCATTGAGCTTGGCAATTTGCAGCGCTTTGGCGCCCTCTGTTTTGTTGAGCTTGTCAGACTTGGTCAGCAGGATCAAAAACTTCAGGCCTTCCTCAACCCGGGGGCGAATCACGTCTAACAAAATTTCGTCCAGCTCGGTCATGCCCCGGCGGGGGTCGCACATCAGCACCACTGCTTTGAGGTTGTCGCGCGTTTGCAAATAGTTGCCCATCACCTGTTGCCAGCGCAGCTTGGCTTCTTTGGGCACGGCTGCGTAGCCGTAGCCGGGCAGGTCGGTCAACACTGCATCGGTCACGCCTTGCTTGCCCAGCGTGAAAAGATTAATCGACTGCGTGCGGCCCGGCGTTTTGGACGCGTAGGCCAGCCGATGCTGCTGCGTTAGTGTGTTGATGCAGGTCGATTTGCCCGCATTGGAGCGGCCGACAAAAGCAATTTCAGGCACCTCGATGCGCGGCAAGTGCTTGAGCTCAGGCGCGGTGGTTAAAAACTTGGCCGTGTGCAGCCAGCCCATGGCGATTTTTGGGTCAGGCTTGCTCGGCTCTAGGGTGGGTGTGTGTGTTGAGGTGGCCATGGTGGTAATTTGGGTGGGCAATACCCGACAAACCGGGAACGCGTATAAGCCATTGTAAAATTTAAACATTCGACGATTCCAAGTTACAACTTGCCAGTTTAAAAAGCATTTAAAAGCACCCCCGATATGAAGTTGATTGCCCACTCTGTTCTCACTGCGTTGCTCGCTTTTTCTGCCGCATCCGTTTTTGCTGCCGGTCCGGCGCCCGCTGCGGCCAAACCCGACCTGGCTAAAGGAGAGGCCAGCTTTGCTGTGTGCTCAGGCTGCCACGCGGCCGATGGGAATTCGGCGATACCCGGCAACCCAAAGTTGTCGCAGCAGCACCCTGAGTATCTGGTCAAGCAATTGCAAGAGTACAAATCCGGCAAGCGCGCCAACGCCATCATGCAAGGCCTGGCCTCAGCGCTGTCTGAAGACGATATGCGCAACATCGCCTACTGGGTCACCACCAAAAAGATCAAGCCCGGCTTTGCCACAGACAAAACCCAAGCCGCTTTGGGCGAGCGTATTTACCGCGGCGGCATTGCTGAACGCGGCATTACCGCGTGCGCAGGCTGCCATAGCCCGAACGGTGCAGGCATCCCAGCACAAAACCCGCGCCTGGGCGGCCAGCACGCCGAATATGTCGCAGCGCAGCTGACGTACTTCCGCGAAGGCGTTCGTAAAAACAACCTGCAAATGTCGCAGGTTGCTGCCAAGCTCAACGACCGTGAAATCAAGGCGCTGGCCGACTACGTTGCCGGTTTGCGCTGATCCGACCAGGCTTAAAAAACCAACCCGCCAAAGCATCGCTTGATGCTCTGGCGGGTTTTGTTGTTTCTGGACTACCCCGAAACTTGTTCTGGATTTCAGAATCCATGTAAGACTTGACTGCGTATCAAGACTAACTCTCAACGCTACAGAATTTAACGAACCTTAAGGAGATCACAATGCTCATTAAAACCAACGCCAACGGCTTTAACTACCCGATGCCAAGCGAAATTACCACCCACGGCACTTACCAGGGCCGCCGCGAGATGATGAAGCTGATGGCCACGGGTGCTGCCGGGGCTGCACTGGCGGGCTGGGCGGGCCGTGAAGCCATGGCGCAGACGGTGGCCAAACCCGGAAAACTTGCCACCTTGGCGGGCGGCAAATCGGCTGTGGCCGGTGCGATTGCGATGGAAAAAATCACCGAGTACAAAGACGCGACCACCTACAACAATTTCTACGAATTCGGCACCGACAAGGCCGACCCGGCCAAAAATGCTGGCACGCTGGTCACCAAACCCTGGTCAGTGGCTATTGAGGGCCTGGTCAAGCAACCCAAAACCTACACGCTGGAAGACCTGCTCAAACTCAGCCCGCAGGAAGAGCGCATTTATCGCTTGCGCTGCGTCGAAGGCTGGTCGATGGTGATCCCGTGGGTGGGATATTCGTTGTCTGAGCTGATCAAAAAAGTGGAGCCGCTCGGCAGTGCCAAATACGTTGAGTTTGTGACCCTGGCTGACCCCAAAACCATGCCCGGCGTGGGTTCACGTGTGCTGGACTGGCCGTATGTGGAGGCACTGCGCATGGACGAGGCCATGCACCCGCTGGCGCTGTTGACGTTTGGCATGTACGGCGAAGTGCTGCCCAACCAGGCTGGCGCACCAGTGCGCATGGTGCTACCTTGGAAGTATGGCTTCAAAAGCGGCAAAAGCATCGTCAAAATTCGCTTTACCGACAAAGAGCCAAAAACCGCATGGAACAAGGCTGCCGCCAATGAGTACGGATTTTTCTCTAACGTAAACCCCGCGGTTGACCATCCCCGCTGGAGCCAGGCCACAGAGCGCCGCATCGGCGAAGACGGCCTGTTCGCCAAAAAGCGCAAAACATTGATGTTCAACGGCTACGAAGCGCAGGTGGGGCAGCTTTATGCAGGCATGGACTTGAAGAAAAACTTTTGATGATTTCGCGCCAAAAGGCCTTGCTCCACCCAGCAGCAAAGCCCACCTTGTTCATGCTGTGCCTGCTGCCATTTGCATGGCTGCTGTACGGCGCGTTGACCAACACGCTGGGTGCCAACCCGGCTGAAGCCCTGATTCGCGCCACGGGTGACTGGACGCTGCGCTTTATCTGCATCGTGTTGCTGGTCACGCCACTGCGCACCATTACCAACACCCCGGCGCTGGCGCGTTTTCGGCGCATGCTGGGTTTGTTTGTTTACTTTTACGTGGTGATTCATCTGCTGAGCTACAGCGGGTTTGACATGGGTTTTGATGTCGGCGACATTGTCAAAGACATCATCAAGCGGCCATTTATTTTGGTGGGGTTTTTAGCGTTCTTGCTGCTCACACCGCTTGCTGCCACGTCGTTTAACCGCGCAATTAAAGCTTTTGGCGCCAAACGTTGGCAATTGCTGCACAAGCTGGTGTACGTGATTGCAGGTTTGGGGCTGCTGCATTTTTTCTGGATGCGATCAGGCAAAAACGACTTCGCTGAAGTGTTTGTTTACGCTGCCATCATTGCGGTGCTGCTGGGCTGGCGCATACAGCAATACTTGAAGAAAAAAAGGCTGCAGCCCAATAAAACAGGGCGCAAGCAGCTAGTAAATCAATAGCAGTGCAACGCCGTTAAATCAGGCGCTCCTGGCGCATCTGGTCTTGCGCGGTTTCCCGTTGCCGAATCAAATGGACTTGAACGCCATCGACCAGGACTTCAGCTGCGCGGCCGCGCGTGTTGTAGTTGCTGGCCATGCTCATGCAATACGCACCGGCTGACAATACCGCCACATACTCACCCGCCACCACGCTCAAATCGCGGTCACGACCAATCCAGTCACCGCTCTCGCACACCGGGCCCACCACGTCATAGGTGGCAGTTGGTTTGCCGGTTAGCTGCGTCGGGACAATCGCATGAAACGCCTGGTACAAAGCCGGGCGGGGTAGGTCGTTCATGGCGGCGTCGATGATGCAAAAGTTTTTCTGTTCGCCGGGTTTGATAAAAATCACCTCACTGACACACACACCGGCGTTACCGACCAGCGAGCGGCCGGGCTCGATTACCAGCTTTTTGCCTGCATGGCCGCGCGCGTCGATCTTCGCCAACAGCTGCCGCCATAACTCATCTGCTGCGGGCGGCGTATCCCCGTTGTAGTTAATGCCCAGGCCGCCGCCGAAGTCGATATGGGCAATCGGGATGCCTGCTGTTTCAATTGCCTCAACCAGGTCAAGCACCCGGTCCATTGCGTCAAGGTAGGGGGTGACCTCAGTGATTTGCGAGCCGATGTGGCAGTCAATTCCCACCACATGAAGGCCAGCCAGGGAGGCCGCGTGCTGGTAGATACGCAACGCATCGCTGTGGGCAACCCCAAACTTGTTGCCTTTCAGCCCAGTTGAAATGTACGGGTGCGTTTTGGGGTCCACATTGGGATTGACGCGAATGCTGACCGGCGCGCGAAGCCCCAGCTCCATCGCCACTGCGGAAAGCACATCCAGCTCGGCTTCGCTCTCCACGTTAAAGCAGCCAATACCGGCGTGCAAGGCCTCGCGCATTTCAACGCGGGTTTTGCCCACGCCAGAAAAAATGACTTTTTTGACGTCTCCACCAGCAGCCACCACCCGAGCCAGCTCACCGCTGGAAACGATGTCAAATCCACAGCCTGCTGCTGCAAAAACCTGCAAAACGCCCAGTGTTGAGTTGGCCTTCATGCCGTAGCAAATTTGTGCATTGCGTCCTGCAAAGCCGCGCTGGTATGCGGCTAGCGCGTCCAGCATTGAGGCCTTGGAATACACAAAAAGCGGCGTGCCAAACTGCTCGGCCAACGCGCTTAACGTTGCACCCTCGACCTGCAGCGCGCCGTTCTGGTAGGCGACAAATGGATGTCCGGCAACAGGCTTCATTTGGCTGCCGATGCGTTGGTTGCCGGCGCTGCGCTGGCTGCGGAGCTTGCAGGAGTTGCGGCGGGCAGCAGAGTGAATGGAACGCTTTGGGGCGCCAAAAAAAGTGGACCGCGCTGGCCACAACCAGCGATCAACAACGCTGCTATGGCGAGCGAGCCGTGGGTCAGAACGAGCTTTGTGCATCGGCCTAAAATTCGAATTGAAAAAATCATCATTGGATTGTAATGACCGACCTTGAGTATTTGAACCACGCGGAAGCCGCTTTGCAAGCCGTTGAACTGGCCTGCGACCAAATCAATGAAACCAGCGACGCTGATATCGACAACCAGCGCAGCGGCGGCATGATCACGTTGACCTTCGCGAACAAAAGCCAGATCGTCATGAATCTGCAAAAACCGCTGCAAGAAATTTGGCTGGCGGCCAAGGCCGGTGGGTACCACTACAAGTATGTGGACGGGCAGTGGCTAGACACCAAAAATGCAGCAGATTTATTCTTTGTGCTGACACGAGAAGCCAGCGCCCAGGCGGGGCAGGCGGTGCTGTTCAGTTCTTGAACAGATCCAGAATGCGCTTTTTCTCGTCACTCGGTGGTTGCACTGAGATTGGCGCGTCCCCATCCGGCACCGGCGACGCCGATGGGTCAGCCGCTGGCGCTGGTGCTGCATCGCGCATACCCAAGCTGCGAACGCCTGCGCCGCCCACGTATTCCTCGTAGTACCACTCGCCGCCTTGGTTCACCAAGCCGCTGGGTGGAGTGGGTTCTGCCACGGCGACGCCCTTGAGCGCGTGGGCCATGAAATCAATCCATACCGGCAGACTTAACCCACCGCCTGTTTCCTTGTCGCCCAATTTTTTTGGTGTGTCGTACCCCATCCAGACTGCTGCTGTGAGGGTTGGTTGATACCCTACAAACCAGGTGTCGATAGAGTCATTGGTGGTGCCTGTTTTGCCATAAAGATCGGGCCGTTTTAGCATGGCCTGTGCTTTGGCGGCTGTGCCCGATCGGGTAACTTCCTGCAGCAAGCTGGACATGATGAAGGCGTTGCGCGAATCAATTCCACGCATGGATTCGTTCAGTACGGGCGGCTTGGCCTCTACCAGCACTTTGCCTTTTTGGTCAGTGATTTTGGTAATCAGATAGGGCGTTACGCGGTAACCGCCGTTGGCAAACACCGAGTACGCCGTCGCCATCTGCATCGGAGTAACGGAGCCAGCGCCTAGCGCCATCGTTAAGTACGCCGGGTGCTTTTCAGCTTCAAATCCAAACCGGCCAAGCCACTCTTGTGAATAGGTCGGCCCTATCGACTGCAAAATGCGGATAGACACCATGTTTTTCGACCGTTTCAGGCCGGTGCGCAGGCTCATCGGACCTTCGAAAGTCCCATCGTAATTTTTCGGCTCCCAAGGCTGACCGCCGGTTACGCCTGCATCGAAGAACAACGGAGCATCGTTGATCACGGTAGCGGGCGAGAAACCTTTTTCTAGCGCCGCAGAGTAGATGAATGGCTTGAAACTGGAGCCAGGCTGGCGCCACGCCTGCGTCACGTGGTTGAACTTGTTTTTCTCAAAATCAAAACCGCCCACCAGCGCCCTAATGGCGCCATCGCGCGGGTCCAGCGCAATAAAAGCGCCTTCAACCTCAGGCAGTTGGGTGATTTCCCAGGTGTTTTTGGGCGTTTTAACCACCCTGATCAGCGCGCCGCGCCGTATTTTGATGTTGGGTGCGGCCTTGTCCGCCAGGCCTGACAGTGCGGGTTTGAGGCCTTCACCGGTAATTTCCACGCGTTCGCTGTTCTGGCGCAGGGCAACAATGCGTTTGGCGCTTGATTCGAGTACCACGGCCGACATGATGTCGCCGTTGTCGGGGCTTTCGGTCAGGGCTTCGTCGATCGTTTCTTCAACTTCTTTGGCGTCTTTGGGCAGGTCAATAAACTTTTCGGGGCCGCGGTAAATCTGGCGGCGCTCGTAGTCCATGATGCCTTTGCGCAATGCCTTGTAAGCGGCCGTCTGGTCGGCTGCCCTGAGCGTAGTGAACACGTTTAGTCCGCGTGTGTACGATTGTTCTCCGTACTGGCTGTACACAAGCTGGCGCACCGTTTCGGCGATGTACTCTGCATGGACCCGCCCAGCGTCTGGCCCGGTCTTGACTATGAGCTCTTCTTCTTTTGCGGCAATCGCCTGTGCACCAGTGATGAAGCCGTTGGCCTCCATCCGTTCGATGATGTAGAGCTGTCGGGCTTTGGCGCGTTTGGGGTTGGCAATCGGGTTGTAGGCTGAGGGAGCTTTGGGCAAACCCGCCAACATGGCGGCTTCCGCGATGCTGACGTCCTTGAGCGCCTTACCGAAATAAACTTCTGATGCGGCGGCAAATCCATAGGCGCGGTTACCCAGAAAAATCTGGTTCATGTAGATTTCAAGAATCTGGTTCTTGGTCAGCAGATGTTCCAGCTTGAATGTCAGCAAAATCTCGTATATTTTCCGGGTGTAGGTCTTTTCGGCCGACAGATACACGTTGCGGGCGACCTGCATCGTGATGGTTGACGCGCCTTGCGCTTTCGCACGGCCAAAGTTGGCCAGCCCTGCGCGGATAACACCCAGGTAATCGACGCCACCGTGAGAGAAAAACCTTGCATCCTCAATCGCCAGGACGGCATCCGTCATAACTTTCGGAATTTCATTGATCGGCGTCAGGCGGCGGCGCTCTTCGCCGAACTCGCCAATGACAATGCCATCTGCCGAGTACACACGCATTGGAAGTTTGGGCCGGTAGTCAGACAAATCGGAGATGTCCGGCAGGTTTGGGTAGGCGACCGCCAACGCAACAGCGACGACCATCACCACGCCCACCACGCCTGCCAATGCAAGCCCCGAGAGCCACATCACTACTTTCAAGGTCAAGTCGACCCATGCGTTTTGTTTGGCAAATCCAGACTTTTTGCTGGCGGAGGGTGGAGTTGGTGGAGTCGGGCTAGGCATAAAAATGCGTGAACGCTGGGTACATAGTGGTAATCGTAATCTTTAATCAGAATAATAAAAATCTGGAGCAATTGCGGAATTCAGGCCGTCCCGGGCTGGGTCGCGCCAACTGGGCGTAACTTCTAGTTTGACCTTTTTGTTTGCTGGAGGATACGCACCAAGCCTGAATAAATTTGTAAGAAGCGTCAGTTTTTGACAACGTTAAAGGTGCTTAAACTGAAAAAAATCCTTATCGGACAAAGTGCTTGCTGATAATATTCACGTAATTTCTTAAGTGCACAACGCTACCAAGTAGCCAAAATTGGGGACTGTTTTGATCTCTTTGGGGTCTTTATTAAAACGCCAGGAACCGGCCCTGCTAGGGCTCGACATCAGCTCATCGAGTGTGAAGCTGGTCGAACTCAGCCACGATAGTTCGGGCAATCTGGTGCTGGATCGATGTGCGATTGAGCCGCTCGAGCGCGGCTGGATTACAGACGGTAACGTTGAAAAATTTGACGAAGTGGCCGAAGCGGTGCGCAGGGTCGTCAAAAAAAGTGGTACCCGCACCAAGCACGTCGCAATGGCGTTGCCAGCGTCCGCTGTCATCACCAAAAAGATAATCCTACCCGGCGGTCTTAGTGAATCTGAGCTTGAAATTCAGGTCGAGTCTGAAGCCAATCAGTACATTCCGTTTTCGCTTGACGAAGTCAGCCTTGATTTTTGTGTAGTCGGGCCCAGTGCGTCCTCGGCTGGCGATGTGGAAGTGCTGATCGCTGCTTCGCGAAAAGAAAAAGTGCAGGATCGGCAAGGCTTGGCCGAGGCGGCAGGCCTCAAACCCATCGTCATCGACGTGGAGTCGTACGCTTCCCGTCTGGCAACGGCGAGACTTATTGAAAACATGCCCAATAAGGGCGTAGATACTTTGGTAGCACTTTTTGAAGTGGGTGCTTTAACGACCAGCATGCAGGTCATCCGGAACGACGAAGTGCTTTATGAGCGGGACCAGGCTTTCGGCGGTGCGCAATTGACGCAGCTGATTGTTCGCCAGTACGGGTTTTCCCCCGAAGAGGCTGAAACCAAAAAGCGCGGTGGTGATCTTCCAGAGGATTACGAGTCGGGAGTACTCAAACCGTTTGTTGACAGCATGGCGCAAGAAATTGGCCGTGCTCTCCAGTTCTTTTTCACCAGTACTCCAAATAACAAAGTGGACTACGTGATGCTGGCCGGGGGTTCGTCTGCGTTGCCCGGGCTGGCCGAGTCTGTGACACAGCAAACGTCCTTTGCCTGCGTTCAGGCAGACCCGTTTGAAGGTATGAAGATCGGTAGCAACGTTCGCGAGAAGAAAATGAAACGCGAAGCTGCCTCCTATTTGACGGCTTGTGGGTTAGCTTTGCGGAGGTTTTTGCGGTGATTTTAGTCAATTTGCTCCCTCACCGAGAAGCGGCCCGCAAGCGTAAGCGGGAGGCGTTTTTTGTTTCTTTGGCAATTGCGGCATTGATTGGCGGTTTGATTTCCGGCAGCGTGCATCTTTGGTATCAAGCCAAAATTTCGGACCAGCAAGGCAAGAATACGACTTTGAAGACGGCGACCAAGAAGCTGGAAGAGCAAATCAAAGATATCGCGACTTTGCAAGCCGAAATCGCCGGCTTGAGAGCGCGCCAAGGCGCTGTAGAAGAACTTCAGGGCAACCGCAATCTGCCGGTGTATTTGCTGAGCGAGCTGGTCAAGCAGCTTCCCGACGGTGTTTACATCTCCAGCATGAAGCAGGACAACCAAAATGTACTGATTGCAGGCGTTGCACAATCGAACGAGCGGGTGTCAGAGCTGCTGAGAAATCTGTCTAATAACAGTCCGTGGCTGTCCAAGCCGGAGTTGATCGAAATTACAGCCTCTACCGTTGCTTTGAGTGCGCGTGACCAGCGCCGGGTGGCTAACTTCTCTATGCGGGTTGCGCTTAAGCGGGTCACTGACACTGCCAAAACCCCGGCCTCAGGTGCGTCTGCTGTAGGGGTGCCGTCGGCGCCGAAACCGGGTGCATCTGGCCCAGCGCCGGTTGCCGCTGCCCCAGCCGCAGGCAAGACCTGAAAGGTTGACCATGGCTAATATTCCTAAAATTAATGTTGATTTCGCTGGCTTCCAGGATCGCTTGAAGTCACAGTTTGTCGGGCTCAACCCAAATGATCCGCCCTCGTGGCCTGCCGTTCCACGGTATTTGCTGTGCTTTGCTGTGGCAGCGGTGGTGGTAGTCGCGCTCTGGTTCTTGTGGCTCAGCACGTCTGATGAAGAGCTGACAGCGGAGCGCGCCAAAGAGGTGGTTTTGCGAGAAGACTATAAAAAGAAGGTGGTTCAAGCCGCAAGCCTTGAGGCTTTAAAAAAGCAGAGAGAGGAAGTTCTTCAGTACGTGACCCAGCTTGAAAAACAGCTGCCCAGCAAGGCTGAAATGGATGCACTGCTTTCTGACATCAACCAGGCCGGTCTTGGCCGCAGCCTGCTGTTTGATTTGTTCAGGCCGGGTCAAGTAAGTGTGAAAGCTTATTACGCGGAGCTGCCCATAGCGGTTCGCGTGACGGGCAGGTACCACGACATTGGCTCTTTTGCAGCCGACATTGCCAACCTGTCACGTATCGTGACCCTGAATAACCTGACGCTTTTGCCTGGCAAGGACGGCGCCTTGACGCTGGATGCCACTGCCAAAACCTTCCGGTACCTTGATCCCGAAGAGATTGAGTTGCAGCGCAAGGCGGCCGCCGCAGCCAAAGGACCCGCGAAATGAATTTACGCAACACTCCTTTGGCTGCAACGTTCGCGATTGTTCTGACTTTGGCTGGTTGCGGCTCGTCCGAGCAAGACGAGCTGCAAAAGTGGATGACTGATGAGCGCAATGCTGCAAGACCAAAAATTGACCCTGTGCCAGCGCCTACGAAGTTCACCCCGCAAGCTTATTTACAGGAAGGCGCGATTGAACCGTTCAGCAGCCTGAAACTCACTCAAGCGCTGAAGCGTGATTCAACGCAGGCTACCGCAAACGTAGCTCTGATTGCGCCAGAGTTGGCCAGACGCAAGGAGCCTCTCGAGGCGTCCCCGCTTGATTCTGCGGTCATGGTTGGCAGCTTGATCAGAGCCGGCCAGCCGGTTGCGTTGGTGCGGGTTGACAACTTGTTGTACCAACTTCGCGTTGGGAACTATTTGGGCCAAAACTACGGCCGCATCACCAGGGTGTCAGAGTCTGATGTGACTTTGCGAGAAATTGTGCAGGACGCCGCCGGAGAGTGGATCGAGCGGCCAGCGACTTTAAAGCTTCAAGAGGTATCAAAATGAGCAAGCAGACGTGGAAACTACAGGCTGCCGTTGCGCTGAATGCGACGCATCGGCTGACTTCCCGGGTATCAATCAACGCACCGGCCCGGGCGCTGCTTATGGCTGCGCTCGTCTTTTGCGTTTCGCCTTTCGCTTTGGCTCAAAGCTCCAATACCATTCAATCCGTTACCGGTTCGGTGTCTGGGGGCTCTGAGGTGATTCGAATTGACCTGTCAGAGCCGCTGGCTGCAGTGCCTACCGGTTTTAGCATCCAGTCCCCAGCGCGCATTGCTCTGGATTTCCCAAGCATCAGCAACGCAATGGGTCGCTCTGCGGTCGAAATGAACCTCGGCAATCTGCGCTCGGCCAACGTGGTGCAGGCAGGTGAACGCACCCGCGTAGTGTTGAACCTCAAATCCTCAACGGGCTACAAGGCCGATATTCAAGGCAAATCGTTGGTCATAACGTTGGACCCGGTAGCCGTTGCGACTCCGACCGGCGTTGCACCGCCAGCGTTTGCTGAAAATCGCAACCGCGATGTACTTCCCTTGAAGGACCTCGACTTTCGTCGTGGAAACGAAAACGCTGGACGGATTATTGTGGATCTGCCCAACAACCAGGTTGGCGTTGATATCCGCCAGCAGGGCCAGACGCTGGTCGTCGAGTTTCTTAAATCCAGTTTGCCTGAAGGCTTGCGCCGCAAGCTCGATGTGTCCGATTTTGGCACCCCAGTGCAGAGCGTCACTACTTTCCAGACAGGCGACAAAGTGCGCATGGTTATTGCCCCCAAGGGCTTGTGGGAACACAGTGCGTACCAAAGCGACAATCAGTTCGTCGTTGAGGTTCGCCAGCAGAAAATCGACCCTGGAAAACTCACCCAAGGTCCAGGTTACACGGGCGAAAAGCTTTCTTTGAACTTCCAGAACATTGAGATTCGCTCGCTCCTGTCAGTTATTGCAGAATTCACCAGCTTCAATATCGTGACGTCCGACAGCGTCAGCGGCGCGGTAACGCTGCGCTTGAAAGATGTGCCGTGGGATCAGGCGCTGGACATCATTTTGCAAGCCCGAGGTTTGGGCATGCGCAAGTCAGGCAATGTACTGTTGATCGCACCCAAGGACGAATTCGCAGCCAAGGACAAAATTGAACTTGAGGCAAAAAATGCGATCCAGAACTTGGAGCCATTGCGCACGCAGGATTTCCGTTTGAACTATGCCAAGGCCTCTGACATCGCAGCTGGCTTGGTTGGCTCTGGCGTATCAGGTGGATCGACCACCCCAGGCGCCACCAAGATTTTGTCCGCCCGGGGAAGCGTGATTTTTGAAGCCCGAACCAATCAGCTTTTCGTGACTGATATTCCATCGAAGCTGGAGCAGATTCAATCGCTGATTCTGAAGCTGGACATTCCTGTAAAACAGGTTTTGATTGAAGCGCGAATAGTTGAGGCGGCTGACTCTTTTGGCAAGTCGTTAGGGGTGCGCTTAGGTGGGCGTCCACTTAACACGACGAACAATATCATGGTGGGCAATTCATACATTACCCCGAATGTTCCAACCGGAACCAATCCCGTGCTCGGCGGTAATCTGGGTACTAACGCTGGGGATTTCCTTAACCTGCCGGCGGTTGGACAAAACGGTTTTCAAGCCGCATCGTTTGCTATTTCGTTGTTCAATTCAAGCTTGACCCGACTGCTGAACCTCGAAATTTCGGCGGCAGAGGCTGATGGCCGCGGCAAGATTGTGTCCAGTCCACGCATTGTTACAGCTGACCAGGTCAAAGCGCTGATTGAGCAGGGAACTGAGTTGCCTTACCAGCAAGCGACGTCCAGCGGTGCGACCTCCATTGCGTTTCGTAAAGCCAACTTGAAACTGGAAGTCACTCCACAAATAACGCCCGAAGGCAATATTATTTTGAACGTTGACGTGAATAAAGACAGCGTTGGCCGCTCCACTGCGAACGGGTTTGCCATTGACACCAAACATATTCAGACGCAGGTTCTTGTTGAGAATGGCGGTACCGTAGTTATTGGTGGAATTTATGAGCAGGCTGACCGCGAAGACGAAACCAAAGTTCCGGTTTTGGGCGATATCCCGGTGCTGGGGACCCTCTTCAAACAAAAGACCCGTACCGCCACGAAATCTGAGTTGCTGGTTTTTATAACTCCAAAAGTCTTGACCAACGGCGCACCGTTGCGTTGAGCGGCATCGCTCGGCTGGTCGCAGGCTTTTGATTTTCAGTTGAATGCGAACCTTCCCACCATTGCCTTCGTTGGTCTGCCGGGATCAGGAAAATCAGCGGTTGGACGTCAGTTGGCGCGCAGACTGAATGCGCGATTTTATGATTCTGACCTGGAAATTGAGCAGCGGACAGGTTGCTCGGTACGGGAGTATTTTGAGCGCGAGGGCGAAGCGGCTTTTCGTGACATTGAAGAAACCGTCCTTGGCGAGTTAACTGGGCTTACCGCATCGGTTTTATCGACCGGGGGTGGCTCAATACTGCGACAAAGCAACAGGAGCTTACTGCGTTCCCGCACCCAGACTGTGTACTTGCATTCCTCACCCGAGGAGGTGTTTCGGCGGCTGCGGAACGACCAAAGTCGCCCTTTGCTGCAAGTCGCTGATCCGCTTTTGCGGCTTAAGGAACTCTACGAAACGCGCGATCATCTTTACCGCCAGACCGCACATTTCGTTGTCGAAACCGGCAGGCCTACCGTGTTTATGCTGGTGGGCAGTATTTTGAAGCAGTTGGAGCAAGCGGGCGTTCTTTCGCTAAGTTAGTATCGTTTTGGCGCCTCTTTGGTGACAATGCGATGCGCATTGAACGCGCCGCGAGAATGCGAGAATGCTCGAAGGATTGCAAAAAAGCGCAGCCCTTACACTTGAAGACATGACTCTCCAGGCTCAACCCAACCCAGTGCAGGTCGACATCCGCTTGGCGGAACGCAGCTATCCCATCGTCATTGGTTCAGGCTTGCTCGGCATAGCTGACACGTGGAAAAAACTGCCCTCCGCCAGCGCCGCAGTGATCATTTCCAACACAGCGGTTGCCCCACTCTACGCAGCAAGGCTTAAAGCCGCACTGCAAGCCCGATATGCGCAGGTTGTCTTGCTCGAGTTGCCAGACGGTGAGGTCTACAAGGATTGGCCCACGCTTCAGCGCATTTTTGACACCCTGCTGCAAAACCAGTTTGACCGCAAAACAATACTTTTTGCACTAGGCGGCGGCGTGGTTGGTGATATGACTGGTTTTGCCGCTGCCAGCTACATGCGCGGCGTGCCATTTGTGCAGGTGCCCACCACGCTGCTGGCGCAAGTGGACTCGTCGGTCGGCGGCAAAACGGCCATCAACCACCCGCTGGGTAAAAACATGATTGGCGCTTTCTACCAGCCGCAGTTGGTGGTGTGTGATCTGGATGTGCTGAAAACCCTGACTGACCGCGAGATGGGTGCTGGGCTGGCTGAGGTCATCAAATACGGGCCGATCGCAGACATGGCATTCATGACGTGGATTGAAGCCAATCTTGATGCATTGCTGGCCAAAGACAGCGTGGCGCTGGCGCATGCAATCCAGCGCAGCTGTGAGATCAAAGCCGATGTGGTGGGGCAAGACGAACGCGAGCGGGGGCTGCGGGCGATTCTCAATTTCGGCCACACGTTCGGCCACGCGATTGAGTCCGGCCTGGGTTACGGCGAATGGTTACACGGTGAAGGCGTTGGCTGCGGCATGGTCATGGCGGCGCACTTGTCGGAGCGTTTGAATCTGGTTGACGCTGCTTTTGTCAAACGCCTGACGCTTCTCATCGGCCGTGCGGGGTTACCGACGCGGGCGCCTGTACTGCGCGAAAAAGACAATGCTGGCCGGTATCTTGAACTGATGCGTGTCGATAAAAAATCAGAAGCGGGCGAGATTCGATTCGTATTGATTGATGGCCCGGGAAAGGCCTGTGTGCGTGCGGCACCAGACGCTGTTGTGCGCGAGGTCATCGACGCCTGCTGCGCGTGACGCACGATGCTGGTCTCTGCACGGACTGCACGAATTGCAGGGATTGCACGGACTGCATTCATTATTCGGGTAATGCGCTACTTAATTAATAGCTGCTGGCGCCCGCATTCATTGGACTAGAACCTTAATTTACTGGTACTTCATGATTCTGGCGTGTTACGCATCTGACTCAGCCGCCTCGCGCGGCCGCAGGTTTTTTGAACCTGCCGCGCCGACGCGTACGGACCACCAGCGGGACCGCGACCGCATCGTTCACAGCACGGCTTTTCGCCGACTCGTTTACAAAACACAGGTGTTTCTAAACCATGAGGGTGATTTGTTTCGGACCCGCCTGACGCACTCGCTGGAGGTTGCGCAGCTCGGTCGGTCTATTGCGCGCAGCCTGCTTTTGAACGAGGATCTGGTTGAAGCCATCGCGCTGGCGCATGATTTGGGGCACACTCCGTTTGGTCACGCGGGACAAGATGCACTCAACGCTTGCCTGAAGTTGAATGACCCCAGCAGCGCGGGTTTTGAGCACAACCTGCAAAGCCTGAGGGTGGTGGATTCGCTTGAAGAGCGCTATCCCGGCTACGACGGTTTGAACCTGACTTTTGAAACCCGCGAGGGGATTTTGAAACACTGCTCACGCCGCAACGCTGAGCGCATTAACGCGCGGGAGCCCGGGGGAATTGCGCAGCGGTTTTTGCCCACGCCTGGGGTCTGGCTGCAGCCCAGTCTTGAAGCGCAACTGACCAATCTGGCCGACGAAATTGCTTATAACGCACATGACATTGACGACGGGGTGCGTTCAGGTTTGGTGTCACTTGAGCAATTGCAGAGCGTTGATCTGTTCGCGCAGTTTTGCGCGGAGGCGCTCAAGCAGCACCCGCACCTTGGTGGCCGCAGGCTGCTGTTTGAGGCGATACGCCGCATGCTCAGCGCGCAGGTGTATGACGTCATGGCGGCCAGCCGGGTTGCTCTGCGGGCCGCAAATCCACAAACTGCAGACGACGTAAGGCGCAGCGCGGCTCTGGTGTGCTTTTCTCCTGAAATGGCGGCCAGATCTGCAGCTCTCAAGCAGTTTTTGTCGCTTAATTTGTATCGCCATCCACAAGTCATGCGCACCACACAAGCAGCCAAGTTGGTGGTGCAGGATTTGTTCAATATCTACCTGGCTGACCCCTTGCAAATGCCACCAGCGTATGCAGAGCGGCTGAGTGTTGAACAGGGCAGCGACTCGAATCTGCGATTGCCCCGGCCGCATCGTGTGGTGGCCGACTACATTGCCGGCATGACCGACCGCTTTGCGCACAGGGAGCACGATCGGCTTTGCGGGAAAAGCGCGGCTTTACTTTCCAGATGATGGCCCCGCTGCTGCAAAACTGGATTTCAGCCGGTTTCTTGCGTACTTGGCACTTACGCGGATAGCTTTTAAGCCAAAGCAGGTATACGCTTGAATGTGTTAATTTGTAATTCAAACTGAAACGGGATATTTATTAAAGTAACTGGCATGGGGTTTGCGCTTCAACAAGTTGTCAAATTCATTGCGGCACCAGGAACGTGCGAGCATGCCACGCCTCACTTTTTTCATGTCCCATGTTCCGTACACGCTTGCAACCCGCATCTTTTCAAAGGCCGCCATGCTGATCAACCGCAGACAAATCATCTTGGGCAGCATTGCTGCATCCTCCCTGGCCGCGAGTCCGCTGGTTACAGCGCAGACCAGCAAAGGCGTTCGCAAATTAGTGTTGGGCCAATCGGTTCCCTTGACCGGTGCAGCCGATCAAATTGGCCTTGCTTATTTAAACGGCGCCAAAATGTTTTTTGATGCTGCCAACGCAAAAAATGGCATCGCTGGCTACAAAATTGAGCTGCGCTCTCTGGACGACGGTTACAACCCGGCCAAGGCAGCGGCCAATGCCAAACAACTGGTTGAATCGGGAGTAGACGCCCTGTTTGGATTTGCGGGCACCGCCAGCTGCGATGCCGCTTATGCTGCCACAAAGGCTTCAGGCGTCATATTTTTTGCCCCTTTTGCTGCGTCGGACACGCTGCATGGCGCAGATGCCGCCAGTGCATTTCACGTGCGCCCCGCGCTAAGTGATGAGGCCTACAAAGTCGCACGCCACTGCGCGACGCTCAATCAAAATCGCATAGCAGTGTTCGCTGAAGACGATGCAATGGGCCGCGCCGGGCTGGCCGCTATTGAGCAGGCGTTGGTAGATCTGAAGCGCCCGCCGCTGGTGGCCAGTGCGCTGTCGGCGGTCAACAGTGACAACGTGGATGCCGCAGTGCAGACACTGCTCAAGTCAAATCCGCAAGCCATTATTCAGGTCAGTTTGTTCAACTCAGCAGCTGCGTTTATTCGCAAAGCGCGCAACGCAGGTTATGGCGGTCAATTTTTGACGTTCTCAGTCGTTGGCATTGACCCGCTGTTTACTGCGCTGGGCAAAGAAATCGGCGGCATTGTCATCTCCCAAGTGGTCCCTTCGCCGCGCAGCGTGGGCACGCCGCTGATCAAGGAATACCTGGATGTGCTGAACCAGACCGACCAAACCCCCAGCTACGAAAGCGTTGAAGGCTTTATTGCCGCGCGCGCGTTTGCAGAAGGCGTGCGCCGGAGCACGGCTGGAAGCGGCAAGGCAGACCGGGCGGGCCTTCAGAGGGCGTTTGAGTCAATGACCGACTTTGACATGAACGGTTTGCGCATCAATCTGCGGGCAAAAAAGTACGAATCCGTTCGCCTGGTCGATCTGGTGACAATCACACCTGAAGGCAAAGTAGTCCGTTAAATTTAAGCCATTTCAATGCTCGAGCCGATAAACGCGGGCGTAATAAGCTACAAAAAATGTAGCAATTTGAGCGGCGAATCGCGCCTACACAGCAGCTGACGCGCCCCTCACATAATGAAGCGCTGAACCACCGAAGCGGAGATTTTCATGCTGTACAAATTCAAGTCCAAAAACGCTGGCGACGTGATCATGCTGGAGCCCAATGGCCAGCGCGTGCTGCAGGTGATCGGAAAAGGCACCGGCGCGGCGGGAATCATTCTGGCCGGTGAAATGGCTGCTGCCATTGCTGCGCTGCAGGCGGCCATTGCGCTGGAAGAGTCCACCCAACAGGCGGTAGACGCTGAAGCTGACGCGGTGCATGGCGATGCACCCGGTTTGCGCCAGCGCGCGATGCCGTTCATCGACATGCTCACGCGAAACGCCAAAGCCAACACCGACGTCACTTGGGGCGTTTGAGCCCGCCACAGCGCGCAAACACAAATTTCGAGGCCGGCGTTAGTCGACCTTGGCGCCTGATGCTTTCACCACCTGTGCCCACTTGATGTGCTCGGCGTTGATAAACGAGGTGAACTGATCCGGCGTGTTGCCGCCCGGAATAGCGCCCTGTACCAGCAGCTTTTCCTTCATGGCCGAGGTTCCAAGTGATTTGGCTACTTCTTGCTGAATGCGGCTCACGATATCTGGCGGCGTACCAGCAGGTGCAAGAAGGCCAAACCAGGAGCTGGCGTCAAAACCCGCCAGTTTTCCGGCTTCTTCGATGGTTGGCAGGTCGGGCATTGCGGCCGAGCGCGCTGCGCTGGTCACTGCAAAGGCTTTGAGTTTGCCAGCTTTGATTTGCGGTAGGGCAGAGGGCAAATTGTCAAACATCACATCAACTGTGCCGCCCACCAAATCCAGCAGCGCCGGTCCCGAGCCGCGGTAAGGAATGTGCGTCATGAAAATGCCGGTACGCGACTTGAACAGCTCGCCAGCCAGGTGAATGGACGTTCCGTTGCCACTGGACGCCATGCTGAACTTGGCCGGGTTGGCTTTGGCGTACCTGATGAAATCAGCCACCGTGTTGATTCCCAAAGCTTTTGCCTTGTCTGCGTTCATCACCATCACGTTGGGCACGCCCGCCACCAGCGTGATGGGTGCAAAGTCTTTTTGCGAGTCGTATGGCATCTTGGCGTAAAGCGCCTTGTTGATGCCGTGCGTGCCGACGGTGCCCATCAAAATCGTGTAGCCGTCAGCAGGTGATTTGGCCACCACATCTGAGCCCACATTGCCGCCAGCACCGGCCCGGTTTTCCACCACAAAGGGCTGCCCGAAAGCCCTCGTCAATTCAGGCGCCATGGCCCGCGCCAAAATATCGGTAGTGCCGCCGGGGGCAAATGGCACAACGATTTTCACCGGTCGGGTTGGCCAGGCGGTTTGAGCTGAACTGTTGAACGCTATTAAAAATATAGCTGCTTGCGCCCATAATATATGCGCTAAAAGCCTTTTTGATACAAAAAATGAGGTCATATTCAGCCTTCAAGTGTTTTCAAAAGAAAGTCAACAGCGCGGTAGTTGGCTGTGTGAGTTAAAAGCTAAAAAGCCGCCTGCGCGGGATGGCGCAGGCGGCTTGAGTTCGTGTGATCTGTCCTAGTCTGCGTATTGCTTGGCGGCGTCAATCACTACTTTGAGTTTGGCGGTTTCAGCGGTAACAAAAGCTTTGTGTGCTGCTGGTTCAACCCGTTTGTCATTGACTACAACAGCGCCAAGGGCTTCCTGTTTCTTGATGAAGTCAGGGTCCTTCAAGGCTTTTTTCAGACTTTCGTTAAGGGCTGTCAGGACTGCTGGCGGTGTGCCTTTTGGTGCGTACAAACCATGCCAGATCGTCAAGTCAAAACCTTTCAGGCCCATCTCTTGCAGCGTCGGGTAGTCTTTGAGCAATTTGTTGCTGCTCAGTGGCTTTGCGGTAGTCACTGCAAATGCCTTGACCCGTCCGGCTTCGATCTGACTTGAAGTGTTGGTGGTTTGATCACACATCAAATCGACCTGGCCACCTACCAGCGCATTCATCGCTGGCGCCGTGCCGCCAAATGGAATGGTGGTCATCGCTTCTTTGGACTTGATGGCAGCTTGCCACATCAGGCCGCAAAGGTGCGACGCTGAACCCAGCCCTGCATGGGCAATGTTGAGCTTGCCGGCATTGGCGAGAATGTAGTTTTCAAAATCCCGGTAGGTGTTAGCGGGCAACTGGGGCTTGCCAATCAAGGTCATCGGCACTTCATTGACCATGCCCAAAAACTCAAAATCTTCAAGTGTTTTAAACGACAGTTTGCGGTACAGCGCCGGCGCTGAAGCCATACCAATATGGTGCAGCAAAAGCGTGTAGCCGTCAGCCGGCGCTCTGGCAACTTTGGCGGCGCCAATTGTTCCACCCGCGCCATTCACATTTTCTACGACAAAGTTTGCGCCACCGCCCATGGTTTTTCGCATGGCTTCGGCCAGGTCACGAGCGACTTTGTCAGTGGGTCCACCCGCTGCAAACGGCACTACAAACGTTACCGGTTTGGTGCCAGGGTAGGCTTGCGCGCCGGCTTGTGTATTGGCTAGCAGGCTCAAGGCAGCTGCAGCCAAAAGGAAGACTTTTTTCATGGCAATTCTCGAGTTGATAGAACGAGGCTAGTGTATGGTTTTGCTTGACCTCGCGCATCGCGGGAACTACTTAAGTAAAAGCCCCGTCAGAGAGCATGCCGTGCGTTTTATTTGTAGCTGCGCGCGTCTTCAATCACTTTGCCATCGTTGGGCAAGGTGCCTGGTGCTACCAGCTCAACCGTGCCGCGCAGCTTGGTGACGTCGCGAATCGCCTCGCTGATGCGGGCCTGCAGGTCCGGGTGAGCCGCGCTTGACTCGACCCGCAAGTGCATGGCGTCATTGGCCATTTCTCCGCTCACTACCAGTCTGGCCTTGAGCACTTCAGCAAAACGCCGCGCGATGTCATTGACCTGCCCCGGATGCACAAACATGCCCCGAATTTTTACCGTCTGGTCAGCTCGGCCCATCCAGCCTTTGATGCGCGAGTTGGTCCGGCCGGTAGGGCAGTGGCCAGGCATCAAGGCCGACAAATCGCCCGTGCCAAATCGAATCAAAGGGTAGTCAGGGTTCAGCGTAGTGACCACCAGCTCGCCTACTTCACCCTCAGCCACCGGGTCGCCCGTGCCGGGACGAACGATCTCAACAATCACGCCTTCGTCAATGACCAGCCCTTCGCGCGCTTCGGTTTCATAGGCAATCAGGCCCAAATCGGCGGTGGCATAGCTTTGGTAAATCGCCATATTGCGCGCTGTGAACCAGTCACGCAGGCTGGGTGGAAAGGCCTCGCCACCGACCAGGCCCTTTTTCATGCTGCTAATGTCACTGCCGGTTTCGATGGCCTTTTCAACCAGAATACGCAGAAAGCTGGGTGTTCCGGCGTAGCCATCAGGCCGCAGTTCGGCAATTGCCTGGAGTTGCTGCTCAGTCTGTCCAACGCCTGCCGGAAACACGGTGCAGCCCACGGCGTGCAAGCCTGATTCCATGATGAAAGCCCCCGGAGTCATGTGGTAGCTGAACGCGTTGTGCGCCAGGTCGCCTGCTCTAAAGCCCGCAGCGTACATCGCTCGGCCCGCGCGCCAGTAGTCTTTTGCTACCCCTTCGGGCTCATACACTGGCCCGGGCGATGAAAAGATGCGCGGCATCCTGGGCCCCCGCACCAGTGCGCTGAATCCCCCGAAAGCGTCTTTCGCGCGGCCAGACTTTTGCAAATCAAACAACTCGCCTTTGCGCGTGACGGGCAAACTTGCCAGCGCAGCGCGGCTAGTCACTGTCGCGGCATCAACACCAGCCAGCAGTTTGCCAAAGGCTGGCGCTGCTTTTTGTGCATGCGCCACCAAGCTGGGCAAAGCGCTCAGCAGAGCGGCTTCACGGCTTGCAGGCGCACGGGTTTCGAGATTGTCGTAGTAAGTTGTTGTCATCACAGTCTTTTCAGATACCTAAGTCCAAGGAAGCAGCAGTCCATCTCCGAATTGCAAACAGGAGCCGCGGATCTGGCTTCGCCAGGCCGCAGGCGTGGCGGCTGCCTCGCCTCTGGCGGGCGGCGGCCTGCAAGGTGCATCGCATCAATCGAAGCGAACGGCCGTCGGGGCTATCAAGCCAGCCATCGCTTGCGGCGCTTGTAGCTTTTCACGTCTTTAAAGCTCTTGCGCTCACCGCCGCCCATGCCAAGGTAAAACTCTTTCACGTCCTCGTTGTTGGCCAAGTCGCTAGCTATGCCGTCCATCACCACCCGGCCACTTTCCATGATGTAGCCATAGTCGGAGTAACGCAGCGCCATGTTGGTGTTTTGTTCCGCCAGCAAAAAGGTTACTTTCTCTTTCTGGTTCAGGTCTTTGACGATTTCAAACACCTCTTCAACGATTTGCGGCGCCAGTCCCATGGACGGCTCGTCGAGCAGCACCATCGTCGGACTGGCCATGAGCGCGCGGCCAATCGCGCACATTTGCTGCTCACCGCCGGACGTGTAAGCCGCCTGTGAGGTGCGCCGTGTTTTGAGGCGCGGAAAATAGGCGTAGACCTTTTCCAGATTGCGCGCAACCTCGGCTTTGGTTTTCAGCGTGTAGCCACCCGTGAGCAGGTTTTCCTCAATCGTCAGGTGCGCAAAGCAGTGGCGGCCTTCCATGACCTGCACCACGCCGCGTTGCACCAGGTCTGAGGGGGAGAGGTTTTCAATCCGCTCGCCACGCAGCTCGATGGAGCCTTTGGTCACTTCGCCACGCTCGCCTTTGAGCAGGTTAGACACCGCCCGCAGTGTGGTGGTTTTACCCGCACCGTTGCCGCCGAGGATGGCCACGATCTTGCCTTCCGGCACGGTGAGCGACACGCCTTTTAAAACCAGAATAACGTGGTTGTAAATGACTTCGATGCCGTTGACGTTGAGAACTATTTTTTGTGTGTCCATAAAATTTGGCTTTCTCCAATCTTGAGCACTGCACGCAGCACTCAAGATTGGGCTGTCATGCTGGACTCATGGATGAGCCCGGCATGACAGCTGTTTACATCAAGACTGGCAATCCGCAGGTGTGCGTGCTGTCAGTTTTTTGTCGGCTGCGTACTTGGCGGCGGTGGCCTTGACCAGCGGCTTGATGATCTGCTCATCAGCTTGCAGCCAGTCAGACGTGAACTTCCATGCCTTGCCGTCCCACGTGTGGATGCGCGCCCAGGCGGCACCCATGTGGTCAGTACACGATGTGCTGATCGGGCGCATCACGCCAGCAAAACCCAGGCCGTCCAGCTTGGCTTGCGTCAGGTTCAGATTTTCCAGGCCCCAACGCACTTGCTCCCCGGTCATGACCTTGCCTTTGCCAAAGCGCTCCTGCGCGGAGCGAATGCCCTCAATGCCCAGCATGGCGCTCATTGCACCACGCATGTACAGCACTTGGCCTACTTCGTCTTTTGGACCCGTGCCTTGGCCTTTCCCGTGCACCATGGTCATCACCTCCTTGACCACTTTGGAGTCTGGCTCGGCGCCGTGCTGCATCGTCACCGCGTTGTAGCCTTTGGCGCCTTCAGCGACGTCTTTCACATCAGGCTCTGCACCAGCCCACCACACGCCGTACATTTTTTCACGTGGGTAGCCGGTGGCTTGTGCTTCCTTGATGGATGTCGTGTTCATGATGCCCCAGCCCCACAAAACGACGAAATCTGGCTTCGACTGGCGCACTTGCAGCCAGGTGGCTTTTTGCTCAACGCCAGGTGCGGTTACTGGCAGCAATTGCAGCTCAAAACCGTGCATCCGGCTGCGCTCTTGCATCAGCGGAATCGGCTCTTTCCCAAACGGTGAATCGTGGTAAACCAGGGCAATTTTTTTGCCTTTGAGCTTGTCAAAACCACCTTCTTTTTTTGCAACGGCTTGCAAAATGGTGTCAGCCGCTACCCAGTAGGTGCCGGCAATCGGGAAGTTCCATTTAAAGACGGAGCCATCGGCGCTTTCGCTGCGGCCATAGCCAACAGTGACAACCGGCACTTTGTCCGCCGGGGCTTTTTCGGTGATGGCAAAGGTAGCGCCGGTAGACAGTGGCTGCACAAAGCTGGCACCGCCGTTTTTGCCTTTAAGGCGCTCATAGCACTCCACGCTGCGCGCTGTGTCGTAGCCGGTTTCGCATTCTTCAAACGACAGCTTCACGCCATTGATGCCGCCGCGCGCATTAGCGAGCTTGATGTAGTCGACATAGCCGTTGGCCCATGGCACACCGTTTGGTGCGTAAGCGCCTGTGCGGTACGACAGCACCGGTATGAACTGCTCTTTGGCCTGCGCATAGGCACTGGTGGCTACCAGCGACGATGCGCCAGCTGCCACAGCAGCGATGGCCAGAATTACATTACGAACTTTCATAGTTGTCTCCAAATAGTTAAGAAAAACAAAACACCAGAAAAACCGACACAAAAAATCAAAAAATCAAAAACCGAGAAAGATTAATGCGGGAAGGGCCACAAGCGCAGCTTTTGCTTGCCCACAGCCCAAAGCTTAGCGAGGCCATGCGGCTCCACAATCAAAAACCAGACAATCAGCGCGCCAAAAATCATCAGCTCTGCATGCGCAATACCTGCGGTTGAAATTTGAATCCCGACCAAGCCCGCCACCACAGGCAAAAGCAGGTTGAGCGCAATTGGCAAAAGGGTAATAAAGGCTGCGCCCAAAAAACCGCCAAGGATGGAACCCATGCCGCCAATAATCACCATGAACAGCAGCCGAAACGACTGGTCAACCGAAAACGCAGCCGGCTCCCACGCGCCCAGGTACACGAAGCCCCACAACGCTCCTGACATGCCAATGATGAAAGAGCTGACAGCAAACGCGCTGAGTTTTGCGTACATGGGCCGGATGCCGATGACTGATGCCGCAACGTCCATATCGCGTATCGCCATCCATTCACGGCCGATCGCGCCGCGCACCAGATTTTTAGCGAGCAAAGCAACCACTACCAATATGGACAGGCAAAAAACGTATTTGCTGGTGGCGCTTTCAATGGGAAACCCAAAGACTTGCAGGTTAGACACCGATACCGAGCCCGAAGGAGAATCGTTGGTAAACCACTTGATGCGTAAAAACATCCAGTCTGAAAAGAACTGTGCCGCCAGCGTGGTGACTGCCAGGTACAGGCCTTTCACGCGCAGGCTCGGAAGGCCAAACAAGATGCCAAACAACATGGCGCAAATCCCACCCAAAATGATGGTGGGAATCAATGGCATACCCGGAATGCGAACAAAAAAGTTGTAGGCGCCGTAGGCACCAACGGCCATGAAAGCCCCTGAACCCAGCGAGATTTGCCCGCAGTAGCCCACCAGAATATTTACGCCCAGCGCCGCCAGCGAAATGATTAAAAACGGAATCAAAATCGCACGAAACAGGTAGTCACTGGCCAGCATCGGTACTACGGCAAAAGCAAAAATCAGAAACAAACCGACCGCTATCCGGTCTTGCAAAATAGGGAAGATCTGGCTGTCAGACCGGTACGTCGTTTTGAACTGACCGTTTTCTCTGTAAATCATGGGTAGCTATTTCTTGGATTGATACGGACTTTATTAGCATCCGGGCTTTGCAGAATATTCAAGCAGGGGTCGCGGGACTGGCTTTGCCAGACCGCAGGCGCAGCGGCCTCCTCGGGTGGCAGTGCAGTACACGACGTAAAAAGCGTGGGGGTCATGTTTAGACACGGTCGATAATTTTTTCACCGAATAAACCCTGCGGTCTAAACAGCAAAAATCCGAGCGCCAACACATACGCAAACCAAATCTCAATACCGCCGCCTACGTAAGGCCCGATAAAAACTTCAGCCAGCTTCTCTCCAACGCCCAAAATAAGCCCGCCCACAATCGCTCCGGGTACGGAAGTAAGGCCACCCAAAATAACCAGTGGCAATGCCTTCAGCGCCAGCACTGACAAAGAAAACTGCACCCCGAGCTTGCTGCCCCAAATCACACCTGCCACCAGCGCCACAAAGCCGGCAACAGACCACACAATGACCCAGATGCGGTTAAGCGGAATGCCGATGGATTGCGCTGCCTGGTGGTCGTCTGCCACTGCACGCAATGCGCGGCCGGTTTTGGTGAACTGGAAGAACGCGGCCAGGCTGGCTACGAGCCCGGTTGCGATAACTGCTGCCACGAGATCCTCTTTGTTAACCAGCAGGCCGCCAGGGAAAACACCTTCGAGCAGGAACATTGGATCTTTCGGCATGCCGACATCAATCTTGTAGATGCTGGAGCCGAAAATAGACTGCCCCAAGCCGTCCAGAAAATAAGAAATACCCAGCGTGGCCATCAGCAGCGCCACACCTTCCTGGTTGACCAACTTGCCGAGGACGAACTTTTCGATCAGGTAAGCCACCGCGACCATAAAGACGAGCGCGACTGCAAAAGCCAGCAGGTTGACAAGCACTTTAGATTCAAGGCCCGTCCGCTGCGGTATCCATTCTGAAAAGCGCGCCATGGCCAATGCTGCAAACAGCACCATTGCACCCTGTGCAAAGTTGAATACGCCGGACGCTTTGTAGATCAATACAAAGCCCAAGGCGACCAGTGAATAAAGCATGCCAGACATCAGTCCGCTAATAATTGTCTCTAGTACGGGACCCATCTTTATCTCCAATTTAAGCAGGGGCCGCGGGATTGGCTTTGCCAGACCGCAGGCGCAGCGGCCCCCTCGGGGGGCAGCGTATTACACATAGTGAAAAGCGTGGGGGTCATGTTTTTAGTGTGAAGTCCCGAGATAGGCACTGATCACGTCTTGGTTATTGCGCACTTCGTCTGGCGTGCCGTCGCCAATTTTTTTGCCGTAGTCCAGCACCACCACGCGGTCTGAAATGTCCATCACCACGCCCATGTCATGTTCAATCAACACCACTGTGGTGCCAAACTCGTCGTTCACATCCAGCACAAAGCGGCACATGTCCTGTTTTTCTTCAACATTCATGCCGGCCATCGGCTCATCTAGCAGCAATACCTGCGGCTCCATGGCCAAAGCGCGGCCCAGGTCAACGCGTTTTTGCAGACCGTAGGGCAGCTGGCCAACAGGTGTTTTGCGGTAAGCCTGAATTTCCAGAAAATCAATGATTTTTTCAACCGCTTCGCGGTGCATGATTTCTTCTTTTTCGGCCGGCCCAATTCGCAGTGCCTGCAGCAAGATATTGCTTTTGATCTTCAGGTTGCGGCCGGACATGATGTTGTCCAGCACGCTCATGCCTTTAAACAAGGCCAAATTTTGAAACGTTCGCGCCACGCCCATCACAGCCACCTGGTGGCTGTTCATGTGCTTGAAGGTTTGGCCGCGAAAAGTGATCGACCCCTGCTGCGGCTGGTAAACGCCGTTGATGCAGTTCAGCATCGAACTTTTGCCTGCGCCGTTGGGGCCAATGATGGCGCGGATCTCGTGTTCTTTGACGTTGAAGGAAATGTCCTGCAGCGCTTTGACGCCACCAAAACTTAAAGAAATGTTGCTGACGTCCAAAATGACATCGCCAATTTTTTTGGTCATGCTGCTGCCTTCACCGCTGCAAAAGTTTTGCAGTCACCAATCTTCAAAGTTGCTGATACGCTGCCGCTTCTGCCGTCTTCAAACTTCACCACGGTTTCAATGAACTGTTCGGTCTTAAAGCTATACAGTGCATCAATCAACGGCTGGTATTTGTCGCCGATAAAGCCGCGCCGCACTTTGTTGGTACGGGTCAGCTCGCCGTCGTCTGCGTCAAGCTCTTTATGCAAAATCAAAAAGCGGCTGACTTGTGAGCCTGCCAGCAGTGTGTCCACGCTCAAATCAGCATTTACTTTTTCAATGCACTCCTTGATGAGCTGATAGACCTCTGGTTTTTGCGCCAGATCCGTGTAGCCTGCATACGGCAAGTTGCGCCGCTCGGCCCAGTTGCCCACTGCGTCAAAGTCGATGTTGATAAAGACGCACACCTGGTCGCGCCCATCGCCATAGGCCACCACTTCCTTGATGTGCGAGAAAAACTTCAGCTTGTTTTCGACATACTTCGGTGCAAACATCGCACCATCGTTTGAACCGCCTTTGATTCGGCCCACATCTTTCACGCGGTCGATGATTTTCAGGTGGCCGCTGGCGTCAATGAACCCGGCGTCGCTCGTGTGGTACCAGCCATCGGCCGTCAGAACCTCAGCCGTTGCGGCCGGGTTCTTGTAGTATTCCTTGAGCAAGCCAGCCGACTTGACCATGATCTCGCCGTTGTCTGCCACCTTGATCTGCACGCCTGCAATCGGCACACCCACCGTGTCGGCACGCGCCTCGTTGTCGGGCTGCAGGCACACAAAAACAGCTGTTTCAGTAGAGCCATACAACTGCTTCATGTTGATGCCGATAGAGCGAAAAAATGTGAACAGGTCAGGCCCAATCGCCTCGCCGGCTGTGTAGGCCACTCGCACCCTTGAAAACCCCAGCGTGTTGCGCAGCGGGCCATATACCAGCACATTGCCCAGCGCGTACAGCAGCGTTTGCACTGAGCCGATCGGTTTGCCATCCATGCGGTCTGGGCCTACGCGTTTGGCTACATTCATAAAGTAATTGAATACGCCGCGTTTGATACGGCCAGCGTCTTCCATGCGAATCATCACTGTGGTCAGCATGCCCTCAAAAACACGCGGTGGTGCAAAGTAGTAGGTCGGCCCGACTTCTTTCAAGTCAATCATCACTGTGCTGGCGCTTTCCGGGCAATTGACGATGTAGCCGCAGGCCAGCCACTGCGCGTAGCTGAAGATGTTTTGCCCAATCCACGCAGGTGGCAGGTAGGCCAGCACTTCTTCATGGGCTGTGAGTTTGTCAAAATCTGCACCCGCCCTGGCGCGGTCCAGCAATGTGTTGTGGGTGTGGACTACGCCTTTCGGGTTGCCGGTGGTGCCCGAGGTAAAAAACATTGCAGCTACGTCGCCGGGCTTGGCCCTGGATACCTCGGCGGCGTACCAGCCGGGTTGAATGGTTGCAAAAGTTTTACCTTTCTCAATCAGCTGATCGAGCGCCATCAGGCCGGGCTCTGCATAATTGCGCAGGCCGCGCGGCTCGTCGTAGAAGATGTGGCCCAGTTGCGGGCAGCTTGCGCGAATCTCCAGCAGCTTGTCGACCTGCTCCTGGTCTTCGGCGAAGGCAAATCGCACTTCGGCGTTGTTGATGGGAAAAATGCACTCGGCACCCACTGCGTCCTGGTACAACGGAATTGGAATGGCACCGAGTGATTGTGCGGCCAGCATGGTGGCATAAAGGCTCGGGCGGTTGCCACCGACTACCACCATGTGGTCACCCCGGTTAAGCCCTGCCTGGTGCAAGCCGCAGGCAATGTGTTCGACAAGCTTGCCAAGGGCTGCCCAGCTGTGCGCCTGCCAGATGCCGTATTCTTTTTCACGCATGGCTGGCGCATCCGGGCGCTCGGCAGCGTGTTTGATCAGCAATTGGGGAAAGGTTGTCTGCATGGTGCCTGTCTCACTGTCGTTGTCTCTGTCTTTGTCACGGTCGTTGTGTCATCACTGCGCATCAGTTAGGTGCGAAAGCCACCACATAGTTACCGCGATGAAAGGTATCGTAGGCAGTCGTTTGACGTCATGTTGTCGTTCCGACGACAATTCAAGGGTGAATACTCCCCCGGACTTTCCCTTGTCATCCATTGGTATGCGTGTTGCTAATTAACAGGCCACTGCAAATTCGGCAGCGCTCGGCGAGCGAAGACGAGCTGTCTAGCATCCCCTGGCTGGCGCTGTTGCTGCCTGCTGAGCGCGCGATGGCTGTGGCTGAGCTCAGGCTGGGTGATGCAGCGCCCGGCGACTACGTGTGCCGCGTGGGCAAACCCGTCACCTTCTGGTTCGGCGTGGTGCAGGGGCTGCTCAAAATGAGCGCCGACAACGCACAGGGCATGACCATGACATTTACCGGCGTGCCGCCCGGCGGCTGGTTTGGCGAGGGCACGGCGCTCAAGCGCGAACCCTATCGCTACAACATTCAGGCACTGCGCAAAAGCGTGGTGGCCGGGCTGCCAGTAGACACGTTTCACTGGTTGCTGGACCACTCCATTGGCTTTAACCGTTTTGTGATGATGCAGCTCAATGAGCGCTTGGGCCAGTTCATTGGGGCGCGGGAAATTGACCGGTTGAACAACCCAGATATTCGCGTGGCACGCAGTCTGGCAGCGCTGTTTAACCCGGTGCTGTACCCCTGCGTTGGCGAAGTGCTGCGCATTACCCAGCAAGAGCTTGCGTACCTGGTGGGCTTGTCGCGCCAGCGCGTGAACGAGGCGCTGACAACGCTGCAGGCCAACGCGATGATCAGGGTTGAATACGGCGGCCTGCGGGTGCTGGATCTGGACGCGCTGCGCACAAGCTTTTTTGAGTATAAAAAGACCTCTAGCGCAGTAAATACGGGCGCAAGCAGCTATTAAATATATAGCGTATTGCCGCATTGAGTATCCATTGCGTTTTTACGCTTTTTTTACGTTCCAGGCGATATTCTCCTACCCTGTTTTTATAACTATCGGCCTAACCTCGTGTCATTGCTTGATATGAGGAGCGCGTGATGGATGTTGCATTTATTGTTGGCATTGCCGCACTGGACAAAATCGCTGCGCTGGATGCCGGCGCAGACGACTACCTGACCAAACCCTTCGGCGTAGGCGAGCTGCTGGCCCGGGTACGCGCCAACCTGCGCCGGCCGCGCAGTGCGGCAGGTGATGGCGCCGCGGTTGAGGACGATCCTATTTTCAAGTTTGGCGAAGTACAAGTCGACAGCACCGCCCGAATCGCGCGCCGCGCTGGCCAGGAAGTTCACCTGAAGCCCATTGAATACCGACTGCTAGGCGTACTGATGGCCAACGCCGGCCGCGTGCTGACGCACCGCCAGTTGCTGCGCGAAGTTTGGGGCCCGTCACACGTTGACCAAAGCCACTACCTGCGCATTTATATGGGCCACCTGCGGCAAAAGCTCGAAGTTGACCCCACCCAGCCGCAGCACTTGCTGACCGAGACGGCGGTAGGGTACCGGCTGGTGAATGGCTGAAAACGGTGAAAAAAGCCTGTTTCGTCCACTTTTTAAGTGTCAAATAGGTCTATTGTCCAATAAATACGGGCGCAAGCAGCTATAAATTAAATAGCGTTACTGGGGTTGCTCCAGCACATGCACAAAGCGCTTGTTACCCGGCAGGCGGTACACGGTAAAGTCCCGCAAGTCCGTTGTGGCGATGCGGTTGATTTTTAGCCTGGTGGCCAAATACACCAGGCTGGCATCACAAAAATCCATTGGCAAATCCTCATACTTGTCCATCAACGTCCACAGCGCCACCACGGCATCGGCGGGTGGTGACTCAATCCGCAAATGCCCCAGCTCTTGCGCTTTGGCTGCCCAGGCAAAAAACACTTTTTGCTTGCTGTGCGTCAGCAGCGCACACACCTCAGTAAACACAGCCCAAGTCGTCGTCGTTTGGCCTGCATATCCCGAGAAAAACGCTTTGCAGCGTGCATGGAGGTGATCTTTGGTGTTGAATAGCCCAACAAAGTAGCCCGAGTCTGCGAGCGTATTCATTTGGTTTTGCTGGTTTTGGCGGAACTGGCCGAACGTTCAGTGTGCTTTTTACGAATCACCTCGCGCATGCGAATTTTCAACGGACGCTGCTCAGCTGCCTCGCGCTTGGCATCGCTTGGCACATCGCTGCTCTTGTTTACCCCGCCTGCCATCACCTCTTCGTAAATCTGAAGCGACGACGGCTGTGCATTACGGTTCAAAAATTCATGAATGCTGCGAATGATGACGGCAGATTTAGAAATGCCCTGGCGTGCGCTGTAACCTGCAATTTGGTCTTCAATGTCTGAGGGTAGACGAAGTGAAATGGGCATGAGATGCTCCTGTGAGATACATTTTCACTATTGTATCTCTTTTCGACCTGCGCCATGATGGCTATGAGCCTGATAATTCAGACCATGAACACACCCATCGTTCCACCCAAACCCACCGCCGTCCGCGTCCCCAAACCGACCAACCCTGATGGCTCGCCGCTCACTATTCGTCTGAACAAGCGCATGGCTGAGCTGGGCCTGTGTTCGCGCCGCGAGGCTGATGCGTGGATTGAACAAGGCTGGGTGCGCGTTAATGGGCAACCTGCGGTTGTGGGCCAGCCCGTTGCCGCCAATGCCCGCATTGAGATTGACCGCGCGGCCGAGCAGCAGCAAAAGCAGCAGGTCACCATCCTCATCAACAAACCGGTCGGTTACGTCAGCGGCCAGGCTGAAGATGGGCATGAGCCGGCGGTGGCACTTGTTCAGCCCGGCAACCGCTGGGGTGAATGCAACAGCCGCATGCGTTGGGGCTTTGATCAGTTGCGCGGCTTGGCGCCGGCCGGGCGGCTGGACATTGATTCGATTGGGCTGTTAGTGCTCACTCAAGACGGACGCGTTGCGCGGCAGCTGATTGGCGAAGACTCAGAGATGGAAAAAGAGTATTTGGTACGGGTGAGTTTGGGTGATTTGCGAGGCGAAAACAACAACGTGCAAGCCCTCTTTGACCCGGAAAAACTAAAGACGTTGTGCCATGGCCTGAGCCTGGACGGCCAACCGCTCAAGCCTGCGCAGGTCAGCTGGCAAAACCCGGAGCAACTGCGCTTTGTGCTTAAAGAAGGTAAAAAACGGCAAATCAGGCGCATGTGCGAGCAGGTCGGTCTGTACGTGACCGGTTTGAAGCGCGTGCGCATTGGCCGGGTAAATTTGGGGCACTTGCCGGTAGGCCAGTGGCGCTATTTGATGCCGCATGAGGGGTTTTAATTGCTATTAATTCGGGAGCTGCTTGCGCCCGTATCTATTAAATTAAAGCCGTATTTGACAAATAAAAATAGTCAAATTTGAGTGATTTTGAGCGTCAGGCAACCGTGTTTGGGCTCCGGAAAGCGGCTCGAGGGCGATTTTGAGCCGTTTCAAGATGTATTTCAGGCTTTTGGCCTAATGAATACGGGCGCAAGCAGCTATTAAATTAATAGTAATGAGAAGCACTTTCCAAGTGCCTTGCCGGTAGCGCAGCAAGCCTGTGCAGTCCTACTGCAGTACGGGCCAACGACTGGCAAGTCTTGACGGTCATCCTTTTAAAGTTGGTAGCAAGGGATGCGCGGCTTGCGGCTTTCGCTGATCGGTTAGCCCTTGCTCAACAGAAGTCGGCTATGGCACTCATCACCTACATCGCAGAAGATAACGGCACCATCCTCACCAACCTGATCGAAACGCTTCAAGAGATCACGGAAGTCAGAGTCATGGAATCCGGTGCAACCCAGGCCGAAGCCGAACACTGGTTGTCGCTGCACGACGGCCACTGGCACCTGGCGATTGTTGATCTTTTTTTAAAGGAGGGCAGCGGTTTGGGTGTGATGACGGGTTGCCACAAACGTCAGCCCTACCAAAAAGTGGTGCTGCTGACCAACTACGCGACGCCTGAAATTCGCAAACGTGCCTTGCTACTGGGTGCGGATGCCGTATTTGACAAGTCGAGCGAGCTTGACGAGTTGCTGGCCTACTGCATCAAGCAGACAGAGGAGCACAAAAAATCCTCGGTCCAGGAGGCAGAACGCGTGGCCATCGCGAAAAGCCGACCCGACCAAAAAGCGGCTGGTGCGCTGTGGACGATACCGCCACAATAAGGCCATGCCCAAACCCACTCTGCGCGACCAACTGAACAAACTGCCCACTTATCTGCATTTGTCAGATATTCAGGGCTTGAGCCAGCTCGCCACGCAGGGCGTACTGGGCGTGACCGGCCTGGCCGAGAGCGTACAAGGCAATGTCTACAAAACCGTGGCCGCGCCTTTTGGGCTGCTGGGTTCGCGGTTTGTAGATGCTTCGCCAGGCGCCAGCGGGGTGAAGGCCGGCAGCATCACATCCTTTGTGTATGGCAGCGTCAAAGGCATCACGCGGCTGGCGGGCGGTGCGGTCAACTCCGCGCTTGCGAAAGCAGTGCCAATGGCTACGCAGCGCTTCGGAAAGCCCGCTTCAAGCCCCCAGCGGGAAGCTGTTTTGTCGGCCATCAATGGCGTGTTGGGCGATCAGCTTCGGGCGACGGCCAACCCGCTGACCGTCACCATGGCCTTTCGCCATCAAGGTCAGCCACTGCAGCTTGAAAAAGCCGCATTAGCGCAGCAGTTTTCTAACGCAACGGGCAAGTTGCTGGTGGTTTTGCATGGACTGTGCATGAACGATTTGCAGTGGACTTCCACTGGCAAAGATGGCGTCACGTTCAACCATGCCGACATGCTTGCCAAAGAGCGGGCCTACACCCCTATCTACCTGCACTACAACACTGGCCTGCACACCTCCACCAACGGCCAGGAGCTGGCGGGGCTGCTCGAACAACTAATCAATGCGTGGCCGCAGCCGGTTGAAGATTTGAGCCTTTTGGCGCACAGCATGGGCGGGCTGGTCAGCCGCAGCGCTTGCCATGCAGCAGAACAGGCAAGCATGGCATGGCGGAGCAAGCTCAAAAACATCGTTTTTTTAGGCACACCGCACCACGGCGTGCCGCTGGAGCGCATTGGCAACTGGATTGACACCACTTTAGGCAGCAACCGAGTGACCAAACCCTTCGCCGCGATTGGCCAGATCCGCAGCAGCGGCATCACCGATTTGCGCTACGGCCACGTGCTGGAGTCCAGCTGGAAAGTCAATGGGTTAGACATAGACAGGTTTGTGCGCTCACCCGACTCACGCGAACCCCTGCCACTGCCCGCTGGCGTGAATTGTTATTCAGTGGCGGCCACCACATCAATCCAGCCCAACGCCGTGAAAGAGGCATGGACAGGCGACGGCCTGGTGCCCCTGAGGAGCGCCTTGGGTCAACACGATGAAGCGCCGCACTGTTTAAATTTTGCGCCTGAAAATCAGTGGACGGCGTGCGGCGTAAACCATATGGCGCTGCTCAAAACTCCCACTGTTACCGCGCAACTGCTGCGCTGGCTGACATGATGCGGTCGCCTAGCCTTCCAGCCTTCCATGATCTCAGGCTTCTGGGCTCTTATCGTTCGCCCGGTTCAAGGTGTGGCGACGCTCACCTGAACGGGCCAATCCAGGCCAGGCTGTGTGTTTGAGCGTGCTGAGCCGTCAGCTTTAACCCCGAACTCATGCTGCAAAGTCATTTCATAACGTCCGGCATGGCTTAAACAAAGCCGGTAACCGCCAGCAGTTTGCTGGAGCCTGCTGCCCACGTTGCCGCTAATGCTCAGATTCCAGTCCGTGACTTGGGCTTGCGTCAACGACATGTCCATGCAAAAACCTTTGCCCATGGTGGACAGCACCACGATTCGTTGCGACGCTGTAACCTGCGAGGCGGGTGAATGCAGTAATGCCTGCAACATGGGTGGGTGAGTGTTTTCAAGAATCCGCAAGATTTGCGGTATGACGATGGTGAAGTTGAGCGCCGCATGGGCTTTGAGATTATTCAAGCCCTTCAAGCCATTTGAGCTGTGGTCCTCTTGAGCGCCAGCCGACGCTGCAAGCCCCCATAGTCCGACCAAAAAAACAAAACTTTTCCGCCAGCAGCCACTGGTCACACGTGAAGAGAAAAAAGCTGTTTTAAATTGAAACATGGCGTGAAACCTCTTAAAAATAGTTTCAAGCCTCTAATTCTATTTAAATTGATAAAAATGTCAAATTAGTTGTTTAATTAATAAATTCAATAAAATTTTGATGCGTGTGAGTATCTTGAATGTGAGTATCGTGAACGTGAGCGGCCGCCAACCACGGTTAACGTTCACGCTGCACAGCGAAGTCTTTAACCGCTGCAGCGCGCACTTCGACTTCTACTCCTACCGGGTCACGTTGCTGCGGACTCCAGGGAAGGGGCACGTTGTCGGCGGAAATCTCCAGTAAATGGTTGCCCTCGGCGACGGCGCTGAACTCGTAGCGGCCCTGGGTGTCGGTTCGCGTCACGTAGCGCCGATCAAGAATGATGGTGATGTTGGGTACGCCACCTTCCGAGGCCTCCCGTTTTCCGTTGGAATTTGCGTCGTAGAACACGGTGCCGCCCAGGCTACCAGCGCCGCCGCCGCGCACACCGCCCAGCGGTGCACTTGAACTGCCAGCCCGGGCACTGTAGCCCAGTACCAACTGCACACTGCGGCTTGCGGGCGTGCCAGTAACCGGTGGCAGCATGGCTGCAGTTAGCGCCGACACCAGCAGTGGCCGCGCCACGTCGCGGCCGCGCGCCTCGGTGTACCGCAGCGACAGCGACCAGCCGTCGAAGGTGCCCCAGACCAGTCCCAGATTGGCGTTGACGGATGAACTGCCGATGCTGCGGTTTGTACCGCGCAATGATGCATCCAGTGACCATTGAGACCATGGCGATACTCTGCCCAGCAGGCCCCAAGTCACGCCGTTGCCCGCATCTTCGCCGCCGTTGACCCGCTCCAGTGCCAGTGACGTGTTAAAACTGGCTGGCGCTGTGAGGGCCCAACTGTGGTCGACGCCCAAACGCGTTGTGCGCACGCCTGAGCCGCCGGCCAGATCGCCGATCCATTGGGTTTGGCCCCATTCACTGGTTTGGTTCCAGCTGACCGACAGTGCACGCCCTGGGCTGTTTAAGCCGCGCAGGCTTAACACGGCGCCCAGTGAACTGCGCGTGTCGAGTTGATAGCGACCGTTAACGCTAAAAAAAGCACTTCGGGTGCGAGGGCTGCCGCTGCCGCCATTGCTGCTGCCACGTACGCTGTCGCTAAGCTCGGCTGAAAACCCGGTTTGCCACCGACGCGTGGAGGTGTCAGCCGCCCAGTACAGCCCCTGCAAATCTCCTGCCAGTTGTGTCGTGCCCCAGCGAAGGTTGGGCTCGAAGCGATAGATGCCAGCGGTGTTTCGCCAGGTCTCGGAGCGCCAGTTGGCGTCAGCCCACAGGCCCAGAGCGCGCTGGCCGCTCAAGTTTGAACTATGCACCAAATTACCTTGTAGGCGCAGCCCGCCTGTGCGCTCAAAGACGGGCGCCTGGTTCTGGCTCAGACCCAGCGATGCCGCCCAGGGGGCCAGACCTTCTAACGACGTTGAAAGCCAGATCGCCCGCGTATCCCCAAAGCCGCTGATGCTGGAACTGTCTGAAACACCGCGTCCTTCAATTAACTGGACTGCAGCATCACTGCGTGCGCTCAGGCCGTCCTTGCTGCCAGGCGCCAGTCGGACCTGCGCGCCAGCCGAGCTGATCTGACCGCCCAAACTTTCAAAGCCCGTGACGTTGAGCCCATTAAAAAGGCCAGTCTTACCGGTTGAGGCATTGATATCAATCTGCTCGCCTACTAACCACTGACCACTCAGCCCGCGTATTTGGGAGGTTGGCAAAGACACCCGGCCCATGCCACGGCCCAACTGCGTGATAACGGTATTGATGTCACCCGCGCTGTAGTTGGCTCGCCAGCCGCCACTCAGTGGCACACCGCGCTGGTCTATGCGCCAAGTGCTGCTACCCGCACGTACAGGCTGGCCAGTGGCATCCACCCGCTGGGTCAGAAGATTGGCATTAAGCGAGATTGCGCCGTAGTTGGGGGTTTCCACAAAAGCTGAAAGCCCCAGTGCTTGCGATTGGGTACGGCTGGCGCCGCTTTGAGAAAAAAGCGAATAGTCAGCCCGCCAACTGCGTGCCCAACCGCTCTCGTTGTACGTGCTTGCTATCAGGTCCAGGCGGTCGTCCGCCTCGATGCCTTCCATGACCTGGTCAACATAAGCCGTGTTGCTCGCCGCGGGCACCACAGGCGAAGCAGCCAGCCCTGCTGGGGTCTGTGCAAACAACACCGGGGCGCTAGCCAGCGCAATACCCAGCAAGGTCAACTTGGGTAGGCGTTTGCTACAACTTATAAAAAATTTACGCACGGGCATGAGCTGCCGTACAAGCTTCAGGGTGGACCTGCCTCAAAGCGTTGCTCAATGGCCTGCGTTTTGCCTCTTCCCCACTCGGCTTTGCCGCTGATAGTGAGTGGATACTTGGCCTGCACAGCAGCCTCGCTATCGCCGGGGCGTGTGGCCGTTAGCGGCACCCAGCGCGTCTCCCCTGGCAGGATGGGCAAATTACTCGGTGCAAATTCAAGCAGGGTTTTGCCAGCGTCGGTACCCGTAAAAAAACCGGCAACCCGACCGTGCGCCAGGCCAGCGTTGCGCACTTGCAGAGCCGGTGTCTGCAAACCATTCACCATAGTTACACGTGTACCGATTACGCTAAGTTCGGGTTCGGCATCCCCTACAGCGACATACACCACCACCCCCAATCGGGCCGAAAACGGAACAGGCGGGCCACCCACCGTCTGGCTGATCTGCTCCTGACCTTCGAGCATCAGGGCAAAGCGGCATTCGCCAGGTTTTGCATCTGTGGGTGTATTGACTTCAAAACGATAACGGTACGCCTTGCCGCCCGCAATGGTCAGTTCGCGCCGCTCTATCGCAACCCAGGACCGACAGCTTTGCGGACTTAACGCTTCTTGAAAAGTCACGGAGTTATCGTCCGCATAAATCCAGTCAGCGGTCTTGACGGAATAGCTGCTGGCGGCGTTGGAAGCATTGGTCAGCTCCAGCACCTGGCGGCTGCGCTCACCGGGTTTGACTCGCAATTCAAACCTAGGTGGTGATGCAGACAGAGCAAACTCACTGGCCACGGCTGGCTGAGGCGCAAAGTGACTTGCCAAAACAGCCACCAGGGCAGCAATGGGGAACAGCCATCTGGCAGCGCTTTGCATTTTATTCATGGGGTGTCAATTTCAAAATAAAACTGTAGTGTTTGGGGCGACACCAACGTGCGGCCGTCAGTTTTAAGCGCCAGGTCAATGGTTTCCTCCAACATCGCAGCCTGGACCACACCATTGAAAACAAGCGTTCTCGCTCCAGCACGTAAATCCCCCGGCAGCAGCCGTCCCTGGGTTCGCCATGTTGCCGCTACGCTGCTACCCGTACCAGGCGTAAACGCCATGTATAGCTTGACCGGCTGGTTTAACCAGCGTGCCAGATTTAACCGTAGCGCAATGCGCACAGTGGCATAGACATTGTGGTCAGCGCCGCGCCCAGGTACCAACTGTGCCCATTGCATGGGCAGCACGCTTTCACTGACGATGGTGCCACTGTCATCTACACGGGTCGAGATTGCCTGTGCTGGGCAGGCGTAGCCAATTGCCAAGGCCAGCATTACCGCCTGCAGGCGGCAACGCTGCATGAAGAGGGGTGTGAAAAGGCCCGTCACGGCAGGGAGAGCGTATACGTGACACGCCCACTGAAAGTGCCCGCCGGCACGAGCTGGCTGTTGGCATAGTTAAACTGCAAACAGCTTTCAAACCAGTTATTGCGCGCAACACTGAACAAGGTTTGCGCTGCACCGCCCACAAAAGTACCGCTGGGAATCGTGGCTGGGTTGTCGCCAATGCCACCCGAAATCCACGACACAGCATTAAACGGTATGGTGTCGCCGCTGGCATTCACCAACGCCGTCGGTGCTGTCGCGCTTAGTGTGGCCGCCGCACCAGTTCCCGGAGTGCGATAAAACCCGCCTACGTACACTTGCGAAGGTACGTTGCAAAATGTAAAACCGTCGTAGGGGCTGACGGTAACCGTGCTGTCGGTGGTCATGGGCCGAGTGCCAGCGCCCAAATTTGCAGCAGGCACTGTAACGCTCACGCGGTTGACTGTGCCGTTGTTCGCAGGCGTTCCGCCGGCATTGAAAGTGCCGCCAGTAAGGGTGCCCACACCCACCTGTAAATACAAAGAACGCGTTCCGGCAGTAATGGTGACCTGATAACCATAGCTGGCACTTCCCCACATAAGCAAAATGGCCACAGATAGACCTCGCATCACCGTGCTTGTGATCGGCTGGCAAGACTTGGATCTGGTCATGATTCAGCTTATTTCAGCTAGTGGGCGTAAATAGACATTTTTTGTAATAAAAAGCAGATTTACGTTGGCTACAAGGGGTGTCGCCCAAAGTACCTCAAGTGCTTAGAGTTGGGTTGCTGTGTAAGTGACGCGGCCATTATTTGTAGCAACACCGCCGTAGGTACCTGCGGCAACTGCGTTGGCATTGAGGTAGGTGTAGGTCCAGCGGCCTTCAACCCGCACCACCTTGTTGGTGGCAGTAAGCACTGTAGGAGTACCCGCTCCACCTGTGGTGCCCGTGTTGAATGCAGGATGCGCAATAGGCGCGTTGGTAAAACCGGTTGTGGTGGCGCCCAGTGCAGCCGTCGCAACATTGATCTGACTCCACGGAATGACTTCGCCAGCAACGCCAGTTGTCAACGGTCCAGTGGTGTTGGAATTCAGGGAAATGTTGCCTCCATTGCCATAGGCACGCACAGTCACGGCGCCGGCTCCAATATCACCGCCCACTGCGGTAATGACAGACGCGTCGCCCACATTAGCGGCAGGCACGGTGTAAACCAAACTGTTGACACTAGGGTCAGTTGCAGCGTTGCCTGAACTTGTGCCAACTCGCAAAAACAAGACCTGTGGAATTACTATTGTGAAATCCAGACGGGCATCGGCTTTACCGGTTGTGGCATTCCCCGTGACTGCAGGGTTTTGAAAAGTTGACTCAGCATGCGCCGATATTGGGAAAGCAAAGGCGGCTGCAATGGATGAGGCTAAAAGGATTTTTTTCATGATGGTTTCCTATGTTGAGTAAGGGCGTGTCTCGTGAGTTGTAAGCTAATGTATTGTTAGTGCCAAACCCCGTTAATGCAAGCCAAAAAAGTCACTAAATCAACAACTTGGCATCGTTCTCTAGTATTTGTGAATATTTTGTGTGACAAACATCACAAAGGTTCATTTGAATCTAGATAAGTGGCGCCGCACAGCGATAAACGGTAAAGCCAACTTGATTTTTCAGTGGTGCGGCCGCAACTGGAATCTTATAAGATAGTGCCTCAGCAACTTTCGCATTATGTACTGCTTATCTGTCTTCATATTTACTACCAAATTTACGTTTCAACATACTCCCTGTAACTGTTTATGACTAAAAAGATCTATCCTCAAACATCCCAAACCCTTGCTTTCCAGGCTGAAGTCGCCCAACTGCTCAAGCTGGTCACGCATTCGCTCTACTCCAACCGTGAAATTTTCTTGCGCGAGCTGGTGTCCAACGCATCTGACGCTTGTGACAAGTTACGTTTTGAATCACTTAACCATGCATCACTGCTGGAGTCTGACCCGGACCTGAAGGTTCGCATCAGCTTTGACAAAGACGCCAAAACCTTGAGCATTACCGACAACGGCATCGGCCTGTCGCAGCAAGAGGCGATTGAAAACCTGGGCACGATTGCAAAAAGTGGCACGCGCGACTTTGTTGCCAGTCTGTCAGGCGACCAGAAAAATGATGCACAACTTATCGGCCAGTTTGGCGTGGGTTTTTATTCGGGCTTTATCGTTGCCGACCGCATCAGGGTTGAAAGCCGCCGGGCTGGCCTGCCAGTCGGTGAGGGCGTGCGCTGGGCCAGCGAGGGAACCGGAGAATTTGACGTCGCACAAATCGAACGGGCGGAGCGCGGCACAACCATTACCCTCCACCTGAAAGACGACGCGCAAGAGTACTTGAACGCCTACAAGCTCAAAGGCGTGATCAACAAATACTCTGACCACATCTCGCTGCCCATCCTGATGGAAAAAGAAGAATGGAAAGACGGCGACTTGATCTCCAACACCGATCCTGAAGGCGGTCGCCAGCCAGGCGGTATGGCCAAAACCGGCGAGTGGGAAACCGTTAACCAGGCCGCAGCGTTGTGGACGCGCGCCAAAAAAGACATCACAACCGAGCAGTACGAAGAGTTTTACAAGCAGATCAGCTACGACCAGAATCCACCGCTCGCTACCACCCATAACCGGGTTGAGGGCGCAACCGAATACACGCAATTGCTGTTCATCCCCAGCAAGGCGCCGATGGACATGTTCAACCGCGACAAGGCAGCCGGCGTCAAGCTGTACGTCAAGCGCGTTTTCATCATGGACGATGCCCAAGCGTTGATGCCAACGTACCTGCGTTTCGTCAAAGGCGTGGTGGACTCCAGCGATTTGCCATTGAACGTATCGCGCGAGCTGTTGCAAGAAAGCCGCGCTGTGAAAGCGATTCGTGAAGGTTGCACCAAGCGTGTGCTCGGCATGATTGAAGACTTGGCCAAATACAACGCGCTGCCCGCCGCATCAAGCGATGGCGTGGCCGACGAAATCACTGATGTCGTGAGCGACGAAGACAAAGCGCAGGTCGGCAAGTTCGACACTTTCTACGCCGAGTTTGGTGCGGTGCTCAAAGAAGGTTTAGGCGAAGACTTTGCCAACCGCGACCGCATTGCCAAGCTGCTGCGTTTTGCGTCCAGCACCACCGACACCGCCACTGTCAGTTTTGCCGACTACAAAACCCGCATGAAGGACGGCCAGGACGCGATTTACTACATTACCGCTGATACGCTGGCCGCTGCCAAAAGCAGCCCGCAACTGGAAATTTTCCGCAAAAAAGGAATCGAAGTGCTGCTAATGGCCGACCGCGTTGATGAGTGGGCGCTGAACTACCTGCACGAATTCGACGGCACGCCGCTGCAGTCCGTGGCCAAGGGCGCGGTGGATTTGGGCAAGCTGCAAGACGACGACGAAAAGAAGGCCGCTGAACTTGCGCAAACTGAATTCAAGCCGACGCTTGATAAATTGAAAGAGGCGTTGAAAGACAAAGCCAGCGACGTGCGCGCCACGAGCCGCCTCGTTGATTCACCAGCCTGCCTGGTAGTCCAGGACGGCGACATGTCTACCCAACTCGCCCGCATGCTCAAGCAGGCTGGCCAGGCCGTGCCTGAAGTCAAGCCAATTCTGGAAGTCAATGCCGAACACCCGCTGGTGAAGAAACTGGTGGACTCTGCAAACTTTGACGACCTAGCCAACATCATTTTTGACCAGGCCTTGCTGGCCGAAGGCGGCTTGCCGTCTGACCCGGCGGCTTATGTCAAGCGTGTCAACGCGCTCCTGGAAAAGGCCTGAGGGTTGTAGTTTGATGAAGGGTAAAGCCCGCCGGTTGGCGGGTTTTATTTGTCGAGCAGGGGCATGTCCAGCGTCATCAAAGCCGGGCCGTCCCGGGTGGCAGCCAAGATCACCTGGCGGGAAGTTGCTGATTGCAAAATCAGCCCTTCCTCGACTGCGCTGCCCACCTTGAAAGTGAGCGCTGGCTTGTTGTCAATAGCAATCAGGGCCGCTTCTTTCCCCAAAGCGCCAGACACCACACCCTTCAGCGCAAATCGACCGCTGATGCTAACGGGCGCAGCTGCTTGCGACGGCGTTGCTCCAAGAAGCCGGGCAACGCTGGTCGTGTCGATAGCGTCGGCTTTAAATACAGCTGCCGCAGGAATGTTGTTCGACGACCGTTGTGCATTGATTTGCAAAATCCAATAGGTTGCGCTGGCGGCCACAAGCAGCCAAACGCAAAAAGTGGCGGTGTGTAATACGAGGCGATGAGGAGCTGAATCAACCATTACCGGATTATGATGGAAGCCATCAAAATTCATCCAGAATGCCCATGAAATCTTCCACGTTTTTTGTCCGCAGATCATTGCAGCGCGGTTTTACCTTGATTGAGCTGATGGTGGTGCTTGTCATCATTGGCGTGCTTGCCGCATTGATCGTGCCCAACGTGCTTGACCGGGCGGACGACGCCCGCACCATGGCCGCGCGGACCGACGCTAACAACCTTATGCAAGCGCTCAAGCTCTACAAGCTTGACAACCAGCGCTTGCCCACGCCTGAGCAAGGCCTGGCGGCTTTACTGACCAAGCCGACCAACGGCCCGATTCCCGCCAACTGGAAGCCGTACCTGGAAAAGCTGCCGAATGATCCCTGGAATCGGCCTTATCAGTACCTTTTGCCCGGTATCAAAGGCGAATTCGACGTGATGTCTTTTGGCGCTGACGGCGTTGCAGGTGGCGAAGGAAAAAATGCCGATGTAGGAACCTGGCAGTAGGCCGTTAGCAGTAAGCAGATCGCCGCGCATGACCAAGATGTCGCTTCGCGCCAGATCGCCTGGTTTTACGCTTCTGGAGCTTTTGGTGGTGGTCAGCATTGTTGCGGCGGTTTCGGCTGGCGTTGCTCTTGCACTGCGTGACGGCAACCAAACCGCTCTGGACCGCGACGCCCAACGGCTGGCCGTGCTGCTGGAGTCGGGCAGAGCACAGTCCCGGGCGACCGGCGTCGCTGTCCGCTGGAAGACCACCGCTAAGGGGTTCGTGTTTGAGGGATTGGGTCCTGCCACTTTGCCAAACCAGTGGCTGTCTGAATCCACCCGCACGCAAGGCACAGCAAGCCTGCAACTCGGGCCGGATCCTATGATTGGCGCGCAAGAAGTTCGGTTAATCGACGCCAGCCAAAGCGCCAGTCCGCAGGCGGCAACGGTTCGCATCGCCACTGACGGTCTGCGGCCCTTCTCGCTGCAACCCAACGGGCCGCCCTGATGGCTATCCGGGTTTTAAAAAGCGTAAAAAGCGCAGGCTTCACCCTGATTGAGGTTTTGGTGGCGCTCAGCATTGTGGCCGTGGCGTTGGCCGCAGGCACGCAGGCCATGCAGGCGTTGACCAACAACGCAACGCGCCAGTCGGATGTGCTTCTTGCGCAGCTGTGCGCAGAAAATGAGCTGGTCAAAATAAGGTTGTCGCGCCAGCTGCCCAGCGTGGGCGACAGCACCATGGTCTGCGAGCAGACTGGCCGCGTATTGCAGGTGCTGGTATCTGTGCGGCCTACGCCCAACCCCTTGTTCAGGCGGGTGGATGCGAAGGTCAACGACGCAGACGTGCCCATTTTGCAGCTGTCAACGGTTGTGACGCAGTACTGATATGCGAACGTTGGCGCGTTCGAGGTGCAAGCCTGAGTCAAGCCATCGCGGCTTTACCTTGATTGAGCTGCTGGTGGCGCTTTCCGTGATGGCGGTGCTCGCCCTGCTGAGCTGGCGCTCCATAGACGGTATGTCCCGGGCGCAGGGGCAGGTCAGCGCACGCTCTGATGATGCGCTGACGTTGCAGGCAAGCATCGCGCAGTTCAAATTTGATCTGGATGCCATCACGCAGACGCCGGGCATAAACAGCCTTGACTGGGACGGACGGGTGCTGCGCATGACCCGGCTGGCCTCAGTGCCAGGCGACGGCGTGCAGGTGGTTGCCTGGAAGCGCCGCTTTGACGATGGCGGCCAATGGCTGCGCTGGCAGTCCCCGGCAAGCCGTCTCTTTGGCGACTGGCGCCAGTCGTGGGATCAAGCCGCGTTGTGGGCACAAAACGCTGGTGCTGAAGCCAAAAAACGCGAGACGTTTTTATTGCCACTGACGGACTGGCAGATTTTTTACTTTCGCAACAATGCCTGGAGCAATCCGCTTTCCAGCGACGGCGTTGCAGCTGGACAAAGCCAGCCGGCCCCTGCTGCTCAGGTCGCTGTGCCAGACGGGATCAGGATTGTTTTGACTTTGCCACCAGGCAAGGGCTTTACCGGCAAGCTGACGCTCGATTGGGTGCGCCCGACGCTCGGAAGTGACAAGCCATGAACCATTTCAAAACCAGTCCTGTGGTGCGCAGGTTCTTCAGGTTGCAGAGCGGTGCGGCGCTGCTTTCGGCCATGCTGACAGTCACGCTGGTGGCCACCTTTGCATCGGCGGCGCTGTGGCAGCAATTTCGCAGCCTTGAAATTGAGACCGCCGAGCGCGGGCGTTTGCAATCGGCGTTGATCCTGACTGGCGCGCTCGACTGGGCGCGCCTGATTTTGCGCGAAGACGGCCGCACTGGCGGTGCCGATCACCTTGCCGAACCGTGGGCGGTGCCGCTGGAAGAGGCGCGCCTGTCCAGCTTTCTGGCGGTAGATGGTGTGGCTACTGACGCTGACCGCGATGCTTTTTTATCGGGCACGATCACTGACATGCAGAGTCGGCTGAACGTTGCCAACCTGGTGGATGGCGCTGTCAAGTCAGAAGTGGGCATGGCCAGTTTCCAGCGGCTTTTTGAGCTGCTTGATTTGCCGCCGCAAGCGCTTGCCACGCTGTCTGAAAATTATCTGGCAGCAGCTAAAAGAGCGTACCAGCCGCCCAACCCATCTGGCAGCGCCTCAGCGCCGCCGCCACCGCCCAGTGCGGCAGACGCATCCGATTTTCTGTTGCCTCAGCGCTCCGACCAGCTTGCCTGGCTGGGCCTGGATGCGGATACGCTCGCAGCACTTGAGCCCTACATCAGTGTGTTGCCCGCCCGCACCCCCGTCAACCTGAACACCGCCAGTGCTCTGGTCATTGCTGCCAGCACGCCGGGCCTTGATTTGGCGGGTGCTGAAAAGCTGGTGGCGGCGCGCGCACGCAAGCATTTCAGCAGCCTGGCAGAAGCAAGCCAAAGTTTGGGAAATGCAACGGTGAGTTTTACCGAGGGCCAGCACGGCGTAGCAACCCGCTTTTTTGAGGTGCGCGGTCAGCTGCGGCTTGACCAGCTTTCTGTATTTGAACGTTCGCTGGTGCAGCGCGACGGTCGCAACGCCCGTACGTTGTGGCGTGCTCGCGGCGCGCTGAGTGAAACCGGCAAGGTCGGAGCGTCCGCGTTAAGCGTGTCACCCAAACCGTGAGGCCTTTTGCTGTCGCCTAAAGCAAGACCTGACCGGGCTGGACGGGTATTCGCTGTCCCGTCAAGTCGCCCCCCTACAATGGCCGAAAAATCAAGGATAAAGAATTAAGGCGTGAATACTCTAGTTGTTTGTTTGCCATCGGTGGATGCGGGCCTGTTGGTCAGGTATCCCTATGTTCGCTCCAATGGAGGTGCGCAGCCGACTCAGCGGGCAAGTAAAAACAAGCCGGCCAGTGCATTGGCAGCTTTTTTGCCTGCGCCGAAGCGAGGGCGTGAGCTGGCGGTGGTCATTCCCGCAGCGGTGTTGTCCTGGCATGCGGTTGATCTGCCAAAAGGGCTGAGTGTAACGTCGCCCCGCCTGCGCGTGGTGCTTGGCGGTTTGCTGGAAGATCGCCTGCTCGATGATCTTGAGAGCCTGCACTTTGCCCTGGCCCCTCAAACCCGCACCGCTCCAAAAGGCCAGACCTGGGTTGCTGCTTGCGACAAGGCATGGCTGCAGGGCCACTTGCAGGCACTTGAATCCGCGCAGCGACCCGTCGCCCGCATAGTGCCTGAGTTCGCACCCGATATGGAGTCTTTGCAGCTGCACGCGGTTGGCGATGTTGATTCCGCGTTCTGGGTCATCACCGGCGCAGCTGTCGGCGGCTTGCTGCGTTTGCCCTTTTCCGCTGCCGCGCTGTCGGTCGTTCCCAAGCCGGCTGGCAAGGATGCATGGGCCGCTTTTGCTGAACCGGCATTGGCTGAGCTCACCGAAAAAATGCTTCAGGCAAAAGTCAATTTAGTGACCCGACCCCAGCGCTGGATCGACGCGGCCAGCTCAGCCTGGGATATTGCGCAGTTTGATCTTGCCCACAGCACCCGGTCGCGCACCGTAAAAAAACTGACTGGCTGGTTGAGCGACGTGCTGCAGGCGCCCCAGTGGCGGCCCGTTCGCTGGGGCGCTGCAGGGTTGGTGCTGGCAAATCTGGCAGGTCTGAACGCCTGGGCGTGGCAACAAAACGCCAGCCTGGCCGTGACCCGCGCTGCCGTACAAAACACGCTGACGCAAACCTTCCCGGGCGTCAAGGTGGTGGTCGACGCGCCACTGCAAATGCAGCGTGAAGTCACCAGTCTGCGCCAAGCCAGCGGCGCTGTCTCAAGCAGTGATCTGGAGGCGATGCTGGCGGCGTTGGGCAACGCAACTCCGCCCGGGCGCAGCTTGACCAGCATTGACTTTTCCGCTGGCGAGTTGCGCGTCAGAGGCCTGGAAAGTGGCACTGAGAGCAATCCGCAGGAAGTCGGGGCAATCTCAAACCAGCTCAAGTCCAAGGGCTACACGGCCCAGCTTGAGGGCGATGCGTACGTCGTCAAGCTCGACCCACAGGCAGTCCGATAAATGGCAATTTCATCGAACAGTTATCAAGTCGCCATCAAGCGTTTGGCCCAGCGCTGGCAAGCGCTTGCTCCGCGTGAACAAACCCTGATTGGCGCTGCAGCGGCGGTAGTGGTTTTGGCGCTGCTGTGGTGGGTTGCTTTGGCGCCTGCTTTGGACGTGCTTAAAAATGCCAATGCCCAGCGTTCTGCGCTGGACGCGCAACTGCAGCAAATGCAAGCGCTGCAGGCGCAGGCCAAAGCGCTGCAAGGCCAGGCCAAAATGAATTTGCCAGATGCTGCCCGGGCGCTGGAGGCTTCCGTCAAACAGCGACTGGGCGCTGCGGCACAACTGTCGGTGGCGGGCTCCCAAGCGACTTTGACTTTAAAAAATGCGCCAGCCGATGCACTGGCACAGTGGCTGGGCCAAGCCAGAACCACCGCCAAAGCTGTGCCCAGCCAGGCCCGCCTTCGCGTCAATACCAGCAACCCCAGCGCATGGGACGGCACGCTGGTGCTTTCACTGCCCGCGCAGCCCTAAAAGACTGAATGTCCTTTCAAGCCCGCTCCAGCCGCTACCGCATTGCGCCCGTACCGTGGGGATACGCGTTTTCAGGCGGCATGCTGGGCCTGGCTTTGGCTCTGCTGCTTTTTGCGCCTGCATCGTTGTTAGGCGCTGGCCTGGCGGCTGCAACGCAAGGGCGCCTGCAGCTGGTTGAAGAGCGCGGCTCGGTGTGGAACGGTTCAGCCCGGCTCTTGTTGACTGGCGGCAGTGGCAGCCGGGACAGCGCATCGCTGCCCAGCCGCTTAAGCTGGACACTGCGGCCCGCATGGGCCGGATTAAAGCTGCAACTCAACGCCCCTTGCTGCACGCCAGAGCCGCTTCAGGCGCGTTTTCGCCTGGGCTGGGGCTCTCAAAATGTGGAGTTAAGCAATGCCACTTCCAATTGGCCGGCCGCGATGTTGATCGGGCTGGGCACGCCGTGGAACACGGTGCAGGCTGAAGGCAGCCTGCAGGTCACCACACAGGCTTTGACGGTGAAAAGGTTTGACGGGCGTGTCTTGCTGGCTGGCAGCGCACAACTGCGGGCGCTGGACGTGTCATCGCGTTTGTCCACGGTTCGCCCCATGGGCAGCTACCAGCTGCAATTGAATGGGGGGGAAGCGCCAACGCTGGCGCTGAGCACTTTGTCAGGTACGCTCAAGCTCAGCGGCGATGGCAGCTGGGTGGGTTCGCGGTTGCGGTTTTCAGGCACCGCCAGCGTTGAGCCCGAACTGGTCGGTGCGTTCACGAATTTGTTAAACATCATTGGCCGCCGTCAGGGCGTTCAATCCATCATCACTCTGGGCTAAAACCTATGGCACAAACATCGCTAAATTCACCTTGGGCAGACCGGGCCAAGCCAACCCCAGCCAAAGCTGCAGCGAAGCACAAGCGTTTTGCTACTATATTAGTAGCTGCTTGCGCCCATATTTATTGCGCTAGCGGCCAATTACATGCACAAACAGTCACCGTCACGCCGCCGGCGCCGCCCCAAGTGCCAGCGCCTGTGGCGATACCGGCACAGGCGCCTGTGCCGGCCGCTGTATCGGTGCCTGCGGGAATTACTGCTCCCGGTGCTGCCAAGGCGACATCGCCTGCTGGCGCGCTGAATGCCACCCAGTCCCGCGCAGGTGGCCCGGTCAGCCTGAATTTTCAGGCGGCAGAAATCGACGCCGTAGCCCGCACCATGGCGGTCATTACCGGGCGCAACGTGGTGGTGGACCCGCGCGTCAAGGGCGTCATGTCCCTCAGCACGACCTCAGCGGTTTCGCCTGCGCAAGCGCTCAGGCTGTTTTCGATTCAATTGCGCACGCAGGGCTTTGCGCTGGTCGAGTCGTCTGGCTTGTACCTGGTCGTTCCAGAGGCGGATGCCAAGCTGCAAAGTGGCGCGGTATCAGTGGGCCCTGTCAAAAACAGTGGCGGGCAGATACAAACGCAAATTTTCAAGCTTAACCACGAGACCGCCAACAATCTGGTGCCGGTGCTGCGCCCCTTGATCAGCCCCAACAACACCATCAACGTCAACCCCGGCAACAACTCGCTCATCATTACCGACTACGCCGACAATCTGCAGCGCATTGGCACCATCATTGCCTCGCTCGACATGCCCAACGCCACGGGCGTCGAGATCATTCGTTTGCAGCATTCGATTGCCACCGACCTGGCGCCGCTTGTGTCGCGTTTGATTGACTCTGGCGTGGCAGGCGGCGCAGCAGCCGGGCAGGCAGACACCGCTTTTCGCACCATTTTGCTGGCCGAGCCGCGCAGCAATTCGCTGATTTTGCGTGCCGCCAATCCGGCGCGGCTGGCACTGGTCAGAACACTCGTTGAAAAGCTCGACCAGGGCTCGTTCAATGCGCAGGGCGCCAGTAAAGACTCGGTGAGCGGAAACATTTACGTGGTCTACCTGAAAAATGCGGACGCCACCAAGCTGGCCACCACTTTGCGCGCAGCGCTGTCCGCAAACAACCTCGGCGGCGCGACTGGCGGGAGCGCAGCCCCTGCAGCACCCGCAACGGGCGGGGCGGCAATTGGCGGCGTAAGTGCCGGAGCAACCGCCGCACTGGCCAGTGCGCAGCCTTCAACCGGCGGGCAGATTCAAGCCGACCCGGCAACCAATTCGCTCATCATCACGGCGCCGGAGCCGCAGTTCCGGCAACTGCGCTCAGTTATTGACAAGCTCGACTCGCGTCGGGCGCAGGTTTTTGTTGAAGCCTTGATTGCTGAGGTCAATGTGGAGAGGGCTGCCGAGTTCGGCATTCAGTTTCAAGGCTCACTGGGCAAGAAGGGCGATGGCGCCATTGGCCTGCTGGGCACGAACTTCAAAGTCGGCGGTGTCAACATCATCGAGCTGGCCACAAACGCTGCCAAGGGCCTGGCGGCGCCGTCCACCGGTGGCAACTTTGGCATTGCCTCGCGCCAGAGCAACGGTATCTATGTGCTGGGTTTTCTGGCGCGCTTTCTGGAAAGCAGTGGTGACGGCAATGTGCTGTCAACGCCTAACCTGCTGACGCTTGACAACGAAGAAGCGCGCATCGTGGTGGGCCGCAATGTGCCGTTTGTCACAGGGCAGTTCACCAGCAACAACTCCAATTCGGGCTCGGTCAATCCGTTTCAAACCATCGAGCGCAAAGACGTGGGCCTGACGTTGCGCGTCAAGCCGCAAATCAGCGAAGACGGCAGTGTCAAGCTGCAGGTGTATCAGGAATCCAGCAGCATTGATCCTGCGACTATCACTTCACCCCAGGGGCCCACCACCAACAAGCGCACGATTGAAACCAACGTAGTGGTGGAAGACGGCGCCATTATTGTGCTCGGCGGTTTGCTGACCGACGAGTATTCGGGTGGGCAGGAAAAATTGCCACTGTTGGGCGACATTCCAGTATTTGGCAATCTGTTCAAAGGCGAGTCACGTTCGCGTAAAAAAACCAACCTGATGGTGTTTTTGCGGCCGGTGGTGGTGCGCGATGCGTCGTCGACCGAAACGCTGTCGCAAGACCGCTACGACTTCATGCGCGGCGCGCAGCAATTGGGCCAGCCCATCCGCAGCCTCACCGTGCCAATCAATCAGGGCCCGATACTGCCAGCGTTGCCGGACTCAAAGCGCGAATCGATTGTGCCGGCTCCGTTGCAGCCTGCGCAAACGTTCCCCGTGCAGCCAGCGCCACCAGCCAGATAAACACCATGCGTTACCCGCTTCCCTACGCTTTTGCCAGAGGCAATGCGCTGCTGATTGAAGACGACGGCACATCGCGTACGTTGTGGCACAGCGCCAACCCCAACGGCAATGCGCTGGGCGAAGTGATGCGCAAATACGCCGCCAGCGGAACGCCGCTCCAATTGCGAAGCCTTGAAACAAGCGTATTGGCCCAGCGCATCAGCGCCGCCTATGCTGAGGGTGAATCCAGTGCAGCCGCAGTGGTCAGCGAAGTTGAGTCTGATGCCGACCTGTCCCGCATCATGCAAGAGCTGCCGGCTATTGCTGACCTGCTCGACACATCTGACGACGCGCCCATTATTCGCATGCTAAACGCACTGCTCACGCAGGCCGCGCGGGACGGCGCGAGCGATATTCACATCGAGCCTTACGAGCGCCATTCAAGCGTGCGGTTTCGGGTCGACGGCACGCTGCGCGAAGTGGTGCAGCCGAACCGGGCGCTGCACGCCGCGCTGATATCGCGGCTCAAAATCATGGCCGATCTGGACATTTCGGAAAAGCGCCTGCCGCAAGACGGCCGCATCAGCTTGCGCATTGGCACCCGCGCAGTCGATGTGCGGGTGAGCACACTGCCCAGCGCACATGGCGAGCGCGCGGTGCTGCGCCTGCTGGACAAAAGCGGCACCAATTTAAGCCTTGAATCAGTGGGCATGCAGGGCGACGTGCTGGCCCGCCTGGCGCAGCTCATCGCGCAGCCGCACGGCATTATTTTGGTCACTGGCCCCACTGGGTCCGGCAAAACCACCACGCTGTATGCAGCGTTGCAGCGTCTGGATGCCTCCGCCGGCAACATCATGACGGTCGAAGACCCGATTGAGTACGAGCTGGCGGGCATCGGCCAAACGCAGGTGAATCCTAAAATTGATTTGACATTTGCCAAAGCGTTGCGCGCCATATTGCGGCAAGACCCGGACGCCATCATGATTGGCGAAATTCGAGATTTTGAAACCGCGCAAATCGCCATTCAGGCATCGCTCACCGGGCATCTGGTGCTGGCCACGCTGCACACCAACGATGCTGCCAGCGCAGTCACCAGGTTGACGGACATGGGCGTTGAGCCATTCTTGCTCAGCTCATCGCTGCTTGGCGTGCTGGCGCAGCGGCTGGTACGCAAGCTGTGCAGCGCCTGCGGCGGCACGGGCTGCGCTGAATGCGGGCAAACCGGTTACCAGGGGCGCACGGGCGTGTTTGAACTGATGGTGGCGGACGACGCCATACGTGCGCAAATTCATGGCCGCGCCGCTGAAGCCGACATCCGCAATGCGGCGCTTGGCTCTGGCATGACACTCATGCGTGAAGACGGCGAGCGCTTGGTGGCCAGCGGTGTCACCTCGCGTGAAGAGCTGCTGCGGGTAACGCGTGACTGACTTTTGTTTTTGTCGTTTTTGCCAGTAGCCCATGCCTGCCTATCAATTTGAAGCCATGCAGCCCGACGGCAAAGTCCGCAAGGGCGTGCTGGAGGCTGACACCGCAAAATCAGCCCGCGCCGCGCTGCGTTTGCAGGCGCTGGTGCCGCTGGCGGTTATTGCGCTGAGCGGTGCCGAAAGCTTGGGCGTCAAAAAATCATTGCTGCAAACAGACTTGTTCGGTGGCCGTGTGTTCAATGCGACGCGACTGGCCATCTGGACGCGACAGCTCGCCGGCCTGGCTTCGGCCGGCCTGCCGCTGGAGCGTGCGCTGACCGCACTGGCCGATGAGGCTGAGGACGAAAAGCAGCGCAACCTGGTCGCCGCACTGCGCGCCGAAGTCAATGCGGGCAGCGGATTTGCGCGGGCACTGTCGCAGCACCCGCGCGAGTTCAGCAGCATTTACCAGGCCGTGATTGGCGCGGGCGAGCAAAGCGGAAACCTCGCTGGCGTGCTCGAGCGGCTGGCCGACGACCTCGAAGAACGACTGGCGCTCAAGTCCAAACTGATTGCAGCCACGCTGTACCCGGCCATCGTCACGCTGGTGGCCATCGTTATCGTTATGTTTTTAGTTGGCTACGTGGTGCCGCAAGTGGCCAGTGTGTTTGCAGGTACCAAACGCGCACTGCCGTTTTTAACGGTGGCCATGCTGGCCATCAGCGCAGTGGTGCGCAGCTACGGCCTGCTGGTGCTGATAGCTATTGTTTTGGGATCTATTGGCGCCCGTATTGCTTTGCGAAAAGACTCTTTTCGGGAGAAGTTTGATGCGTGGGCCTTGGGTATTCCACTGGTCGGGCGCCTGGCGCGCGACTACAATGCGGCGCGTTTTGTTGGCACGCTGGCGATGCTGTCGAGCTCCGGCGTGCCGATACTCAAAGCCGTGCAGGCCGCAGCCGAAACGCTGTCGAACCGCGCCATGCGTGCTGACGCACTTGACGCGCTGGTGCTGGTGCGTGAAGGTGCGCCACTGGCATCTGCTTTGGGGCAAAAAAAGCGCTTTCCGGGGCTGGTCAGCATGTTTGCACGGCTGGGCGAACAAACTGGCCAGCTGCCCGTTATGCTGCAGCGCGCCGCAGTGCAGCTGTCAAATGAAGTGCAACGCCGCGCCATGGCCCTGGCTACCATCCTGGAGCCACTGCTGATTGTGGCGATGGGTCTTGTCGTGATGCTGATCGTGCTGGCAGTGCTGCTGCCAATCATTCAGTTGAACCAGTTTGTGAAGTAAAATAGCCCTGTAGCCCAATAAATACGGGCGTAAGCAGCTATTATTTACGTAGCATGCTGCAGCTCAATCAGGCCACCAGCGGCTGCGCCTGCATCGCCTCGGTTTGCTCTTCCAGCATGTCGACCTGGCCCTTCCAGTAATCACTCGAGCCAAACCACGGAAAGTTAATCGGGAAAATCGGGTCATGCCAGCGCTGGGCCAGCCAGGAGCTGTAGTGAATCAAGCGCAATGTGCGCAGCGGCTCGATCAATGCCAGCTCTCGCCGGTCAAACGCGCGAAACTCCTCGTAGCCATCGACCAACGCGCCCAGCTGTTGCAGGCACTGAGGGCGGTCGCCCGCCAGCAGCATCCACAGATCTTGTACCGCTGGGCCGCCTCTGGCATCGTCCAGGTCTACGAAGTGCGGGCCAGCGCCCGGCAGGCCCTCAGGCGTCCATAAAATGTTGCCGGGGTGGCAGTCCCCGTGCAGGCGAATGTTTTTGATGTCGCCCACGCCTTCAAACACGGCGGTGGCGGTTTGCATGGCAACGTCGAACGCTTTCAGCCAGCGGGACTCCATGTCTAGTGGCAGGTATTTGCCTGCCAGCAGCACCTCACGCGACGCATAGCCGAAGGTTTGCAGGCTCAAGTCTGGGCGGTGCGTAAAAGGTTTGGCGCTGCCGACGGTGTGGATGCGCGCCAGAAAACGGCCAATCCACGCCAGCACGTCAAAGTCCTCAAGCTCTGGCCGCCGCCCGCCGCGGCTGGGCGATACGCTGAAGGCGAAACCCTTGAAGTGGTGCAGGGTGTTGCTGTGCAGCTGAAGAGCGCCGACTACGGGGACTTCGGCCGCCATCAGCTCGGCAGCAAAGTCGTGCTCTTCAATGATTTGCGCATCTGTCCAGCGGTCAGGCCGGTAAAACTTGGCCACCACCACATCGCCCGCTGCGCCTGCCTTGCCTACGCTGGCCTCTAAATGGATTTGGTAGACCCGGTTTTCATAGCTCGACAGTGCCAGCAATCGGCCATCGCCAGCCAAGCCCACGCTGGCCAGCGCATCCAGCACCACGTCAGGCGTCAGGGTCTCGTAGGCATGGACGGGCGGTTGTGGTGCATTTGCTGAAGTCATGCACTGATTGTCGCGTTGACCGAGACGCTGAGTGACTTGCTATTAATTAAGGAGCTGCTTACGCCCGTCATCAGGGCGCTACAGGCCTAAAACATGCCTGAAAAGCATCAATACCCGCTTCTAAAACGCCAGAATGTGACCGACCCTCGGGTCGCTGCCGCCCTTGAGCACTTCTTGATAAACGGCGTCAAAACCAGCCTGGCCTTGGTGCGCAGCCACCTGCAGCCACGGCGCGTCTGGCTGGGTCGCGCGGCCGGCGAAGGCTTGCCACGCCGCAAGTACTTTGGAGCGCAAACCTTCTGGGCCCCAATCTGCGCCGCGCTTTTTGATTTGTGCGGGTGCAAAAAACAGCGTGGCGCGCACGCCGGGCACGTCTTTGCCGGCGCCTTTTACGCTCAATTGGTCAACGTGCGTGCCGCCTATCGAGCAGCTGTATTTGAGGTTTGCAAACCGGCTGTGAATGCTGTGGCGCAACGTGGCATTGCCTGCAAAGTCAATATAAATGCAGGGCGCGTCAACGGCGATCTGGTCAAGCTGGTCGTACGTGATGACGCGGTGGTAGCACCCCAGGCTTTCGCAGAAGGCTACGTTGCCTTTCGACGTTAACCCGACGACTTCAATACCCCGCCGCTGCGCCAATTGAAACGCCGTGCCGTAAGCGGTTTTGCTCGAGGCGCTGGACAGCAACATCACGCCAGGTGCGCCAGATTCAGCGGCGCCGAAAAAGCCGTTGTCGGCCAGGAAATCATCAATCAAAAACGAGGTGACAAACAGCGGCCGCAGCAGCGCCTGGATGTCTTCAGTACCGGCGGTATACAGCGGGTCCGTGCGGCTAAAAACATACTGGTTGTACACCGGGTGCAATTCTGCGCGGTGCGGCGCTGCGTCGTAAAAACCATGGTCTGTGACGCGGGCAGGCAGCACTGTGACGTGGCTGGCCATCGGGAAGTAGCCGTATAAATGCTCGCCAATAGCTACGCCCTCGCAGTGTGACTCGGTCACATCTGCAAAGCCCCACACCGGAATGCTGCCCCAAGCAGCGTCGCTGGTGGGGAAGAACTTCCAGTAATTCATCGCATCACCAAATGTGGCGTAGGTGATGTTGTTGGCCGTGAAGGCAAAGCGCTGAACTGCCAGACGCACTTCGCCGTCTTTGAGCGGAGCGAGCCCGGAGTTTGCAAATCGGGTTTGGTGCAGGTCTGTTTTTAAAACCTGAAAGCTGGTGGTGGCGATGGAGTTGGTCATGGGTTGCACCATAAACCAAGAGGCGCGACTGTTCAATACAGGCGCGCCTCTTTGGTGACATCAAGGGGTGCAACACATCTCTGGCACCCCTGGGCTGAAAAACTTATTTCAGGGTGATGGTCACGTCAATGTTGCCGCGCGTGGCATTTGAATACGGGCAAACCTGGTGCGCAGCGTCGATCAGTGCTTGTGCCGCAGTGCGGTCCATGCCGGGCAGGGTGATGTCCAGGCGGGCGGCAATGCCGTAACCTGCAGGAATTTTGCCCAGGTCAACGCTGGCATCAATCGCCAGGCCGTCTGGCAACGTGACTTTTTGCATACCGGCAACGGCTTTCATCGCACCAATAAAGCAGGCTGAGTAGCCAGCGGCAAAAAGCTGCTCTGGGTTGGTACCCGTGCCTGCTGTGCCGGGCGAGCTTAAATTGACCTCCAGGCGGCCGTCGTCGGTTTTTGAATGGCCATCGCGGCCGCCCGTGGTGTGGGCTTTGGCGGTGTAAAGAACTTTTTCGAGTTGGGTGGTCATGGTGATTCCTTTGGTGAAAAATGCCCCGGGATTGGGGCGGGTTAAAAAGATGTTGAAGGGTTTAAGAGTTGAAAGGTTGAAGGGTTGAAAGATTAGGGCGCTTGCGCAGCCAGGCGTTGCCGCAAGGCTTGCACCTGGCCCGTTAGCGCCATCAGCTCAGGTATGGTGCACTGGCTGGCGCTCACAATGCAGCGGGGTATCTTTGCAGCGCGTGCTTTGAGTTTGCGCCCCAAAGAAGTCAGTGTGATGTGAACGCGCCGCTCGTCGTCTACTGCACGGATGCGGCTGATGTAGCCAGACGTTTCCAGCCGTTTGAGCAGCGGAGTGAGCGTGCCGGAATCCAGGTATAGCTTCTCGCCGAGCTCAGACACCATCAGGCCATCACGCTCCCACAGCACCAGCATGGCCAGGTATTGCGGGTAGGTCAGCCCCAGCTCTGCGAGCAGCGGCTTGTAGACCTTGGTCATGGCGAGCGAAGTGGAATACAGCGCAAAGCACAGCTGGTTGTGCAGTTGCAGCATGGCGTTGGGTTTGTTCGGCATGCATTGATTGTACTGTGCAATTGAATTGCGTGCAATGTAATTTAAAGTCAGGGTTGTAACGATGTTCTGCGCCTGCCGCTAAACTGACCGTGCATGCAAAGACAAAGTAAAAACCCGCCACAAGCCATTGAGGAGTTGCGCGCCGGCCAGTCGATAGAGCTGCTCAAAGAGCTGCATATCTTGACGCGCGAAGGAAAACTCAACCAGGACACCCGCCGCAAGCTCAAGCAAGTCTTGCACCTGTACCAGTTCATTGAGCCGCTTTTAAACAGCGTTTTAAAAACCAGTCCCGCTTTCACGCTGGCTGACCATGGTGCGGGCAAGTCGTACCTGGGCTTTATTTTGTATGACTTGTTTTTCAATGTTGCCAAAGCCGGGCAGGCAAGCTCGGGCCATATTTACGGCATCGACACCCGCGCAGATTTGACTGAAAAGTCGACAGCTTTGGCTGCGAGGTTGGGCTTTGCGCGCATGTCATTTTTAAATACCAGCGTGCTGGAGGCGACCGCATCCACCGCGTTGCCAGCCACGATTCACATCGTTACGGCGCTGCACGCCTGCGACACCGCGACTGATGATGCTATTGCGTTTGGCCTGGCCAAAGGCGCGCAGCACATGGTGCTGGTGCCGTGCTGCCAGGCTGAAGTGGCAGGCATTTTGAAGAAAGGCAAAGCCTTGAATTTAAGCCGCACGCCGCTGGCCGAGCTGTGGCGCCACCCGCTGCACACGCGCGAGTTTGGCAGCCAGATCACCAACGTGCTGCGCTGCCTGCAGCTAGAAGCCAACGGTTACCAGGTCACGGTCACTGAGCTGGTCGGCTGGGAGCACTCAATGAAAAACGAATTGATTTTGGCCAGCAAGCCAGAGCGTATTGATCGCGGCGCAGTTGAATCGGCCAAATCCCGCTTGCAGCAGGTATTGGCGGAGCTGGGCTTGGGCGAGTTGACATCCAGGTTCAGTGTGTCCAGCGTCTGAGCTTCGTCTGACATTCGCAGGTAGACGCCGCCGCGTTGGCGCTTGATCCTTAAAAAGTTGGGGGCAGAACACTTCGTGTGCTTTGCACCCAAACTATTTGAGAGCTCAGTTAAAAAGGCGCTGGACAATTTGTGTCCTGTGCCCGTCTGCAAAGTTTGCTGAAGTTAAGGCTTCGGCAAAATCACATGGTCAATCGCGTGGATTACGCCGTTTTTGGCCAACACATCCGCAATCACAATGTCGCTTTTGCGGCCGCGCTGGTCGGTGATTTTGAAGGCTGCATCTACTGTCAGCGTGTCGCCTTGCAACGTTTTGACTGGGGCGTTTACAGGCACGTCGGCCTTCAGTACCAATCCCGGAATCACGTGGTACGTCAACACTCTGGTCAGCAGCGCTTTGTCTGCCAAGAGGGCTGCTTTGGTGATTTTCAACTCAGCCAGCAGGCCAACAAAGGCTTCGTTGGTGGGTGCCAAAACGGTCAGCGTCGCAGTACCTTTAAGAGCGCTGGCCAGGTCGGCAGCAACCACTGCCTCCACCAGAATGCTGAATTCGGGCTTGAGTGCCATCGCGGTTTCAATAATGTCCTTGTCAGCCGGCAACATCACTTTGTTGATCAACCTGTTCGCGAGCCGCACTATAGTCACACAGGGCCAAATAAATACTGATTGGTAATTAAAAATTCCAACAAGTTACTTGCTGATTCATGCTCTCCTGGAAGTGTCATGGGCGATGGTTCGAAACGTTAAGAACTGCATCGGCATGCATTGTGTTGTAGCGAGATCACCAGCGCAGGCCAGCGTGTACATGCTATAAAATAAATAGCTGCTAGCGACCGTATTCATTGGGCTACAGGCCTACATAATACAAAATTATGGCACTTAGCTGCGAAAGCGCCTGCGCGTCAGCCCCAAGGCCAGCCAGAAGCCCAGCACGGCGTAGGCCACCAGCAACGCAAAGTTCTGCCCGAAATGCGCTGGCCACTGGCCTAAAAACAGCGGGCGAATCAACTCGACTGCCGCCGTTAAAGGTAGCCAGTCAGACACCACACGCAGCACGCCCGGAAGCTGGTCACGCGGGAAAAACACGCCACTCAGAAACATCGTCGGCGTTAAAAACAGCGTGAAGTAGTACGTGAAAAAATCGTAGCCCTTGGCCAGCGCATTAAAAATCAGCGCGATGCACGCAAACGTGATGCCGACCAGTGCCAACAGCGGCAGTGCCAGCAACAACATCGGGCTGGTGCTGATGCCGATCGCCAGCATCACGGCCAAAATCACCACGCTGGTAAACATCGACTTGAAAGCAGCCCACAGCATTTCGGCCAGCAGCACGTCGTCCAGCAGCACGGGTGCATTCATGATGCCGTCCCACGTGCGCTGCACGTGCATTCGAGAAAAAGCTGAGTAAAGCGCTTCAAAAGACGCTGCGTTCATCGCGCTGCTGCAAATGGACCCGCTAGCCAAAAATACCAAATAGGGCACGGCTGTGCCGTTGGTTTGGACTTGGCCAATCAATACGCCCAGGCCGTAGCCAAACGCGACCAGCGTGATCAATGGCTCTGCAATGTTGCCCACCAGGCTCGGAATGGCCAGCTTGCGCCACACCAGAAAGTTACGTCGAAACACTGCAAACCACCGCCAGCTTAAGTTGGGCGGCCTGAACAGGCTGGGTGGAGTTTTTGGCGCGATTGCGATTGTTGCAGTTGCCGATGCGTTGGTGGTCATGCGTCTTCCCTGATTTGCCGGCCGGTAAGTTTAAGAAACAAATCTTCAAGATTGGCAGGGCGGTGCAGCGTGCGCAAGTGCGGGTAGCTGGCCAGCGCATCAAGCAGGCTTTTTGAGTTTTGGGTGTAGAAAAACACGGTTTCACCGCTGACTTCGACGCGCGACGCGAGTGCTTTCAGCGGTGAGTTCATTAACTCCAGCGCCCCAGTGCCGTACACCTCCACCACGTCGGGCTCCAGGTTGTCGGCAATCAGCTGGCGCGGCGTGCCCTCGGTCATTTTTTTGCCGTGGTCCAGCACCAGCAGGCGGTTGCATAGCCGCTCGGCTTCGTCCATGAAGTGGGTGGTCAGCAAAATCGATTTGCCTTGCTGCACCAGGCGCTGCAGGCGCTCCCACATCAGGTGCCGGGCTTGCGGGTCAAGCCCGGTGGTGGGTTCGTCAAGCAGCAGCAACTGCGGGTCATTGACCAAAGCGCGCGCAAGGCTCAGCCGGCGCTTCATGCCACCCGAAAGCTCGCTCAGCTTGGCGTTGGCCTTGCTGGTCAGCGCGGCAAACTCAAGCAACTTCGGGATGCGCTCCTTGATCACCGCGTCTTTCATCCCAAAGTAACGGCCAAACACCAGCAGGTTTTCGGCGCACGAAAAGTCAGGGTCCAGGCTGTCGAACTGGCTGACGATGCCTAGCTGTTCTTTGATGGCCAGCGCATCGCGTGGCATTTGCAATACGGCGTTGTTGGCCTTGCCAGAGAAGTAAGAAATACTGCCGGCGTCTGGTGCGGTTAACCCCAAACACATGCGGATAGTGGTGGTTTTTCCTGCACCGTTGGGGCCAATGACGCCCAGGCACTCACCAGGTTTGATGTCAAAAGACAAGTTGTCAACGACGGTGGTGTTTCCGTAATTTTTGGTGAGACCTTGAATCGAAAAAATCTGCTTTGCGTTGGCTAAATTCATTCGGTCATTGTGCCCTGCCTCAATTTTTTGCGTGCACAAGCGCATGTAAACTGTTTTGACTTTTCGGACCTTTTGTACGCCTTAACCAACTACGCAATTGCTATGACCACCTTCGGTACACCCCTGTCCCCCCACGCAACCAAAGTCATGCTGCTCGGCTCTGGTGAGCTTGGCAAAGAAGTGCTGATTGCATTACAGCGCCTGGGCGTTGAAACCATCGCCGTTGATCGCTACGACAACGCGCCCGGCCAGCAAGTGGCGCACCACGCCCGCACCATCACCATGAGCGACCCCGCGCAGCTCAAGGCGCTGATTGAAAAAGAAAAGCCACACTTGGTAGTGCCAGAAATTGAAGCCATAGCCACCGCCATGCTCGAAGAACTCGAAGCCGCTGGAACTGCGCGAGTCATACCCACAGCACGCGCCGCCCGCCTGACGATGGACCGCGAAGGAATCCGCCGCCTGGCCGCTGAAACGTTGGGCTTGCCGACCAGCCCGTATGTGTTTTGTGATTCGCTGGCCGAACTGCAAGCGGCCATCGACGGCCGGTCGGACGGCGCTCCTGGGTCGTCAAAAATAGGCTACCCCTGCATCGTCAAACCCGTGATGAGCTCATCCGGCAAAGGCCAAAGCAAAATTGCGGGGCCAGCGGACGTAAAAACCGCCTGGGATTACGCTATGGCCGGTGGCCGCGTCAGCCACGGCCGCGTGATTGTTGAAGGCTTCATTGACTTTGACTACGAGATCACGCAACTCACCGTGCGCGCTGTGGGCGCAAGCGGCGAAGTTAAAACCCACTTCTGCGAACCCATCGGCCACATTCAGGTCAGCGGCGACTATGTAGAAAGCTGGCAGCCACACCCCATGCGCGAGGCCGCTTTAAAACGTAGCCGAGAGATAGCCAAAGCCGTCACAGACAACCTGGGCGGCCAGGGTGTGTTCGGCGTTGAGTTATTTGTAAAGGGCGACGACGTCTGGTTCAGCGAAGTCAGCCCTCGCCCGCACGACACTGGTATGGTCACCATGTGTACCCAAGTCCAAACCCAGTTTGAGCTGCACGCCAGAGCCATCCTGGGGCTGCCCGTGAACACAGCCCTGCGCACACCCGGTGCCAGCGCAGTCATCTACGGCGGGGTAGAGGCGAAAGGCATCGTGTTCGACGGCGTGGCCGACGCACTGCGAGTACCCAACTCTGACATCCGTTTGTTTGGTAAGCCAGAGAGTTTTGTGAAACGCCGTATGGGTGTGGCGCTGGCGTTTGATGCGGATGTGGAAGTGGCTCGGGTGAATGCGAAGAAGGCGGCGGGGCTGGTAAAACCCAAGGCGATCGCCTGATCGCCTGAGAAAAACGCCAAAGCCCGAATGGCCGCACGCAAGCGATACCACGTCTATGTGATCGAGTTATCGAGCGAGGTACTTTCGATACCGCGCTTTATCAAGTCAAATCCCAATTACATGATTGGCAAGCCGTGCGTGTATGTCGGCATGACGGGCCTCGATCCTGATGTGCGGTTTGACAAGCACAAGGCGGGGATCCAGTCAAACCGATATGTGCGTGATTTTGGGCTGCGTTTGTTGCCAGAACTCTACGAGTTGTACAACCCACTGACATATGAAGACGCGATTGCCTTGGAAGTCGAACTGGGGATTGATTTGCGCTACGGTGGCTTTGGTGTTTGGCATGCGTGAGGCCGCCTCCACTTCACTGAAATGCCACCTCAGAAAAGCTTCGCAACTTTCGAGCGCTGTTAGCCGACCTTTTTCGCTCCGCCTGTCTATTTCAGGTTTACTTCACAGTCTTGGACTTGAACGAATCACGCAGCGCTTTGCCGCCCATCATTTGCGCATCAGCAGCCTTCTTGACGGCTGCCCCCATGCCAAAAAACTCATGGGTAACGCCGGAATAGACCCTGCGCTGCACCTTAACGTTGGCTTTTTTCAAGGCTGCCTCGAGTAGCGTACCGTCTTCTCGCAACGGGTCAATCTGCGCATTAATGATGGTGACTGGCGGCAGCCCCGCAAGCTTGGCATTGACGATGTCCAGACGCGGGTCCATCTTGTCGTCGGGTTTGGCCAGCAGCTTGTCGACGAACCAATCAATCATGGGTTTGTTGAGCGGTTTTGCGGTTTTACTGTCTTGGTAAGACTTGGTGTCCAGGTTGCCAGTTTGGGCCACCGGGTACACCGCAAGCACGTGGGTCGGCGCTGTCAAGCCAGCGTCGCGCACGGCAATCGCCGTTGATACTGCCAGGTTACCGCCCGCACTTTCGCCAGCCAGTGCCATGCGTGTGGGGTCTCCTTTGATGGACGCTGCGTTAGCGACAGCCCATTTGTAAGAGGCCAACGCATCGTCCCACGCGGCGGGGAATTTGGCTTCAGGAGAACGGCGGTAGTCCACTGACACAACAACCGCCCGCGCCTGTTTGGCAAGCCCGCGCGCGCCGCCGTCATACACCTGCTTGTCGGCAATCACCCACCCGCCGCCATGAAAGTAAACCACGACCGGGAACGGGCCAGCACCGTCAGGCGTGTAAATGCGCGCCGGTATGTTGCCCGTCGCACCCTGGATGTCGCGGTCCAAGCTGGTCACCCCGGGTACGAGCGCGGCAGGTGATGTGTCCTTGCCTTTTTTCTTCAGCAGTGACATCACTGCATCCGCAGGTGTTGACTGCTTGCGCGCCTCGTCGGGGCTCAGTGTTTCAATCGGCTTGCCTCCCAGCAACGCCAATTCGTCCAGCACGGCCTGCATGTCGGCATCGGCTTTGAAGGCGGTGCCAGTTTTGGCCATGGCGTTGGGGGTGGCCGACAGGGCATGCGTCGCAAACAGCGCTGCCCCCAGTGACAAGCCGCAAGCTACAACGACCAGCAAGCGAGACGGCCTTCCGGCCGCACGTTGAGCATGGAGCGCGTGCATTGTTAAGTGGGTCTTCATAAATGTCTTTCTCTAAAAATTGGGAATGAGCCGAGGGCATTAGAACCAGCGGCTATCAGTGGCGTTGTTTTGGTGCTTGCCAAGCGGTAGCCTGTTCAAGGCTCAGAACCATTGACGAAGCCGCTTGACGACTGTGAACCGAATCAACGGACAGGATCGTCAGCAAAGGGGCCGACGCGGCGTCAGCGCAGGCAGTTGCGCGCCAGCGGCCGCTAATGACGATGTGGTTGACGCTTGCGGTTACCCGAAGGCTAAAAAAGTGCCCAATATTGCGTCTTCAGGGCACTTTTAATCTATCAAAAGTGGCTCTGGGCCAGAGGAAATGGGCGCAAGCAGCTATTAAATCCATAGTAGCTGTCGAAGGCGTGCCTACCGGTTCCTGACTAACCTCCATCCACGGTGCCCATCTCGACTGGCCCCAAGCGCCAGCGCCGTTATCTACGGCAGGGTCGATGTCGGAGGTATCGTGTTTGACGGCGTGGCCGATGCATTCTGCGTGCCCAACACCGACATCCGCCTGTCCGGCAGGCTCAGGTCTTTGCGAACATATTTCAGCTACACGCTGAGGGCTGTCGGCCGATCAGTACGGCAGCAGTGGGTCGGCAATCTGACCTAAACCTGCCGATCGTTCTTAAGTGACTTATTTGCAGCTTTTCCCTGGAACTGGCTGTCCGTGCAGGCCGCTGATGATGAGCTGGGATGCCCCCAAATCAGTCGGCAACTGCTGCCTGACTTAAAGTCGTCGGTTACCTCAAAATTTGGAGCGGTTAAATCTCTATTCCATTAGCCGACGCCGACGCTGTCCCCACCGACGTTTTTCCCACCGACCCTTGCGCTGTTGAAAAAGAGTTGCGCCACGTGCGTGCACTCATGCAACATGAGCAAAAGGAAGACCTGGCGCAATTCAAACTCAAAAATGCAAAGGCCAGCATTGGAGAGCGCCAGCGGCGCGGCTTGACGTGGTACCCCCTCACCATCACCAAGGAAGACATCGGCTTTGGCGGCAAAGTGGTGCTGGAGCTGGAACGCCCGGCCGAACAGCAAAGCTTGCACTTGTTTCAGGTGGGCAAGAGTGCTTCGCTGTTTAGCAATGCACCGGGCTACTCGGCTACTGACCTGCCCACACTCAATGGCGTGATTACCAGTGTGCGGCGCAATAAGCTGCTGCTGGCAACTACCAAGGAAGAGCTTCCCGACTGGGTACTCGAAGGTGGCAAGCTGGGCATTGATCTAACTTTCGACGAAGTGAGCTACCGCGAGATGGAGAACGCGCTGAGCGAAGTAATGCGCGCCCGTGGCAGCCGGCTGGCCGAGCTGCGTGATGTGCTGCTGGGCGCGCGGCAGGCGAGCTTTCGCGCTCACAAAGCTGACGATCTGTTTTACCCCAGCCCACTCAACGACTCGCAACTGGCGGCCGTGCGCTACGTGATTACTGCGCAGGACGTGGCCATCATTCACGGCCCGCCGGGCACTGGCAAAACCACCACGCTGGTGCAGGCCATTCTGGAAACCATCCGGCGTGAGCGGCGCGTGCTGGTGTGCGCACCGTCGAACACGGCCGTGGACCTGCTCACTGAAAAGCTGGCCGAGCGTGGTGTCAACGTCATCCGCATGGGCAACCCGAGCCGTGTGTCGGATTTGCTGCTGCAGCACACCCTTGATGCCCGAGTGATGGCCCATGCCAGCTACGCCAAGATGCGCGCGATGCGTGAGACCGCCGCGCAGCTCCGCAATACTGCGAGCCAAAGCTTTGACAAGCATGCCCGCCAATTTGGCTTTGAAGGGCGGGAACACCGTCGGCTGTTGAGAGACGAAGCGCGAATGCTTTCTCAAGCAGCAGACGATTTGGAACGCTTTATTTCTGAGGACGTGCTCGACTCGGTGCAGGTCATCACCAGCACACTGGTAGGCGCCAGCAACCGCAACATTCGCCACCTTGACTTTGAGACCGTCTTTATCGACGAAGCCGCCCAGGCGCTGGAGCCGGGCTGCTGGATTCCGATTGCCAAGGGCAAGCGTGTGGTTCTAGCCGGCGACCACCACCAGCTGCCACCCACCGTGAAAAGCGAAAAGGCTGCTACGGGCGGCCTGCGCGAAACCCTGTTCGAAAAGTGCATCAAGCGGCAGCCGGCCACGGCCCGCATGCTCACCGTGCAGTACCGCATGCACGAGCAAATCATGGCATTCAGCTCCGAGCAGTTCTACGGCGGCCGATTGGAGGCGCACCAGAGCGTGCGACATGCCGGCCTCAGCGCGTACGACCTTAGTTTCGCGCCCGACCTGCCTGTGGAATTCCTCGACACGGCCGGCCTTGGCTTTAGTGAAATCACCATTCCCGAAAGCCGCTCCACGGCTAACCCCGAAGAAGCGGATTTACTGCTCAAGCGCCTAACCCAACTCCTTCAGCTGCTGGAGCCCCATAACCACTACAGCCGGGCCGAGCACGAGCAGAATCACGATCAAGACAGCCTCACCATCGGCGTGATTGCCCCCTACCGCGCCCAAATCAACTATTTAAAGGACGCCATCGAGGAAAACGACTACCTCAACGGTCTGCAACAGAGGCGCATGCTCAGCGTGGGCACCGTCGATTCGTTTCAGGGCCAGGAGCGCGACATCATTGCTATTTCACTGACGCGCAGCAACCACCACGGCGAAATCGGCTTCCTCTCCGACATCCGCCGCATGAACGTTGGCATGACCCGCGCCCGGCGCAAGTTGCTGCTGGTCGGCGACTCGTCTACGCTCAGCTCCAATCCGTTTTTCATGGATTTGCTGGCTTATGTGAAGCGCATAGGTGGGTACCGCACGGCTTGTCAAACCGCTATTGCGGCTTAACTTAAACCAACGGGCCTCCATGACACCTGGGGCGATTCACACCAGCAATGTCGGCTTTAGGGCAGTGGATTCAAATTCTTTGGGTCCGCTTTGTCGTCGATTCCGGCCCTGCCCACAAGCAGACTTCAACGCTCAAACAGCACAAAAACACTATTTTCGAGTATTTTTATCCTAACAAAAGTGCCTAAAAGCCAATAGAAATCGGCGTTATTAGCTCCTAAAAGCGTAGCGTTTAACCGGTTTCCATATCAAATCGTGGTCGCCAAACTCGCAGAAGAGCGTTTGTGTTGATTGGTCAGACTTTGAAATTCGTGAATTAATTCACGCCAATCATTGAAACGCCACCTCAGAAAAACTCCGCAGCTTGCGTGAATGCAACTGGCTTGAGCCTTCAGCCCGCAGCAGCTCAATCGCCCGCATGCCGATGCGCAAGTGCTGGTCTACCCTTTCGCGGTAGAAGTGGTTGGCCATGCCGGGTAGTTTGATTTCGCCGTGCAGGGGCTTGTCGCTCACGCACAGCAGAGTGCCGTAAGGCACGCGAAACCTGAAGCCGTTGGCGGCAATCGTCGCGCTTTCCATGTCAAGTGCAACTGCGCGGCTTTGGCTGAAGCGGCGTTGCGGCTGGTTGCCGGGCAGCAGCTCCCAGTTGCGGTTGTCGGTGGACGCCACCGTGCCGGTGCGCATGATGCTTTTCAGCGCCGGGCCTTCCAAGCCTGTCACGTCTTCAACGGCTTGTTCCAGTGCCTTTTGAATTTCAGCCAGCGCGGGGATGGGTATCCACAGCGGTAGTTCTTCGTCCAGCACATGGTCTTCACGCACGTAGCCGTGGGCCAGCACGTAGTCGCCCAGTTGCTGGCTGTTGCGCAGGCCAGCGCAATGGCCCAGCATGATCCACGCATGGGGGCGCAGCACGGCGATGTGGTCGGTGATGTTTTTGGCATTGGCCGGGCCTACGCCAATGTTGACCATGGTGATGCCAGTCCGGTCGGCGCGCATCAGATGGTAGGCGGGCATTTGCGGCAGGCGGGGTGGTGGTACGCCCAGTTCGTCGCCAGCTACCGCTGGCAGGCCAGCGCGGCGCGTGACGATATTGCCGGGTTCTACAAAGCAGACGTATTCACTTTTCGGGTCGGCCATTTCGGCATGGCCCAGGCGCACAAACTCGTCAATGTAAAACTGGTAGTTGGTAAACAGCACAAAGTTTTGAAACCAGTCGGGCGATGTGCCGGTGTAATGGCGCAGGCGCTGCAATGAATAGTCAACCCGCGCGGCGGTGAAGAGCGAAAGCGGTTGCGGCTCGCCGGGTCGGGCTTCATACGTGCCGTTGGCAATGCCATCGTCCATGGCGCCCAGGTCGGGCAGGTCGAACACATCGCGCATCAGCGTGCGGCGTGCAGCGCTCAAGTTGCCTTCAATATGGTTGTGCTCGGCGAATGAAAAATGCACCGGAATCGGCTGCGTGCTGGTGCCAATTTCAAGTTCAACGCCGTGGTTTTGCAGCAGCAGCTTGAACTGCTCCAGGTAGTAGTGGGCGTACAGGTCGGGCCGGGTGAGAGTAGTTTCAAACCGGCCTGGCCCCGCTACGAAGCCGTAACTGAGCTGTGCGCCGTCGATGGCCTCTTGCAATGCCCGTGAAACCGTCTCGGTGTGAATGCGCACAAACGGATAACAGGCCCTGACATGACCAGGAAGCGTTTCACCCGCTACGTAACGCTGCATGGCGGTGCGCAGGTGGGCGATTTGCTGGCCGTAAATTTGCTGGACTTGGGCTAGTGCCAGTGCGGCATCGGTGAATTTGCTCGGGGCGATGAATGCTGGCAAGTAGGGCATGTGTGAACACCAGAAATAAAGTAAAACAGAACTTAAGAAGCGATTCAAACAGGGGCCGCGGGACTGGCTTGCCAGACTGCAGGCGCAGCGGCCTCCTCCGGGGGCAGGACGCTAAGCGAAGCGAGCACCCGTGGGGGCAACGCTTCACGCATAGTCACAAACTCTTCAGCCATCGTGGGATGAATGCCAATCGTGCTGTCAAACACCGCCTTGGTGGCACCCGCCTTCATCGCTACCGCAAAGCCCTGCACCACTTCACCTGCGTCTGGCCCCACCATGTGCAGGCCCACTACGCGGTCGCTGTCGTCGTCTACCAGCAGCTTCATCAGCGTGCGCTCGGTGCTGCCGCTCAGCGTGTGCTTAAGCGATTTGAAATTAGCGCGGTACACGCTGACTTTGTCGAACTTGTCACGGGCCTGGCTTTCTGAATAGCCCACTGTGCCGATGTTCGGGTGCGTAAACACTGCAGTGGGTATGAAGTCATAGCTCATTGATCGCGGCGCTTTGCCAGCCGCCGGGCCAAAAAGCTGGTCTACCACCACCATTGCCTCGCCAAGGGCCACTGGTGTGAGCTGCATGCGGGCCGTCACGTCGCCCACCGCAAAAATATGCGGTACGCTGGTCTGGTAGTGCGCGTCAACTTTGATGGCGCCCGCCGAATTGACTTCAACACCCACTGCACCCAAACCCAAGCCGCTTGCATTGGCAATGCGGCCCGTGGCGTAAAGCACGGTGTCAACGGTCAAACTCTCGCCGTCACCTTTGACTTTGACATGCAGACCGTGCGCGGTTTTGGTGATAGCTTCCACCTCGGTTTTGAACTTGAAGTTAACCCCGGTTTTGGTCATCTCGGCGGCGATAAAGTCGCGCACGTCCTCGTCAAACCCGGTCAACACTTTGTCGCCACGATGCACTTGCGTCACGTGCGAGCCGAGGCCGTTAAAAATCGATGCAAACTCGCACGCGATGTAGCCGCCGCCCACCACAAGCAGCCGCTTGGGGAAGGGCGACAGGTCAAACATGCTGTCAGACGTCACCACGTGGTCATGGCCTTCAACCGCCGGAACCAAGGCCGTGCCACCAGTCGCAATCAATATGTTTTTGGCGGTGTAGGGTTTGTCGTTAACCACTACCGTGTGTGGGTCAATCAATCGCGCCCAGCCCTTGATGATTTTGACGCCTGAGCCGTCCAGCAGATTGACATAAATCCCATTGAGCCGCGAAATCTCTTTCGCACGATTGGCCTTCAGCGTTTCCCAATTGAAGGTGGGCGCAGCGCCTTCCCAGCCAAAGCCATGTGACTCTTCAAAAAAGTCGGCAAAGTGCGCGGCGTAGCTGTAAAGCTTTTTAGGAATGCAGCCCACGTTCACACACGTGCCGCCCATGTCGGCCACTTCGGCCACCGCTACTTTTGCGCCCCGCTGGCCAGCCATGCGCGCTGCACGCACGCCGCCGCTGCCGCCGCCGATAACGAAAAGATCAAAATCAAAAGTCTGCACAAGCGTTTCCTTATGTTTATAGCTCCGCCCATGATAATTGGACGATGACTACATCAACTGACTTTGCCGCTTTATCCCTGCCTGCCCACGTTCTGGCCAACCTCACCCAGCTGGGCTACACCCAAATGACGCCCATCCAGGCCGCTGCGCTGCCCGTTGCGTTGCTGGGCAAAGACCTGATTGCCCAGGCCAAAACAGGCAGCGGCAAAACGGCTGCTTTCGGCATTGCGCTGCTCGCCAATCTGAACGCCCGCCGATTTGCCGTGCAGGCGATGGTGCTGTGCCCCACGCGCGAGCTGGCCGACCAGGTGGCCACTGAAATCCGCCGACTGGCGCGGGCTGAAGAAAACGTCAAGGTAGTGGTGCTGTGCGGCGGTGTGCCGCTGCGCAACCAGACGGCCACGCTAGAAAACGGCGCGCACATCGTCGTCGGCACACCGGGCCGGATCATGGACCATTTGGGCCGTGGCAATTTGAATTTAGAGGCGATGAACACGCTGGTGCTAGACGAGGCCGACCGCATGCTCGACATGGGGTTTTTTGAAGACATCGTGACCGTCGCAAAGCAATGCCCCAAAGAGCGGCAAACGCTGCTATTTTCAGCAACTTACCCTGAAGGCATCGCCAAGCTGAGCGCGCAATTCATGAAAGCGCCGCAAACCATTACCGTGCAGGCGCAGCACGAAAAAACCAAAATCACCCAGCGCTGGTACCAGGTGCCCGACAGCGACCATGATGAGGCCAGATTAGGCGCAGTAGCCCAGGTGCTGCGCCACTTCAGGCCCGCCAGCACATTGGCGTTTTGCAACACCAAGTCGCAGTGCCGCGCGCTGGTGGCGTATTTAAAAGACCAGGGTTTCAGCGCGCTGGCGCTGTTTGGCGAGCTGGAGCAGCGCGAGCGTGACCAGGTGCTGGTGCAGTTTGCCAACCGCTCCTGCTCCGTGCTGGTGGCTACCGATGTGGCTGCACGCGGCTTGGACATTGCCCAGCTTGCTATGGTTATTAATGTGGACGTGACCCCCGACGCTGAAGTGCACATTCACCGCATTGGCCGCACGGGCAGGGCTGATGAAGAGGGCGTGGCGATTAGTCTCGCCAGCATGGACGAGATGGGCTACGTCGGCAAAATTGAAGTCATGCAAAAGCTGGAGAGCGTGTGGCACAAACTGATTGAGCTGACTCCAGCGAGTAATGACCCACTGCTACCGCCCATGGTTACGCTTCAAATCGTCGGTGGCCGCAAAGAAAAAATCCGTGCAGGTGATGTGCTGGGCGCACTGACCGGCGCAGACGGCGGCGTGGCAGCTTTTACGCGCGAGCAGGTTGGCAAGATCAATGTGAACGAGTTTTCAACCTACGTGGCGATTGAACGCAGCATGGCCAGCTTGGCCCAGCAAAAGCTGAGCAGCGGCGGGGTAAAGGGCAAAAGCGTAAAGGTGCGGTTTATGGATGAGGCTTAATTCCGGTTTGGATTGTTGGGCCGGCGGTCATGTGAATTGCGCACGCCGTCCCCATCGCGGTCAAAGTCGCGACCGTTTCGAACACCGTCGCGGTCCATGTCACGCCCGCGCTGGCGAGCGTGCTGCTGCATGTACTGCGCATGGCGGTCGCGCACCCAGCGGTCTTGCACGAAAACCACGGGCTGGGCGCAGGCGTTATAGCGGTTGCAGTATTGGCCCCAGTTGCTTGAATGCGCATTTGGCACGTACAGATAAATTGGCTGGCGCTGCACGTTGTACTGCAAGGGCGTGATCACCATCGGCTGCTGGTAGACCCAGGCCTGCTGGGGAATGGCCTCACCAATAGTCACCCGTCCATAAACTCCGGGCTGGTTGATGCCGATGGATACATTGGCCGCAACGGCCAACTGTGCCGCGCCAATGCCAAGGGCCGCTCCGAAAACGGCTCTGCACAAAAATTTGGTAGCCAAGTGATTCATGATGCATCTTTCAAAGTGGAAAGATTTGAGTGTGGGCGCCTCTTAACTCACTGTGTACGTGCAGCAGGTAAAGCTTTGGCAAACGGGGCTGTTTGGCGGCGCAATCCTACGCTTGGCCGGTCGCACGCAGAAATGTTTTCATTTAAGTCCCTTCGGTGCTGCTGCGGCATCGGCGTTGAGGCATATATTCGCTGGCGGGCCAGTAAGATCGATGCAAACAGTTTCTTGTGTGCACGGCGCGATTGAACGAAGCGCGGCCAGCCTGGCACAGCACAAGCGGGGTAGCGGCGATGTAAGGGGCAAAAGTGCGCGGGTGTGGCCTGCGGACGAGCTTTTAGGCTCAAATCCGGTTGTAGCTCAATAAATACAGGCGTTATCAGCTACCAAATTAATAGTAAATTTTGTAATCCAAAGAGGAATACTTTTATGTCGCCTGAAAACCTTGCGGTGGTAATTGGCTGCGGCGGCGGCATTGGCGCGGCGATGCTGGCGCAGCTTCAAAGCGATGCCAGCTTTACGCAAGCCGTTGGGATCAGCCGAAGCACGGAAGTTGGCGTGGACTACTTCGACGAATCCAGCATTGCCAAAGCTGCGCAGTCGGTGGCAAGTTTGTGTGCAACATCGGGGCAGCAGCTGCGTCTGCTTATCGTTGCTACAGGTTTCTTGCATGGCGAACCAGGACAACCAGAGCGCAGTTTTACCAACCTCGATGCGGCTTACCTTGATCATGTGTTCAGAATCAACACCCTCGGCCCCGCGCTGGTGATGAAGCATTTCTTGCCACTACTGCCTAAAACCGGGCGCTGCGTGGCGGGGTTTTTGTCAGCGCGGGTGGGCAGCATTGGCGACAACGCACTGGGCGGATGGTACGGTTACCGGGCATCGAAGGCGGCGCTGAACCAACTGGTGAAGACTGCATCAATTGAGCTGACGCGGCGCAACAAAGACAGCATCTGCGTCAGCTTGCACCCAGGCACGGTGGCCAGCGCGCTGAGCCAACCGTTTGCAAAGACGGGCCTGAATGTGCGGCCAGCGAGCGAGGCTGCCACTGACTTGCTGGCGGTGCTGACCGGCTTGAATCCGGCTGATACAGGCTGTCTGATCGACTATCAGGGTCAAAAACTGCCCTTTTGAGCTATTTCTGCATCTTTCTATGCATTAAATCGGTGTTTAGCCCAATTAATACGGGCGCAAGCAGCTCCTAAATTAATAGTAAGATAGTGACTTGGTACCCCGCTCCCTACGCAAGACTGTAAAGATCTGCAACTAAGATGCCGTACTCGAGCGCGGGCGTTTTGCTGCGCATCATGACCCCACCTTTCACACCGCGCCCATGCACCGCACTATCTTCACGACTCCCGTTGTCAGCCATTTCTTTCGCTTTGCCTCCATGGCGTTCTTAAAACTGGCTGGATGGAAAGTTGTAGGCTCTTTGCCCGATCACGCCCGCAAAAGCGTTCTGATTGCAGCGCCGCACACTAGCAACTGGGACTTGCCATACACCTTGATGGTATGTTTTGTACTTCGCCTCAACGTGTACTGGATCGGCAAATCTTCCATATTCAAGCCGCCGTTTCGCGGCGTGATGACGGCACTAGGCGGCATATCGGTGGACCGTGAAAAGTCAAACAACCTGGTGGCGGAGTCAAGCGCGGCCTTAACCAATGCCGAAGGCGCTTTGCAACTGATCGTGCCGCCAGAGGGTACGCGCAGCGGCACACGATTTTGGAAAACTGGTTTTTACTACATCGCAGCGGGCGCAGGCGTGCCAATCGTGCTGGCCTATCTGGACTACGAAAAAAAAGTCGGTGGCCTGGGCCCGGTGTTTCAAACCACGGGTGACATTGATGCTGATATGGTTGCCATCAAGACATTCTATAAAGGTGTGAAAGGTAAAAACGCCGATCAGTTTCACCATGACTAGGCAGCCGCATCAGTCGCATCTGCCGATAATTTAGCGGGCCAAACTCTGCGTTCTGGGCGTTGCCGCTTTAGCCGAACGCGGTAGCTTAAAATAACGCATCCTTTTTTCAACCCGGAGTTCTTCATGCCTAAAAAAATCAGAGTCGAAGCCGACATCTGCGCCCCCAAACCGGTGCCGCCCAACGGCTACACCACCACGACTGGTCGCGGCCAAAAGATCAGCCTGGAGCGCGGCACGTCGACCCGCAGCAAAAAGAACCCGGGCAAGCGGCCTAAAAAAGGCGGTTGAT
>JANNCT010000086.1:0-16644 GCA_031386895.1 Polaromonas sp.
GTCTGCTTCACCGTGGGCAAATAGTCTGCGGGCAGGGCGCGCGAATCGGTACGCGGATAGGTCAGGGCCTTATGGCGCTCGTACAGGCTTTGCGCGAGCTGCAGCGTGGTCTTGGCCGAGAAGCCGAAGCGGCCGTTGGCCTCGCGCTGCAGGCTGGTCAGGTCGTACAGCAGACCACTGGCCTGCGTGGTGGGCTTGCTTTCGTCTTTCACACTCGCCGCCTTGCCGCGCACCGCGTCGGCAATGGCCAGTGCCTCGCGCTGGCTCCACACGCGGTCGGCGCGCTGCTCCAGGTCGGCGTCTTCACCCGTGGGTTTCTTGAAAGCCGGATCGAACCATTTGCCCGGGTACTCGCCAGCTTCGGCCAGGAAGCTGGCGTGGATTTCCCAGTAATCGCGGCTGCGGTGGGCGCGGATCTTTTCTTCGCGCTCGACCACGATGGACAGCGTGGGCGTCTGCACCCGGCCGACCGTGGTGAGGAAAAAACCGCCGTCGCGCGAGTTGAACGCCGTCATGGCGCGCGTGCCGTTGATGCCGACCATCCAGTCGGCCTCAGACCGGCTGCGCGCGGCGTCGGCCAGGCCCTGCATCTGCTCGTCGGTGCGCAGGTGCTCGAAGCCGTCGCGAATGGCGGCGGGTGTCATTGACTGCAGCCACAGGCGCTTGACCGGATGCTTGCTTTTGGCGTACTGCTGAATCAGCCTGAAAATCAGCTCGCCCTCGCGGCCCGCGTCGCAGGCGTTAACGATTTTGTCAACGTCTTTGCGTTTGGTCAGCTTGACGATGGCGTTCAGCCGCGTCTTGGTTTTGTCCATCGGCTTTAAATCAAAGTACGGCGGCAGCACCGGCAGGTTGGCAAAGCTCCACTTGCCGCGCTTGACGTCAAACTCTTCAGGCGCCTGAATCTCGACCAAATGGCCGACAGCCGATGTGACCACCCAGTCGTCGCTTTCAAAATACTCGTCGTGCTTTTCAAACTTGCCCGCAGTCGGCGTCATGGCGCGCACGATGTCTTGCGCGACGGAAGGTTTTTCTGCGATGACGAGAGTTTTCATAGTGGCTTTTATTTAAATTCCTGCTTGCCCCAACAAGGACCATACCGGCCCATTTGCTGCGCTGAGCGAGCGGCAGAGCTGCTCGGCTGTATCGGGCGAACTATAGCCGCTAGCCAACCTGGCAGCCAGAAACCTCTGATTACAATGCGGATAAAACGCCGAGGTGGGTGCGCTGTTTTTGCATTTTGCAACACCCCCTCACCGCAATTGACGATAACAAAATTTCTGGAAAGCGGTTTGCAGTGTCAAAAACCCCAGCCCCACAACTTGCTGCAGCCGAGCCCGCCGTTGCACTGCCCAATACCGGCAAACGCATTCAAACCCGCCGCTCGGGCGTGCACGGCAAAGGCGTGTTTGCGCTGTGCGATCTGGCCGAGGGCGAAACACTGATTGAGTACACGGGCGAAGTCATCACCTGGAAAGAAGCGCTGCGCCGCCACCCGCATGACCCGCTGGATCCAAACCACACGTTTTACTTTCATATAGACGACAAGCATGTGATTGACGGCAAGGCGGGCGGCAATTCGTCACGCTGGATCAACCACGCCTGCAAGCCCAACTGCGAAGCCGATGAACAACAAGGCCGCGTATTCATCAAGACGCTGCGCAATATTGCTGCGGGCGAAGAGCTGTTTTATGACTACGGGCTGATCATTGACAGCAAGTACACGTCCAAGCTGCTGGCCGAATACCCGTGCTGGTGCGGCGCAAAGAAATGCCGGGGCACGCTGCTGGCGCCCAAAGAAAAGTCCGGCAAAAAGCCCAAAGGCAAAAAAACTCAAGCTGAAAAATCCAGGAAAAGTAAAAAAGGCTGAGCCCGTGCCGAAACACTCCACAGACCCCACCCGCTGGCCGCTTGAGGCCATCTGGCAAGCCGTTGAACCAACGCTGCGCGGCTTTACCTGCGAGCTGCTGCCGGAAGTGGACTCCACCAACTCAGAGCTGATGCGGCGCTTCAAAGACGGCCACACCGAGCCAACTTTGCTGGTGGCCGAGCAACAAACCGCGGGCCGTGGCCGCCTGGGCCGGCAGTGGCACAGTGAGCGGGGTGACAGCTTGACCTTCTCACTCGGCATGCTGCTGTCGCCAGCTGCGTGGTCGGGCTTATCGCTGGCAGTCGGAGTCAGCCTGGCCGAAAGTCTGGACCCGGCTTTTGCAGCCAAGCGGCACATCGCCTTGAAGTGGCCGAACGATTTGTGGCTGGCAGGTAGAGCTGGCGTTGAGCAAAAGCTGGCGGGTGTGCTGATTGAAACCGCCGCCTGGGAAGGCACACGCTATGTGGTGGTGGGTGTGGGACTTAATATTCGCGCTGTGGGCTTGCCAAAGGGCAGGCCAGCCGCCGTACCGCCCGGCCATCTGCAATCCTTGTTGCCGGAAATCGACGCGGCTGCCGCGCTGCTGCGGGTTGTACCGCCGCTGGTCCAAACCGTGCAGTCGTTTTCGGAGTTTGGTTTTGAGCCGTTTCAGGCCCGCTTTGCCAAACGCGACGTGCTGGCCAACCGGGACGTAGAGCTGTCTGACGGCCAGCACGGCCAGGCGCACGGCGTGAACATGAACGGTGGGCTGCTGGTGCACACCGAAAGCGGCATGCAGGTGGTTGCAACGTCCGAGATTTCAGTTCGCCCAGCTGCTGGCCACGCGGGCACTGGGGGAGAGCGCTGATGCTACGCCTGCTGGTCGTTCTGCTGGTGCTGGCCAACGCGCTGTATTTTGCATGGAGCAGCGGGCACCTGGCGGGCTATGGCTTTGCGCCGACTGTGCAGGCTGAGCCGCAGCGGCTGGCCCAGCAAATCAAGCCGGAGCAAATGCGCGTGCTGGGCCTTGACGATGCCGACAAAACGCAGGCCACTACTGTAGTGACTGCTGCGCCAATTGCTGCACCGACTGAATGCCTGCAGGCTGGGGTGTTCACGCAAACGCAAACCGCAGTGCTTACTGCGGCGCTGTTGGAGGCGGTGCCTGCTGGCAGCTGGGCGCTGGAAAGCGCTGTCGAGCCTGCGCGGTGGATTGTGTACATGGGGCGCTATGCTTCAGTAGATGCTGCGATTAAAAAACGTGGTGAATTGCGCGGTCTGAATGTCGCGTCGGAGCTGGTCAGCGGCGCGCCGCTTGGGCCAGGCCTGTCGCTCGGTGGTTTTGACACCGAGGCTGAGGCTACTGCCGAGCTGGCGCTGGTGGCCAGGCGAGGCGTGAAAACCGCAGGTATTCGGCGAGAACGCGCCGAGCTGAGCGGCCAGCGCCTGAAGTTGCCAGCCGTCAGCGCCGAACTGCGCAGCCAGCTGGAAGCTGTCAAGCCGCAGCTGGCTGGCAAGCCGCTGCAGGCCTGTGCATGATGGCACTGCAAGTGCCTGCATGCTATATTTTCAGGAGCTGCTTGCGCCCGTATTTAAAGGGTAACAGCCCTTTTATTCTTGGATGATTGACATGATGAAAATTGAAAAAAACACTGCCGTTACGCTGCAACTTAAAGTCACTGACGCCAAAGGCAAGGTCATTGAGGACGGCAAAGAGCCCAGCGTGTACCTGCACGGCGGCTACGGCAACACGCTTGAAAAAATTGAGGCCGCGCTGGAGGGCCAGGAAACCGGCTACCAGTTGGCACTCACGCTTGCGCCCATTGATGCGTTTGGCGAGCGCGACGATGCGCTGCTGCGCACCCTGCCTAAAAAGCAGTTTCCGCCGGGCGTGAAAGTTGGCGGGCAGCTTGAAGGGCGTGGCGACGATGGCAGCATGCTGGTGTTCAACGTCATGAAGATCAAGGGCGACACCGTACTGCTCGATGGCAACCACCCGCTGGCCGGGCTGGAGCTGAAGTTCAACATCAAGGTGCTGGAAGTGCGGGAAGCGTCGAGTGAAGAGATTGCCCACCAGCATGTGCATGGCGCACACGGCCACCACCATTGATGCAGACTGGTTGCGGCAATTTTTAGGTAGTTTAGGCCTCTAGCGCCCTGAATAAGGGCGCAAGCAGCTACTACTTTAATAGCGTACCTTTTAAACCCATCCCCCCATGCCCCGCTTCTTCACACCCCAACACGTGGACCCCGGCAGCACGCTGGAGCTGCAAGCCTCAGCCGCGCGCCACGTGCAGGTGCTGCGCATGCAGCCGGGTGACAGCATCACGCTGTTCAATGGGTTAGGCGACACCGAAGGGGAGCACAGCGCAACCATTCACGCCATGGGCCGCAGCAACGTGAGCGTGGTGGTGGGCGGGTTTGTCGCAACGCACACCGAGCCTGTGCGTGCTGTGCACCTGGCCATCGGCATGCCCGCCAACGACCGCATGGACTGGCTGGTCGAAAAAGCCACCGAACTGGGCGTGACCACCATTCAACCCCTGATGACGGAGCGCAGCGTGCTGCGCCTTAGCGGGGAGCGTGCCGATAAAAAAATTGCGCACTGGCAAGGCGTGGCCATTGCTGCCAGCGAACAATGCGGGCGCAGCCGCGTGCCGCTGGTGCATGCACCCCTGGCATTGACTGGGTACTTGAAAACCTGCTTTGAAGCCAAGCTGGATGCACGCAGCGCGCGGCTGCTACTTAGTTTGCAGCCTGGCACACAAGCGCTGGCTGGATTTATTGAAAAGCACGATGCCTTCACATTGCTTAGCGGGCCAGAAGGCGGCTTGAGCCCGGCTGAAGAGGCGGCTGCGCATGCTGCTGGCTTTGCGGCCATGACACTTGGCCCGCGCGTTTTGCGGTCTGAAACCGCTCCGCTGGCGGCTCTGGCTTGTTTGGCCTGCCTTTAGTTGCTCTTGGGGCGTCCTTGCCAGCTCTTCCCAGCTCTTCCCAGCTCTTCCCAGCCCTTCCCAGCCTTTTTCCCGCCTTTTGTGAAAGGCACGTAAAGCGATTTGACGCAACGGCGCAATTCTTGCTTTTTGTGACGGGGCTTGTCCTACCCTGAACCAACGCCCCTCGGGGTAAGGTTGAGTCAGCTGGCAGTTCCGCCGGCCCATCGACTCAACTTTGGGTCATCGCCATGTTCCTCCATTTTTGTTGAGGGCATGTTTTGAGGAGTTTTCACCATGCAAGTTTCTAAAATTTTGACGACCACTGTTGCTGCTGCCGCGATGGCTGGCGCTTTGACCATGGCTTACGCCCAGTCCACGGCACCAGCAGAGACCCCAGCGGCACCGCCAATGCAAAACCAGCCAGCAGCACCCGCCGCAGCTGACACGACCACACAAACGCCAAGCGCAGCGCCATCTACATCGCCAATGCCTGCCGAAACCGCCCAGTTTCAAGGCGAGCGTCCAGCGCAAGCTGATCGCAACTAAAGCGGAATTTATTCCCTTTAGCCGGCAGTCCGCGCCGTGACAACCCACGCCGATCGAATCGAGCCGCGCCGGAGCGGGGCCGAATTTGTCAGTGCCCTGAAACAGGGTGCATTGATAGGTGTGGGTGTTGCGGCGCTTTGTATTCCGCTGTGGGCTACGCTAGGCCCGTTACAGCAAGCGCCCTGGTCAGAGCGTGCGCTAACTTCTGCGCCGATTGCTGCACCCGCAATTGCGGTAGAGTTCGGGGCCGAAGAAGCTTCTGCCGACGTGAAGCACATCGCCAATTGGGCGGTGAATTCGCGTGACAACCAGGCGCTGTCGTTTGTCATTCTTGACAAGCTCAACGCCAAAGTATTTGTGTTTGACGCGAATGGCGCGCTGCGCGGAGCAAGCCCTGTGCTCATTGGCGCGGCCAAAGGCGACGATTCTGTACCCAACATTGGCGGGCGGCCTATGAGCAGTGTGCAGGAACACGAGCGCACCACACCAGCCGGCCGCTTTGTGGGCGAGCCTGGCCGCAACACCAACGGCGAGGACATCGTGTGGATCGATTACGCCGCAGCGGTGTCGATGCACCGGGTTCGGGCCAACGAAAGGTCTGAGCGCCGCCTGCAGCGCCTTGCGTCAGCCAGCATCGACGACAACCGCATTTCTTACGGCTGCGTTAACTTGCCAGTTGATTTTTTTGAGCGGGTGCTGCAGCCCGCATTTGACCAGCGGCACGGCGTGATTTACGTGCTGCCTGAGGTAAAACCCGCGCGTGAGGTTTTCAAGGCTGCCTACTCAGCCTGAAATCATTGGCGCTCGCGGGTCTGCGAGCTGCGGCTGTTGGCATGCTCACACCCGTTTTGACGGGAAATGGTTGCGTAACAATCAGCGACCCGGGTTGTAAAAAAGCGTAGTTGGCGCTAACATTTGTATATTGATGTACCTAGTTGTACTTGTGCAGCTGGCATCGCCAACTTACCGCGCTCAGCGCGGCCCACAACGCTTTTTACTGCCCGGCCTGCCATGCCTGCTTGCTCCCTGATTCGTGCGCTGAGAACCGTTCTTGGAGCCATGCTGCTTAATGCGGCGGTGGGAGCAGCGCCTGTCCTGGCGCAAAACGCCGATTTTCAATTGCACACTGCGCCGCGCGACGTGCAGTTTGCACTTGGTGAAGTGATCAAGGCAAAAGACCATCGCGGTTTGCCGTTTGCGATTGTTGACAAGAAAACCGCACAGCTTTTTGTATTTGATGGCGCGGGGCGTTTGCTGGGTGCAGCGCCTGCGCTTTTGGGTTTGGCCCCTGGCGATGTAGAGCCTGTCGCCGCTGTGGGCGCTGACACGCACGGCTTGCCCGCTGCGCGGCGCACCACGCCGGCCGGGCGGTTTGTTTCTGAGCCAGGCCGCAACCTGGCCGGTGAGGTAATTGTGTGGGTGGACTACGCGGCGCGCCTGGCCATACACCGCCTGCGGCCAGCGGCATTGAGCGAGCGGCGCCCCGAGCGGCTGGCGTCAAGCACCCCTGACGACAACCGCATCACGCTGGGCTGCGTGGTGGTGGCGCCGCTGTTTTTTGACAGCGTGGTGGCGCCCGCGCTGGGCAAAGGCTACGGCGTGGTGTATGTGCTGCCAGAAAATGATGCGCTTGAGCGCCTGCACGCCAGCGCGCGTTGAAGGCAGTGAAATCGGCAGCAGGTCGGCAAAAAGGCCGGCAGTAAAGCCGACAGCAACGGCTAAATGCGCTTTGGGCTAAGCCGATAATCTTCACGATGAACCGCAATTTGTGGCTGCTGGTGATTTGCCAGGGATTGTTTTTAACCAACAACGTCGTTTTTATCGCCATCAATGGCCTGGTGGGCCTGAGCCTTGCGCCGTTTGGCTGGATGGCAACGCTGCCCATCATGGGCTACGTGCTGGGCGGCGCGGCGTCTACCGCGCTCGTGGCACAAACGCAAATGCGCTACGGGCGCAAACATTCTTTTCAGCTTGGCTTGCTGGTGGCTATGGTTTCATCGCTCGCGTGTTTTTATGCGGCCTACAGCAAGAACTTCTGGCTGCTGGTGGCCGCAACGGTGGTCGCCGGTTATTACAACGCCAACGCGCAGTTGTACCGCTTTGCTGCTGTGGAGCTGGCTGCAGCTTCATTTAAAGAAAAAGCCATTTCTTATGTGATGGCGGGCGGGCTGATTGGCGCAGTGCTGGGGCCTAACCTGGCATCACGCACACGCGGGCTGACAGAAATGCCCTTTGCGGGCGCCTACCTTGCGCTGGCTGGGGTGGCGGTGGTGGCCATTGTGCTGCTGGGCTGGATTGAATTTCCGCCCAAGCCCGAAACGCCTGCGGGCGAAAAGCCCGATACCGGCAGGCCTTTGCTGGTCATCATGCGCCAGCCGGTATTCATCGTTGCTGCGAGCGCGGGAGCTTTGAGTTATGGCGTGATGAACCTCTTGATGTCTGCCACGCCGATAGCCATGCAAATTTGCGGTCTGCCGTTTTCAGACACCGCATGGGTGCTTGAATGGCACGTGATTGGCATGTTTGCGCCGGGCTTTTTTACCGGGCATTTGATCAAGCGGTTTGGCACGCTGCCCATCATGGCGACAGGGCTGACTCTGAACGTAGCGTGCGTGGTGATTGCGCTATCGGGCGTTGCGTTTGAGCAGTTTCTGGCTGCGCTGTTTTTGCTGGGTTTGGGCTGGAACCTTCTATTTACCGGTGCAACCGCATTGGCACTCACCGCCTACCGACCCGAAGAAAAAGACAAGGCCCAGGGAGCGCTGAATTTTTGCGTGTTTTCGGTGCTGGCGATATCGTCGCTGGCTTCCGGCGTGCTGGTGACCACGCAGGGCTGGACTCTACTTAACCTGGGTTCCCTGGTGCCGCTAGGCATGACCGCCATCATGCTCGGCTGGCTGGCCAGGCAGCAGTACAAACGACAGCGTGTTTGACACTTACTTCGAGTACAGTGCCATGCATCATTCAATACTTTAGGAGTACATCATGGGTTTACTTGATTCGGTTTTGGGTTCAGTCATGGGTAGCAACCAACAGCAAGCAGGCGCAGCAGCCGGAGCTGGAGGTTTGGGCGGCTTGATCGCAATGGTGGCCAGCAACCCGCAAATGCTGCAAGTTATCACCGGCATGCTCAGCAATGACGGCGGCCAGGGCGGGCTGGGTGGTTTGATGGCGAAATTTCAGCAAGCCGGTTTGGGCGATGCGGCCAACTCGTGGGTGGGCAGTGGAGACAACCAGGCCATAACCGGCGACGAAATGTCGAGTGCGCTAGGCGAAGGCACCATGGCCGACCTGGCAGCAAAAATGGGCATGAGCCAGGGCGACGCTGCGGGGTCTTTGGCAGGCATGCTGCCGGGCTTGATCGACAAGCTCACGCCCAACGGCGCGGCACCCGCTGGCGGCCTGGGCAATTCAGGCGACCTGATGGGCATGCTTGGCGGACTATTAGCAAGGCGTTAAATAATATCGCGCGGGTAGAGCGAGCAGTAGCAGCTGCGCTTTCATCCGTGTAATTTAAGGCCTTGAACGCTTGGGCCAACATCTGGCAGCGGGCAGCGGGCAGCGGGCAGCGGGCAGCGGGCAGCGGGCAGCGGGCAGCGGGCAGTTTAGGCATTTTGCCCAATAAAGTTGGGCGCAAGCTGCTTTATATTTAATAGCAAAAGATCGTTATTTATATAACGCACTTGTAGCTGCCAGACACCCCCGCCGATCTCAGGGGGGGGTCATAGACCAACATTGAAGTATGTATGCCTTACAGGATGCGCGATAGGCGCGGTCATCACCATGAGGCCGCAACTTTGTTTGTCAACATTTACGTTCGTAAATTCATTAGCCTGCAAATTGCCACAAACAATGCAGCTGCTGATGAACCTCACATTATTCGCAATGCGCAGCGGCAAGACGCAATCCTTGGGGGAAGTTGGATACAGCCGCGGCGCTTGTTCGGTAACTCTGTACGCGGGCTCCAAACTGACTGCCTGCGACTAGCGGGGGAGTACGGGCTCTAATTAGACGCAATTTTATAAACCCATGTCAGGTGCAGCTCGCATTCGTGGCGTACGCATGCGTCAACATGTAATTTATCTTTACAAAGATCAGAAGAAACCCCGAGTAACTCCTTTTAGTTACGCCAACGCGACTGATAGTAATTTTGTGCGGTTCACAAAATCTCATATGAATATCAACGCTTGATAACGTGATTTATTTTGTGTTTTGCCATCGCCATTTTTTGTTACGGCGGATAACTATGGGCGGATTGGTGTCATGATGGTTAGAGCAGTCGCATGAATGACTGGCAATAGTTAAAATTTGTAACCGAAGTATCCGCCTCAAGTTGTCAGTTTCAAGTCTTTGCAGCATTCCGGTTTTGCACACCACAAAAACAGCACCGCTTGTATGAATAAAACACACAAATCCGTCTGGAACGAGAGCTTGGGCACCTTCGTGGCAGCATCTGAAGCAACAATCTCTGGCGCCTCCAGCACATCTTCCAGTCGCAAGGCGCGGCGCCACCCGGGTCGATCTCCAACCCAGCGCCTGGCACTAGAGCCTCGGATTGTGTTTGATGGAGCGATGGCTGTTGAAGGCTTAAGCATGGTGGAACGCCAGACCTTCCTAGCCGCTGTAACACCTGTTGAGCGCACACCTGCAACAGAAAATAAGCCAGCAACCACACAGGTCGCCATTCCTGCGGCGGTTATAAAAGAAACCGCGCAGGCAGACACCAAGGTTACGCCAGAGCGCTTGGCCACTGAGCCGGCCAGTGCCGCAGCAGCCGCGCCATCAACTACCGAGATCGTGTTTGTCAGTAGCGATGTGAGCGATCTTCAAACATTCCTGACCAATCGCCCGGGCACTGAGGTCGTCATCCTCGATCCAAACCGTGACGGCATGGCGCAGATTGCCGCCACACTGTCTGGTCGCACCGATATCAGTGCCATCCACATTTTGAGCCATGGCCAGGCCGGGCAACTCTTTTTGGGCAACAGCACACTCAGTATTAGCAGTATTACCGGTGAACACGCTGATGAGCTCGCCGTCATCAGGGCATCTCTCACAGACAACGCTGATATTTTGATTTACGGTTGCGACGCAGGCTCAGGCACAACAGGTCAGAACTTTATTGATGCGTTGGCAGGCGCTACGGGTGCAGACATCGCCGCATCGACCGACAAGACTGGTGCGGCTGACCGCGGCGGTGATTGGGTTCTTGAGGCACAAACCGGCCGTATCGAGACCAGATTGGTGCTCGACATACAGGGGCAGGCTGACTACCAGGGCTTATTGGCACCTTTCAGTATTAACGCAGCTACCGCACCCGTACTGGCTAACGGCACCAATGTCGGCGGCCCTCTTAATGGAAACACAGCTACCTACAACAATGTGGGCACCACGGTGATCGGTGGGGTCACGATCAATATCAAACTAGTCGCCACCATCACCAGCTCCACAGCAGGCGACACTGTCACCTTCAGCTCCTCCGCTGGGGGCGCGCCCACCATGCAGATGGGCGGCGGCACGGACGCCGGGCAGGTTAACGTCCATTGGGAACTGTTTCGGGCCGACAACAACCAGCCATTTGTTGCTGACATCAAAATTGCCATTGTTGATATCGATGGAAACAAACCAGCCCTGGTCGAGTCGGTGGCTGCACTGCAAACGGGAGTAGTAACTTACGCAGTTGCCAGCCCGACCAATCTGGTTGTTTCGCTTGTTGGGGGGTTTATTCGTGCTGACGGTACCGCCAACCAGGTCGCCACCGATGCCACCTCGATGATTCAATACAGCTTTTCCAATACGTCCAGCTGGGACATCACTTACTACACGGCTGCGGGTGCTAACGGTCGCGTTTTCAACAACAACGGCAGCTCTACGTTTGTGATTCCCGGCGCTGTCACGGTTGGCAGTGCGCTTGACCTGGACGCCAACGATTCAACCGCCGCTGGCTCAAGTTTCCAGACCACCTATATCGAGAACAGCCCTGGCGTAGCTGTGGTGGACAGTGATGTAGCCATCGGCCGCCTTGACGGCTCAGCATTAAGCGCGGGCCAAACCTACTCCAGTGCCACTGTAGTACTTAGTAATGCACAACTAGGTGACATTTTGAATGTAGGTGCCTTGCCCAGCGGCATCACCGCCACCATTGACACCAGTGTTGCGGGCAAGATTACGGTTACCTTGAGCGGCACCAGTACCCCCGCCAATTATTTGTCAGCACTTCAGGCAGTTTCCTTTCGAAACACCTCAGACGCGCCCGCAACAGTAGTGCGCACCTTGCTGGTAACCGTACTGGACGGAGCCACACTTAGTAACTCGGCCGCCTCCACTATAAATATTTCGCTGGTTAACGACGCGCCAATTAATACTCTACCTGCAACTTACACGGGCACAGAAGACGCCAGCCTGGGTCTGGTGGGGTTAAGCATCCTTGATCCTGATGGAGTTGCAACCACCAACCACACCGTCACGTTAAGCGTACCTACAGGCACGCTCACTGCAGTAGGCAATGCCAACGTTATCGTGACCGGCACAGGCACAGGCAGCCTTGTCTTAACTGGTACTCTGGCCAACGTCAACGCCTATCTGGCCAGCGCAGCGCGGCCAAATTACGTGCCGGTTAACAATTTCAACGGCGCAGTTGAATTGACGATGACGACCAGCGACGGTGGCAACATCGGCACGGGTGGCACAAAAACTGATGTGGACACCAGCACGATTACCATCAATCCGGTCAACGATGCACCCGTGGCTGTAGCTGATGTTGGTGCCATAACCGGCGGGGCCACTTTGATTAAAACAGCTGCTAACGGCGTTATTCAGGGCACTCCAGGCACTGACACCGACGTTGACAACGCCACCAGCACATTGCTGGTAAGCGGTGTAAGAGTAGGCGCCGGGGCTGTAACCCAAGGCAGCGGCGTCGGCATCCAGCTGACGGGCACGCTGGGCCGTTTAACCTTGAACGCCAACGGCAGCTATACCTATGTTGCCGATAATGCAACCGCCCTGGCGCCTGGCGCAACAGCTACTGACACATTCACTTATACGGTAGTTGACCCAGCCACGGCTGTGTCCAACACCACAACCTTGACCATCACGGTCACGGGCGCAAGCACCAATGCTGCCCCGGTGGTTTCAAGTACCAGCATCACCGTTAATGAAGAGGCGCTTGACACACCGCTGGCATTGGCCGCACCAACTGATGCCGATGGCAACGCCTTGACCATCACCGTCACTGCCCTGCCCAGCGTAGGTACAGTTACCTTGGCTAATGGCGCCGCCGTGACTGTCGGACAAATACTGACTTCAGCACAATTGGCAGGCCTGCAGTTTGATGCGCCGCTAGATCTGTTGTCCACTACCGTAACCAGCTTTAACTACAGCGTCAACGACGGCAGCGTCACGGTGTTGGGCAGCACGGCGATTACCGTTAACCCGGTCAACGATGCACCCGTGGTGTCAAGCAGCACCATCACGGTCAACGAAGAATCCGTTAACACCCCGCTGGGATTGACGGCACCGTCTGACATCGATGGCAACGCCTTGACCATCACCGTCACTGCCCTGCCCAGCGTAGGTACAGTTACCTTGGCTAACGGCGCGCTTGTGACACTCAACCAGGCTTTGACGGCAACAGAATTGGCAGGCCTGCGGTTCAGCGCACCGCTTGATTTGCTCGCCACCGCCACCACCGCTTTCGGGTACAGCGTTTTCGACGGAACGGTTGCCGTTTCAGGCACTACCAGTATCACCGTGAACACCGTTAACGATGCGCCTGTGAACACCGTGCCCGCAAGTTACAGCACCAATGAGGACATCAGCGTTGCACTAAGTGGTTTGCAAATTAGCGATGTGGATTCTGCTGGTACTGTCACCGTCACCCTGAGCGTGCCAATCGGGAGCGGCACGATTGCTGCGGCCGGCACGGCTGGCGTTGTGGTGACTGGCACTGGCACCAACAGCATTGTCTTGAGTGGCACTGTTGCTCAGATCAACAGCTACCTGAGCACGGCTTTAACCACACCGGCATACACGCCCGCGAGCAATGCCAGCGGCGCAGTGACGCTGACCATGTTGACCAATGACGGCTCGGGTGCGGCCCTGACCAATACCGACACAGACACGGTCACCCTCAACATAGTTGCAGTAAGCGACGCGCCCACCGCTGCCAGTATTGCGGTGACGATTTTTGAAAATGCCTCCACAGTAGTGACGGTAGCAAATTTTGGCTTTGCAGATGCCAGCGATGTACCGGTCAATAGCTTGTTGAACGTTATTGTTACCAGCCTGCCATCTGCGGCTGAAGGCGTGTACCGACTCAATGGCGTAGCTATCACTACTATGCAAGTTATCAGCGCGGCGGACATCAACGCTGGGTTGCTGACCTTTACACCTGCGCTCAACGTCAACGGTTCAGGCTTGGGCGCGTTGAGCTTTCGCCTGCAAGACAACGGCGGCACGGCCAATGGCGGGGCAGACACTTCTTTGCTGGCCAGCACGCTTAGTTTTAACATTACTCCCGTCAACGACCTGGTGGTAATTACTGGCCTGACTGATGGCACGGTGCCGGGCACTGACGCGCAGGTTAAAGAAAGTGACTTGAGCACGGGCAGCGCCCCTGCTGGCACGGGCGAAACCGCAACCGGTACTTTTAACCTGAGCCCGGCTTCTTCAGTGACTTCATTAACGCTGGGCGCTGATTTGACCGCGATTACCCTGGCGCAGTTGACGTCCAGCGGCACGACGCCAATTTTCCGTACTGGCACCAATGGCACGCTGACCATCAACGGCTACAACACCACAACAGGGGCGGTGAGTTACAGCTACACACTGACCAGCGCGCCCAGTTCTGCGGCTGCAGTAGTCAACGACAGCTTTGCCCTGGTGATTACCGATGTGGAAGGCCGTTTAACAAACACGGCTATCGCGTTCAATATTCTCGATGACGCGCCGGTGGCAAACGCCGACGTGGATGAGGCAATAAATATCGTAGGTAACCCCAGCAGCGTTGCATCAGGCAATTTAGTAACGGGCATAGATCGGCTTATTAATCCAGACCCCAACAATGCCGATGGCATCGTTGACAGGGTCGGGGCTGACGCCGCTTTGGTCACGGGCGTTGCCTCTGGTGCGGGCGCGTTGGTTGTAATTTCTGCGGGCTCGACAGTATCAATATCTGGTACGGGTGTTGATGATATTGGAACACTTTCGCTTAATTCTGACGGTAGCTACACCTACACCCCCAACACTTCCAACCCCCGAGTTTCGGGCTTGCTCTTCAATGAATCCCTCACCGACACTTTTACCTACGAAATTACAGACAGCGACGGTGACAAGTCCACTGCCACACTGACGATTACTGTAGTTGGCATACCTAGCATCATCGCTTTGAGCGACGGCACTGTAGCCGGTACCGACAACAGCGTGCTGGAGTCGGATTTATCGTCGGGAAGCAGCGCCGCAGGGTTGGGCGAGACTGTTACTGGCAGTTTTTTCCTGGTAGCACCAGCTGGCGTAACGTCTTTCACTGTTGATCCTGCCGGGACGCCATCGGCAGTAACACTCAGTTTGGCGCAATTAAATGCGCTAACGCCATCGACACCGGCAACAGTCGTTACTGGCAATGGAACACTACTGCTCACGGGCTATAACGACGCGACAGGTCAACTCGATTACCAGTACACATTGGGTACAGCGCCAAACTCTGCATCGCCTGTTACTGATGACTTCCAGGTTTCGTTGATAGACGGGAATAACACTAACACCAACACTGGTCCGGCCAAATTCTTGCGCATTGCCATCGTTGACGATGTGCCGGTTGCCGTGGCGGACGCGAATGTTCTTACCGAAGGCACCACTGCCGTCCCAGGCAGCCCGGCAACTGGCAATGTTGTTACCTCGGGCACCCCGGACCGGATCGGCGCCGATGGCGCTGCAGCGGGTGGTCCTGTTACGTCATTTCGCAACAGCGCGTTGACCAGCGGCACTGTTGGCGCTGCATTGACGGGCAGTTACGGCGCCTTAACTTTGAATGCAGATGGAAGCTACAGCTATGCAGCAAATGATGCTCTTGCCGCCGTTAACGCCTTGCAAAGCGGTCAGTCTCTCGTCGACACCTTCGACTACACCATCACCGACGGCGATGGTGACACTTCTACGGCAAGTCTCACCATCACCATCCAGGGTGCCAATGATGCGCCGCTGGCAACTGCGGACAGCTTAAGCACCGACGAAGAAGCTCCGCTGGTTTTAACCCTGGCAGCGAATGACACTGATGTAGACAGCAGCACGTTAACAGTGCAGTCCATCAACGGCAACTTGCTCACTCCCGGCACACCACAAAGTTTCAGTGTGCCCAACGGCACAGTCGCCATCAGTTCCGGCGGTCTGGTGACCTTCACGCCAACTTTGAATTTCACCGGCAACTCCGCTGCAACGAGTTTTAACTACACCGTACAAGACGGCAACGGCGCTACCGCCATCGGCACCGTGAGCATCGCAGTGACTGCCGTCAACGATGCGCCCGTCAACTCACTGCCAGCAAGTTTTTCTACCAACGAAGACATCAGCATACCGTTGAGCGGTTTGCAAATCAGTGACGTGGATGCTGCAACGGGTAATGTGACTGTTACCTTGAGCGTGCCTGTCGGTAGCGGTGTCATTTCTGCTGTGGCTGATGGGTTTGTCACTGTCTCCGGCAGTGGCAGCTCCAGCATCGTGTTGACCGGCAGCGTTGCCCAAATCAACACTTACCTGGGTACCCCAGCCAGTACACCGGTGTACGCCCCGGCGAGCAACGCCAACGGTGCCGTGACCCTCACTATGGTCACTGACGACGGTGGCAACACAGGTGCCGATCCAGGCCTGACTGGCACTGGCGGATCAGAAGCCGATACCGATACCGTCACCATCAACATCGCACCTGTAGACGACGTACCCACGGCCACGCTCACCCAAAACGCCGTGAACGACACTGGTAGCTCAGCCACTGACTCTCTTACCAGCAACCCCAGCCCTGCCATCAACGGCACTGGCGCACCTGGCGACACCATCAAGCTTTATGACTTGAATGGGGTGCAGGTGGGTTCTGCTGTAGTGAGCGCCGCAGGTACCTGGAGCATTGACCCTGCTGTGAATTATTTGAGTCAAGGCTTAAATGCATTGACAGTAACCGCCACAGATACCAACGGGAATGCTGGTGTAGCAGTGTCCGTGTCTGTGACCCTGGACACCATCGCCCCAGTGGTCACCGTGCTGGAACTGGGCGACCGCAACAAGACCGCCGCCGAGGCCACCTCAGCGGCCGGCATCACC
>JANNCT010000092.1:0-2117 GCA_031386895.1 Polaromonas sp.
CAAAGGCTGGCTGAACATGGCTCTTTTAATCACCGACGAATGCATCAACTGCGACGTGTGCGAGCCCGAATGCCCGAACCAGGCCATCTACATGGGCAAAGACATCTACGAGATTGACCCGAACAAATGCACCGAATGCGTTGGCCATTTTGACGAGCCGCAGTGCGTGCAGGTGTGCCCCGTGGCTTGTATTCCGGTCAGCCCGCAGCACATTGAAAGCAAGCCCATGCTGTGGCAGAAGTACCATCGCCTGACTGGAACCGCTGCAGCCGCTGGTGAAAAAGTAACTTAACGCGCCTGCTTTTAGTCTTTTCAAGACTGTTTTAAGACTGTTTTAAGGCGGTAGCTCCCATAATACGGGCGCAAGCAGCTATAAAAATAGTAGCATTGCATCGTAGTTAATTCACATGAGCTGCCCTTGAACCAAGCACACAAGCCCGCTACCGTACCTGCTTTACCGCCAGCGCTGGGGGGTGAACGCGTTGAAATTGACATGGCGGTGGGGCGCGTCAGCTACTACCACGCAGCGCCGCCAGACGCGGCTGTGCTGCAGACCCCGCTTTTGCTGGTCCACAGCATCAACGCATCAGGCTCAGCTGCTGAGGTTGAGCCACTGTTTGAGCACTACCGCGCGACGCGCCCGGTGTACGCGCTGGACTTGCCAGGCTTCGGGTTGTCAAGCCGCGCTGACCGCGCCTACACCCCGCGTTTGATGACCGATGCCGTCCTGGCGATGGTTGAAGTGATGCGCCAAGCCAACGGCGGTGCTGCGGTGGATGTGCTGGGCTTGTCGCTGTCGGCTGAATACGTGGCACGCGCACAGCGCGATGCGCCCCACAGCATGCGCCGCGTGGCACTGGTTAGCCCCACCGGTTTTAGCCGAGCCAAGCGGCGTTATGGCCCACCTGAGTCCACACTCGGCCTGGCATGGCTTTATAAAACGTTTACCTGGCCGTTTTGGTCCGACGGTATTTACCGAAACCTGACGCGGCCCGGCGTGATCCGCTATTTTTTAGAACGCACCTGGGGCTCTAAAAACATCAGCGAGGCGCTGTGGCGTTACGACTTGTTGACCACCCGCCAGCCAGGTGCCAAGCACGCGCCGTTTTTCTTTGTGTCGGCATTTTTGTTCAGTGCCGACATCAATACGCTGTATGAAGCAATCGACTGCCCGGTTTGGGTGTCTATGGCCACGCGTGGTGACTTTACCGATTACCAGGGCCGCACAACCGTCGCAGGCAAACCCAACTGGCAGTTTCATACGGTACAGGGCGGGGCGCTGCCGTATTTTGAGGACTTGCCAGCGTTTACCAACGTGTTAAGCCCGTTTTTGGATGCTGTTTAGTGCTGCAGCCAAATAATTACGGGCGCAAGCAGCTCTGTAATTTATAGCGATCTAGTCTCGCTGCAGAGCTAAAGCGGTAGTGTTTACCAAAATGAATCTGCCGCCGGATTTTTCTTTTTGGTAGTCCCATCGCTCAACATCGCAGCGCAATCTGCCTGACTCTGTATCTGTATGTGTCTCAAACTCCACCACGTTGACAGAATTCGGCGCTTCACGCCGGATGCGGCTTGACACCGCTGTGCCTGCCTGCACGCACCAGATTCGCCGTGTCAGGCCATCGATTTGTGACGACAGCTCGCACACATACGGCAGATGGATGTGCCCACCCATCACGATGTCAGCGCCTGCGGCTGACCACGCATCGACGGCCGCGTGCCAGCCGTTCAGGCGGTCGTGCTCGTCTTCTGGCCGCAGCACATGCACTGGCTGGTGCACCACCACTACCCGAAGTTGCTGTGCATTTGCGTCTGATAATTTTTTGCACACGCGGTCGATCTGGGCCTCCGAGACTTGGCCATTTTTGTGGCGCCACCAGCGTGTGGTGTTGACTGTGGTGATGCTCAGCGATGGCGTTTGCAGATGCTGCTCCAGTGCCTGGCCAAATGCCTTGCGGTATGCGGCGTAGGGATGCACGATGCGTGCAAACACGTTAAAAAGCGGAATGTCGTGGTTGCCGGGCACGGCCAGCATCTGCGCCGCGCCTAGCCGGTCGCAAAAGGCTCTGGCTTGCGCAAACTGGGCTGGCGTGGCGCGCTGGGTGATGTCCCCGGAC
>JANNCT010000094.1:0-4995 GCA_031386895.1 Polaromonas sp.
TTTGTGCGGGTGGCCCAGCCGCCCCAATACTTTCCGGATTTTGCTGGACGCTGAAATGAATGCGATCGGCACCGCGCCCAACATCACGCTTGAAGTGGACGGGCTGAATGCGATTTTGAGCCTGGTCAAAGAAGGTTTGGGCCATGCAGTACTGCCGAGCTACACGCTCAGCAATTTCGGGGACCGGGAGCAACTCATGCTGCGGCGTATCAAATCACCACGCATCACGAGTGCGCTTAGCCTGGTGCGCCCAACCCGCCGGCCCACTACCCAAACGCAAAAAGTCGCCTTTGAAATTGTCAACGCTGTGGTCACCCAGGCCGTGAAGGCCTACCGCTAAGGCCACAGTCAAGCGCGCAGGGCAAAATCATCCCATGGCCGAAGCTAATCAACCCACTACTTCTCAACACCCGACTTTTGCCCTGGCGGGCGTGATGGGCTGGCCGGTAGCGCATTCGCGCTCACCGCTTATCCACAACTATTGGCTTGAAAAATACGGCTTGGCGGGCAGCTACGTGCAGCTGGCTGTGCAGCCCGGTGCGCTGGCAGTCGCGCTGCCCGGCCTGGCCGCGCTGGGGTTCAAGGGCTGCAACATCACGATTCCTCACAAGGTTGACGCGCTGGCACTCATGCACAGGGCTGATGCCAACGCGGCGCGGGTGGGTGCTGTCAACACGGTTGTCGTGCAAAGTGATGGCCAGCTAAAAGGCATGAACACCGACGGTTTTGGCTACATCCAGAGCCTGCTTGATGCCAAACCAGATTGGCGAGCCGACGACGGACCCATCACGGTACTGGGCGCCGGCGGCGCTGCGCGCGCGGTGGTGCTGGCTTTGAGCGACCAGGGCGCAAAAGAGATTCGCCTGCTCAACCGCTCACCCCACAAAGCGCAAGCATTGGCCATTGAATTTGGCGCACCCGTCACTGCCCTGCCGTGGGAGCAGCGCAACGACGCGTTAGAAGACTGCGCGCTGCTGGTAAACACCACCAGCCTGGGCATGCACGGCGCACCCGAGCTTGACCTGGACTTGCGCACGCTGCCTGTGAGCGCGCTGGTGTCCGACATTATTTACGTGCCTTTGCAAACACCGTTGCTGGCAGCAGCCCAGGCGCGCGGCAACCTGACGGTGAACGGCTTGGGCATGCTGCTGAACCAGGCGCGGCCCGCGTTTGAAGCCTGGTTTGGGGTGCTGCCAGACATTACGCCCGAATTGCGCGCGCTGGTTGAACGCACGCTGACAAGCAAGCAGCGATAACACCACCACGGGCCACACCGAGAACGCTATAGTATTAGTAGCTGCCAGCGCCCGTATTCAATGCGCTAGAGGCTTTAAATGCTTGAAACTCGCCCTGATTGGACTGGCTAATGTTCAGACGGCAACATCATGGCGAGCCGCTCACTGAGACCATCTGCGCGGTCAGGCCCGGCGATCTCTTCTACATTGGTGATGATCTCCCGGGCAATCACCAACATCGATTCACGGTCTTTTGCAGCGCGTAGCTGGTCCCGGAGACTATTCGCCAATTCGGGCATTTTGCGCACAAACATCCGCTCGACAATGTCAAACAAAAACATGCGCGTGGTCGCCAGCGAGCGTTTTCCTTCAAACGTGTCCGATGACGATGCGGGTGCCGCTGTGGAAGAGCCGCCTAATGCAGCAAACGCGGAAGGACCAGCGCCTGAAAGCGGCGCCGGGGCGCTGACAGGCGATGTGCGCACCGTAGCTGCAGGCAACGGCATAGGCCGCGATGCCGCAAAGTCAGTCAGTTTTGCCGCTGCCTGCTTGCTGAGTGATTCCGCTGGCAGCAAATAACCATCGGCAATCAGCTTTTGCACCATGCCCACATCACCCTGCAGCAGCCACACCAGCTCGTCACGGGTCCGGATTCCATCGGCCAGGAAAAGTGCGGATCGTTCCCGCACGCTCAGGCTACGCTGCCGGGCCGACAGCTCGAATTTTGCTTTCTCAGATTTCAGAAGGGGCATGAGATCTGATTCGCTTCACTTGTGTTGAAAAGTAAAGCATAGTTGCCGGTTGTGACTCGCCAATGACAGCCTTAAAGACCACAAACTTATAAAGTCAACAGGACAAAGCCGTTTGATTTTTGTTACTTTTAAGCACATCTCAGTGGGCACGGTAGACAGAATCTGCCCGCTGGCAACATAATTTTGCGTATGTGGCGTTCTACCGCAGCCAGCGGCTTACCGCCAGGCAACCACCCTCTGGCCAGAACGCGCAAGCAATTGGCTTTCGAGACATTGAGGAAAATAACCGATGAATGAAATCAAAAAAGCACGCAGGCTGATTCAGACCAATCCAATATCGCCCGCAGCAGTCATCCTCGCCAAGCTGGTTCGCGCGCTCGAATCAGATGAGCAATTTGACCTTGGCGATTTGTACCGGCTCAACTTTGACAATTTCAACCTGGCCATCGACATCTTGAAAGAATGGCGACTTGACCGCTATTACTCTGGCAAAGCAAAGTTGCATGACCTGTCTGTGCAGGTCGGCGCGCTCACCCCACCCGCGCCCAAGGCATAGATTTTGCTTAAATTAGTGCTATAGCCCAATAAATACGGGCGCAAGCAGCTCTTTTTTTAATAGCGTTTTGGGTTGCAGGTGTTTTGGATTTTCAAAGCCCTTGGGGGCCGCGCTTAAACTCACCCGGTGACGCTTTTTAATACTCCTGGTTTTCCGCCGGCTTTGATGCCCGCACTGCTACAAGCAGCGTTTGACGCAGGCTACCGTGAACCCACGGCCATCCAATCGGCCGCCATACCGGCCATTCTGCAAGGCCGCGACGTACTGGCGCGCTCCAAAACCGGCTCTGGCAAAACTGCGGCGTTCGCGCTGCCGCTGCTGGCGCTGCTTGCACAGCGCGAGCCAACCACCCAACGCAAGCGCAACGTAGCCGCATTAGTCTTGGTGCCTACCCGTGAGCTGGCGGTTCAGGTTGGTGCGGTGCTGGCGGGGTTTGCCAAATATTTACCGCAGCCCGCCAAAGTAGCGGTGGTGTTTGGCGGCGTGTCGATTAACCCGCAAATGATGAACCTGCGCGCAGGGGCAGATGTTGTGGTGGCCACGCCGGGCCGGTTGATCGATTTGATTGAACACAATGCTTTGGCGCTTGGCACCGTCAACTTGCTGGTGCTGGACGAAGCCGACAAACTGCTGGACATGGGCTTTGCCGACGAGCTGGCGCGCATTTTGGCGCTGCTGCCAGCCAGAAGGCAAAACGCGCTGTTTTCAGCCACCTTTGCCCCTGCCATTGAAGCGCTGGCCAGCGAGTTACTCAGCAACCCGCTGCGTATTGAAATTCAAAGCGAGCCCGAGACCGCACCTAAAATTGCGCAGCGGGCAATTGAGGTCGATGCAGCCCGGCGCACCCAGCTGCTGCGGCACTTGGTACAAACCGAAAAATGGACCCGCGTGCTGGTGTTTGTAGCCACCAAACACGCCGCCGAAATAGTGGCCGACAAGCTGCGTAAAGCTGACATCAACGCCGAACCTTTTCACGGCGAACTTAGCCAGGGCAAACGCACGCAAGTGCTGATGGACTTCAAAGCCAGCGCAGTGCAAGTGGTGGTGGCCACAGACGTGGCAGCGCGGGGCTTGGACATCACCGCCCTGCCGGTAGTGGTGAACTACGACCTGCCCCGCTCAGCCACCGACTACACCCACCGAATAGGCCGAACCGGGCGCGCAGGCGAAAGCGGTATCGCTATAAGTTTTGTGAGTGCTTCAACGGCTGCGCACTTTAGGCTGATTGAAAAGCGGCATGAGGTTGCCGTGCTTCGTGAGCAGATTACCGGGTTTGAGCCCGTAGAGGTCGCACCCGTGAATGCGGTTGATCCGCAGGGGACTGGGGGCGTTAAGGGGAAGCGGCCTAGTAAGAAGGATAAGTTGCGGGCTGCCCTTTAGGCGATTAAGCCTCAAACACTGAAGGACGCATTCATTCGGTCCGTCACCTTCGCAGGCTCACCAGCAGCTAACGTTTAAAAAAATATACCTATTCACCGCAAATTTGAAAGACAGTTACAGTCTGAAACAGCCCAGATCATCTGCACAAAAATTGAATCGGAAAAAATATGTCACGTTGGACAACAGAATTCGAACAACACCCATTCTAAGCTATTTGGATTGATATTAAACAAGAGTTAAGCAACGCAGAAGTGGATGATCTGACTGTAGGCACATCTGTTTCCGAATTAGCACGACTAAAAATGGTAATCACTTATTTGGACGAAGTCCTGGCACTAGTGAATCCTGAAATCACACCTAGAAATGTCTGGTCAAACTTTCACTCGCAAGCTAGTGAATGCGCACAACAGATCAGAGCCTACGCGTCGAACAAAAATATCGCACACATCATTCAATCCAACGAACATGCTGACAATTTACTATCATATGTAAAACCATATTTGGTGTTTCCAAAGGATATTTCTAAAGCTCTAATACGAGGCGCTAAAGAATATTCTTCAGCGCTTGAAGAACAAGTACAGGCCTTTAGAGAAAAAACACTCGTCCTTATAAAAGAAATAGAAGACGACAAAAACAAATCCTCTACATTTTTGTCTCGAACGGAAATCGACCAATCAAAAATCGCTAAATTTAATGACGAATTGTTTGATGGAAGCAGCGATGTTCCGTCAATTCAAAAAGCGTTGGTCGAAACAAAAGAGAAAATCGAAAAAAAATGCCGCGGAAATTCAAATCCTTTACCAAGAGCTGATGATTGGTGATGGTGATAAGAAAGCAATCGTAGAGCAAATAAAGTCGGCCAATAAGGAAGTCCATGCTACCAAGGACGCGATAACAAGCATGTTGGACTCAGTAAAATTAAAGGTTTTTGAGTGACCTTGCCCCCGAAAAACGTATCCCTTGCTGAGTGTTTAAATTCACGCAAGGAAAACGGAAATGGAAAAAACTGCAAGAGCGCGATACACGCTCGAATTCAAGCAAGAGGCGGTGCGACTGGTCGAGGCAGGCCAAA
>JANNCT010000099.1:0-28744 GCA_031386895.1 Polaromonas sp.
GGTAGCGCGCCAGGTAGGCGTGTTCAAAATAAGTCTCGTTGTATGGCCCTGACGTCAGCAGCACGATACGGCTGTTGGCCTGCTGGCTGAGAGCTTTCATGCTGTCAACCAGGGCTTTGTACGAGTCGGCCAGGCGCTGCACCCGCATGCCGCGAAATGCCTCGGGAAACAGCATCGAAATGCTCAGGCGATTTTCAAGCAAGTACCCCAAGCCCGATGGAGCCTGCGTGCGCTGTGACACCACGGCCCACTGTCCATCCGGGCCGCGCGCCAGGTCAAACGCCGCAATATGCAAAAACATGCCACCCGCAGGTTGTACGCCGTGCATGGCCCGCAGATAGCCGGGATGTCCCTGCACTAAGGCGGTTGGCAACAGCCCGCGTTGCAGCAGCGTTTGCGGGCCGTACACGTCGGCCATGATGGCGTTCAGCAACCGGGTGCGCTGGCGGATACCTGCTTGAATGTGTGCCCAATCGCCCGCAGGGATGATGAGTGGAAACAAGTCCAGCGACCACGGGCGCTGCGGGCCGTTTGCGTCGGCATACACGTTGTAAGTGACGCCGTTGTCGCGAATCTGCCGCTTCAAGTTGGCCGTGCGGTGGTTCAGGTCAGAAAATCCATCAGGACCGAGAAAATCGAAAAAATCCTGCCAGTGCTGGCTCAAACGAGCTGGCATGCCATCGGGTGTAGCGGATGCCTGTGAGCTCGAGGTTGATTGGAATTGGGACTGAAACTGGGCTGAAGATTGCGATTGCGATTGCGATTGCGATTGAGTTGGTATTGGTGTTGGTATTTGCAAATGCGATTGCTGTGACGCACTGCCGGCGACCAGGCCGCGCAACTCGTCAAAGTGCCCATCCCTGGTGATGGATGCAAGTGCTGCTGCAGTTTGGCCGGCGTCTTTTTGCAAACCAGCCGTAGCAATGCCTTCAGTTGGCAAATCGTTTGTATCGTCAGCGGTAGTCACAGAGCCTTTGCACTCAATTACGCACATTTCTAAAGCTGTAAATCTTACTTCAGGCAACCTGGGGGGTCAGCAGCGCACAGCGTCGGCGCAAGTGGTTTTCTTATAATTGCGGCGTGGCATTTCAACCTCCGCTCAAAACCAGACTTCCGATGTGGCAACGCATTGCTGCATTTTTCAGTGTTGTTGCGCTTGCTTCAGCTTTGCTGGCACCCAGCGCGTTGCTGGCAGAGGAAGTGCGTACCGGCAAGCTGGGCGGACTGTGCGGTATTTCCGGCGTCTCGGGTGCCGAGCAGGGTGACGCGGACGGCGCACCGCCACAGAACCACTGTGACGCCTGCGGATCATCGGCCAAGGTGTTGTTTCAAGTTGTCAAGCACGCTGTTGCAGACACATCAGTACAGGCCACTTTCGATGCTGGCGGGCAGCGCGAAGTTTTCCCGCACGCAGGTGAGCCTGCGTGCATTCGCGGACCCCCTGAACACTGAATTGACACGCCTTCACCAAGAAGGCTTTTTACGCATTGGCCCGTTGCGCCTTGCGCTCTTTGTCCTTTCAAGAATGAATTCCCATGCACACATCAATTACTAATACATCAATTGCTATTAAATCAGTAGCTGCTTGCGCCCTGTTTTTATGCGCTACAGCCTCTTTTTCTCATATTGTTTTAGAAACCAAAGTCGCGCAGGTCGGCACCAGATACCAGGCGGCCTTTCTGGTCGGGCATGGTTGCGCGGGCTCGCCCACCACCAGCGTGGATGTACAAATCCCGGCTGGTTTTGAAGGCGCAATGCCGCTGGCCAAGGCGGGTTGGTTGGTCGCTGTCGAGCGCAGCAAGCTGGCCAAGCCGTATGTTCACAATGGCAAGTCCATCAGCGAAGACGTTTCCCGCGTCAGGTGGACGGCATCGGGCAAAGAATTTGCGCTCGCAGACGGCACACGTGAAAAGTTTGAATTGACTGGCAAGCTTCCAGCCGGTGCTGGCCCGTTGTGGTTCAAGATACTGCAAACCTGTGAAAGCGGTAGCAACAATTGGGCGCAAATTCCAAGCCAAGGCGTTTCAACCAGCGGCTTGAAGACGCCCGCCGCCTTTCTGAATGTGACCACTGGACCCGTCAATAGGGCCGCAGCAGCCCAGCCGGTGCAGGTAGCGGGTGCCTGGGTTCGATCAACCGTGCCAGGGCAAAAGGGCACCGGCGCATTCATGCAAATCACTTCCGGGCAGGCGCTGCGCCTAGTGGGCGTAACGTCTGCGGTCGCTGGCGTCAGCGAAGTGCATGAAATGAAGATGGAAGGCGATGTGATGAAGATGCGCCAGGTCAACGGGGTTGATTTGCCTGCGGGCGTGGCGGTGGAACTTAAACCCGGTGGCTACCACGTGATGCTGATGGATCTAAAGCAGCCAGTTTTGCCTAGCAGCTCTGTGCCATTGACGCTGATCTTCGAGGATGCCAAAGGAGTTGAAAGCAGGCTGGACCTGAACTTGAAGGCAAGCACCGTTGCGCCCGGTGCAATTAGCAAGCCAGCGGGCAAAACCGACAGCATGAGCGACCACAAGCATTGACTTAATTGCACCAATTTACTGGCGTTTGAGCAGCGCTCCCAAACGCCGGTAAACGGTGGCGCGGCTCACGCCAAGGTCTTTGGCGGCCTGCAGCACATTGCCGCGCGCGTCATCAACGGCTTTGCGAATCAACGCAGTCTCTATTTCTTTTAAAGGTTGCCTGGCTGCAACTGGAGACTGTGTTGACCTGCTGTGGCTGACTTTGTCTCCAGCCCGCAGCGCGACCGCATCCAGGCGCAGTCCAGACCAAAGCGGTACGTCCAGCACGTGGTGACTGGCGTTGCTGCGCGCGGCGTCAAACAGGGTTTCAAATCCAATAGCGAAAACATCGCTGCTGTGGTGCGCTGCTTTCAAAGCGCCAATATTGCCAAGGCCCTGCACAGGTGCCAATTGAGGCAGCATTTGGCGCGCCGTCTGGTTGGCCGCGGTCACGAAGCCATCGGCATTCAGGCACACCAGCCCATCTGAGTCGTCGCCCAACGCGCGGCCCGGCCAGTTCAGCCGTACCAAAATATCACGCGTGCCTTTGATGCGGTCAATCGTCAAAGCGTTTTCAATGCTTCTGGCAGACTGCGCGACCAGGTGCTTGAGCTCGGGGCGCTCTATCGCGTCAATTCCGGTCAGATCCAGCATGCCGATGCATTGCCCGTGGTGTCCGAAAAGTGGCGCACCGGCGCAGCTGTACACAGAGTTACTCTCAAAAAAATGCTCACCCCGGTGCAGCCAGATAGGCTCCAGCTCAGCCAGTGCCGCGCCTATGGCGGTGGTGGCTGCATTGCGCTCAGACAGGTCGGTGCCAATGCGGGTAATCAGGTCTGCGCGCGGGTCGCTGCGGTCAATCTGCCCGTAGCTTCCGACCACAACGCCGCGTGCGTCGGTCAGTATGGCGAAGTAACGCGTGCTGGCAATTGCCTGACCCAGTTGCATTAACAAAGGCCGTGCCACGTCGATTAAAGCCTGATTTGCATCGCGTGCCTGCTTCAGCGCAGCAGGCGCCAGCGCATCAAAAGTAACGGGCTTTTCTGGACGGTGGCCGCTGGCCAGGCAGCGCTGCCACGACCGCTGGATCCACGCCTGTGTGCCGCGCAATACGGCAGGGTTGCGGTCGTACAAAGCTGCCGCACGCGATTGCGCTATCTGCACAAGGCGCTGATCAGCGGGCGGACTGTTTGCTTGCAACATACGTGGGCTTTTGTAGTTTTGTTTGCGGCGTTAACCGCAGTTTTCTTCACGTGGGGAAGATGCCTTTATCTCAGTGAATACCTTACCAGACGCTGGCCACCTAAACCGCAAGGGTTTGCTTTTCCCGACTGTTCCATTTTGAGAATTTGTAATCCTTTGCCTTGGGTGCGAGGGTTTTACCTAGGTGCTACCCAAGCTCAACCCCAAATAATGCAAAAGCTTCGTGCGCTCCAGCGCCGAATATTTCCGTAGCCAAACCCCAAGCCAACAGGAGACAAACCCCATGCAAGTTCAGTTCACCGTCAACGGCAAACCATCGAGCGTTGACATGCCAGACAACACCTTGTTAGTGCAGGTCTTGAGGGACAAACTTCTGCTTACCGGCACCCATGTGGGCTGCGACACCGCGCAATGCGGCGCCTGCACCGTCATCATGAACGGGCGCGCAGTCAAGTCATGCAACATGCTGGCCGCGCAAGCCCACGGCGCAGACATCACCACCATTGAAGGGCTGGCCGCCAAAGACGGCACCATGCACCCCATGCAGGCGGCGTTTAAAGAATGCCACGGTCTGCAGTGCGGGTTTTGCACCACCGGCATGGTGATGAGTGCAGTCGATTTGTGCAAGCACTACCCCAAGGCCACCGAGCTTGAAATTCGCGACCACCTGGAAGGCAATATTTGCCGCTGCACGGGTTACCAAAACATCGTGAAGGCGGTACAGCTTGGTCAGCAGACCATGCAGACCGCGTGATCTTTGCGGGACAGACCTGCGGACGTGCGAAGCACCCCGCTGCTCTGTCCTCAAACTGATTAATACCCCGACTCTTCCCCTATTTTTTTAGTTAACTCACTCAGGAGCATTCATATGGGCGCACCAGACTTCGCAACATTGCCAAACATTGGCGCATCAATTCGCCGCAAGGAAGACTACCGCTTTTTAACGGGCGGCGGCCAGTACACAGACGACATCACCCTGGCCAACCAGAGCTACGCCGTGTTTGTGCGTTCGCCGCACGCGCACGCCAACATCAAGAGCATCAACATTTTGGCCGCCCAGGCAGCGCCGGGTGTATTGGATGTGTTTGTGGGTACTGATGTTGCTGCCGACAAAATCAACGGCTTGCCATGCGGCTGGGGCATCACCAGCACCGACGGCAGCCCCATGAAAGAGCCGCCGCACCCCATCCTTGCGCAAGGCAAGGTGCGCTATGTGGGCGACCACGTGGCAATGGTGGTGGCTGAAACGATTGAGCAGGCAAAAAATGCTGCTGAACTGGTTGAAGTCGAGTACGACGTGTTGACCGCAGTCGTCAACGTGACCAAGGCAAAAACTGCAGAGGCTTTGCATGAAGTTGCACCCGACAACCATTGCTACAAATGGGCCATCGGCGACAAGGCCGTGGTCGACGCTGCGTTTACTACCGCAGCGCACATCACCAAGATTGATTTGACCAACAACCGTTTGATTCCCAACGCGATGGAGCCCCGCTCGGCCATCGGCGCATACAGCCGCGCAAACGACGACTACACGCTGTATGTGTCTAACCAGAATCCGCACGTGGAGCGCCTGTTGCTCACCGCATTCGTGATGGGCTTGCCCGAGCACAAAGTACGCGTGATTGCACCTGACGTTGGCGGCGGTTTCGGGTCCAAAATTTACCTTTACGCTGAAGATGTGTGCCTGGTATGGGCGTCCAAAAAGCTCAACCGGAATATCAAGTGGACGGCTGACCGCAGCGAAGCTTTTGTCAGCGACGCGCATGGCCGCGACCACTCCAGCCATGCTGAGCTGGCAATGGACAAAGACGGCAAGTTTTTAGCGTTGCGCGTGCACACCCATGCCAACATGGGCGCGTACCTGTCAACCTTTGCGCCTGCTGTGCCGACCATTTTGTACGCCACGCTGTTGGCTGGCCAGTACGCCACGCCGCTGGTGTATGCCGAAGTCGACGCCTGGTTTACCAACACCGCGCCAGTAGATGCTTACCGCGGCGCAGGCCGGCCTGAAGCAACGTATTTGCTTGAGCGCATCGTGACCCGCGCCGGCTGGGAAATGGGGCTGAGCCAGGACGAAATTCGCCGCCGCAACTTCATCACCGAGTTTCCGTACCAAACGCCTGTCGCCTTGCAATACGACGTGGGCGATTTCGGCGCACTTCTGGAACGCGCCAATGAGTTGGCCGACATTGCGGGCCTGCCTGCAAGGCAAGCCGCATCGAAAGCCAAAGGCATGCTGCGCGGCATTGGCTATTCCAGCTACATCGAAGCGTGTGGCCTGGCACCCAGCAATATCGCAGGCGCACTGGGCGCACGCGCTGGCTTGTTTGAATGCGGTGAAGTTCGCGTGCACCCGACAGGCAGCGTGACGGTATTCACCGGTTCACACAGCCACGGGCAAGGCCATGAAACCACATTTGCGCAAGTCGTTGCGGCGCGCCTGGGCATATCGGTGGATGCGGTTGACATCGTGCACGGAGACACGGGGCGCGTACCGTTCGGTATGGGCACGTACGGGTCACGCTCCATGTCTGTGGGTGGTACGGCTATCATGAAGGCGCTTGACAAAATTGAAACCAAGGCCAAAAAGATTGCCGCGCACTTGATGGAGGCCAGCGATGCCGATGTTGAGTTTGCCAATGGCGAATTTACCATCAAAGGCACCGATAAAAAAGTGACCTTTGGCCAGGTGGCGCTGACGGCGTACGTGCCGCACAACTACCCGCTCGACAAACTCGAGCCCGGCTTGAACGAAACCGCGTTTTACGACCCGACCAACTTCACCTTTCCATCAGGCACCTACATCTGCGAGGTTGAAATTGACCCTGCCACAGGCACGGTTCGGGTTGATCGCTTCACCGCGGTAGACGACTTCGGCAACATCATCAACCCGATGATTGTTGAAGGCCAGGTGCATGGCGGCCTGGTGCAGGGCATTGGCCAGGCGCTGCTTGAGAACTGCGTGTACGACGAAGAAACCGGCCAACTGCTGACCGGCTCGATGATGGACTACACCATGCCGCGCGCCGACGACATGCCCAACTTCACGCTGGACACGCTGTGCACGCCGTGCAGCCACAACCCATTGGGTGCCAAAGGCTGCGGCGAAGCTGGTGCCATCGGCTCGCCCCCAGCAGTAATTAACGCTGTGCTCGATGCCCTTAAGCCTCTGGGCGTGGTGGACTTTGACATGCCTGCAACGCCTGCGCGTGTGTGGGAAGCCATTCAGTCGGCCAAGCATTGATCTTCATTCACTCAAATTTTTAAAAACACAAAAGGAGCATCACCATGTACGCATTTACATTAGAACGCCCCACCACTGCGCTAGAGGCGGCCAAACTGGCAGCCGCTGGCGCTAAACCATTGGCAGGCGGACAGACACTGCTCGCATCCATGAAGCTGCGCTTGTCCAGCCCCGAAAAACTGGCCGACCTGAGCAGCATCAAGGACATGAGCAGCATCAAGCGCGACGGAAACAACCTGGTGATTGGCGCAATGGCGCGGCACGCAGACGTTGCCGTCAATGCCGACGTGCTGGCCGCCATCCCGGGCTTGGCGCATTTGGCGGGCAACATCGGCGACCGGCAGGTGCGCGCGATGGGCACGATGGGCGGCTCTGTCGCCAACAACGACCCGTCCGCTTGCTACCCGAGTGCTGTGCTGGCTTTGGGTGCCACCATCCATACCACCGAACGCAAAATCGAAGCCAAAGATTATTTCCAAGGCATGTTCACCACCGCGCTCAATGATGGCGAGCTGATCACTGCCATCAGCTTTCCGATTCCCAAGCGGGCGGCCTACATGAAGTTCAAGCAGCAAGCCTCGCGCTTTGCGATGGTGGGCGTGTTTGTTGCGCAGTTTGATGGCGATGGAAGTCAGGACGTAAGGGTAGCCGTAACGGGTGCGTCCAGCGGCGGCGTGTTTCGCCATGCGGGGCTTGAGGCGGCTTTGAACAAAAGCTTCACGCCAGAATCGGCCGCCAGCGTAAAAATTGACCCGACTGATTTAAACCACGACATCCACGCCACTGCCGCTTACCGCGCCAACATCATCAGTGTGCAAACGCAGCGTGGTGTAGCGATTGCACTTGCCTGAAGTTGCCGCCAAATTTGGGTCGAAACGGCCCAAATTTGGTTTTTTTAAGACCTTTTAGGGCTCTAGCGCAATGAATATAGGCGCAAGCAGCTACTAAATATATAGCAAATGACACTCTTTTCCTCTATAGATTCGCTCAGCGCGGCGCTGCAGGCGGCCGGCTATTTTGCCGACCGCCGCCTGGCAACGGCTGTATTTTTGGCACTCAAGCTGGAGCGCCCGCTGCTGCTGGAGGGCGAGCCCGGCGTGGGCAAAACCGAGCTTGCCAAAGCACTCAGCACAGCGCTGCAGCGGCAGCTGATTCGCCTGCAATGCTATGACGGCCTGGAGCAGCGCGAAGCTCTGTACGAATGGAACTACGCGGCACAGTTGCTGCACATGAGAGCTGCTGAGGGCAAGGGCGACACGGCCGATGTTGAGCGCGAGGTCTATCAAGATCGTTACTTGATTCGCCGTCCGCTGCTCCAGGCCTTGCAGGCGCCCGCACCCGGTGCGGTGCTGCTGATTGATGAAGTTGACCGTGCAGACGAGCCCTTCGAAGCCTTTTTGCTTGAGTACCTGGGCGAATACCAGGTCAGCATTCCTGAAATTGGAACTGTTCGAGCCATCAGCACGCCAGTGACGATTTTGACCAGTAACCGCACGCGGGACTTGAACGACGCAGTCAAGCGCCGCTGCCTGTATCACTGGCTGGACTACCCCGAGCGCGAGCGCGAGCTGGCCATCGTTAGGGCACGCGTGCCCGAGGCCAGCGAGCAGCTGTCGGCCCAGGTAGCTGCATTTGTCGACAAGCTGCGGCGCGCGCCGTTTGGCAATGCGTTTCAGCGCGCCCCCGGCATTGCTGAAAGCGTGGAGTGGGCCAAGGCATTGATCGCACTGAACACCTTAACGGTTGACCCGGAAGTGGTGATGGACACCGCCGGTATTTTGTTCAAGCAACGCGAAGACGTGACCGCCATGACGTACGAGATGGCGCAACTGCTGCTCACGCCTGAAGAGGCGTGACATGTATGAGCGAGCGAAAGCACAATTTTCCGACGGGCCGCCCCTAGGAAAATTAGCCCCCTCGGGGGGCAGCGAAGTACGCGGAGCGACGAGCGTGGGGGCGTATGCTGTTAGGTGATGCAAGAGTAGGGAAGCTGAGCGATAACTTGACGGGTTTTGGCCGCGCCCTGCGGCGGGCAGGCGTCAAGGTTGACAGCCAGAAAATTGCACTGGCCAACACCGCAGCGCTGGCAGTTGGGCTGGGTGAGCGTGATGATTTATCGGCTGCGTTTGAAGCGGTAATGATCAGCCGCGAGCAAGACCGCCTGGTGTTCCGGGAGCTGTTCGACGTGTATTTTCAAGACCCCAAAGTAGCCAATAAACTGCTGGCGCAATTGCTGCCATCAGCAGGTGGTAAAGCTGAGCCAAGCAAGCGTCGCCCCAGAGTGCAGGAGGCGCTGCAAGCGCAGAAAAAATTCGGCCAGCAAACCATGCCGACGGCCGAAGACCAAAAGATTGAGTTTGATGCTGTGATGACCGCCAGCGATATTCAGCGCCTGCAGCATGCGGACTTCAATGCGCTGTCAGCTACTGAATACCGGCTGGTTGAAAGCCTTGCACGCAATATCAAATTGCCATTGCCCAAGTACGCGTCGCGCCGCAGCAGGCCCGCCAGTGCTGGCCCGCGCATGCACTGGCCTGGTGTGATGGAGCGCGCCGCGCGCACCGGCGGCGAGCTGATGCACCTGCCGCGCCTGCAGCGCCGCCAGCTGCCGTTGCCGCTGCTGGTGTTGGTTGATGTGTCTGGCTCGATGGAGCGGTACTCGCGCTTGCTGCTGGCTTTTTTGCATGCGTCCACACGCAACCAGGCACGCCGCGATGTATTTGCATTTGGCATGGGGCTGACTGATTTGACTCCCGCTTTCAAGCTGGCAGACCTGGATGCCATGCTGGCCCATGCCAGCCATGCGATTGAAGATTTTGCGGGTGGCACGCAGCTCGGAAAATCACTCGCCAGCCTGCGGCAAGCGCACGCGCGGCGTTTGGTCGGCAGGCGTACAGTGGTGTTGGTGATCACTGACGGGCTTGACACCGGCGAACCTACAGAGCTTGCCAAAGAACTGGCCTGGCTGCGCCGCCGCAGTCGCCGCCTGCTGTGGCTGAACCCCTTGATGCGCTTTGATGGCTATGCACCACTGGCCCAAGGTGCGGCAGCGCTTCATGTAAGCGCCCACGGTATGTTGGCGGTGCACAATTTGAGCAAGCTTGAAGAGTTGGCGGCCAGCCTGGCGGCCATTATGAAAAAATAAATCAAAAAGGAAAACGCACATGGACATGCAAGGCAGTCGCCAATTGGCCATCACGCAGCAGCAGGCATGGGACGCACTCAACGACCCTGAAGTGCTTAAAACATGCATACCGGGTTGCGACAAGGTCGAGCCTTCGGGCGACAACCAGTACAACATCGGTATGGGGATAAAAATTGGTCCTGTGTCTGCAAAATTTACCGGCAAGATCACCCTCAGCGACATCCAGGCGCCCAACAGCTACAAAATAAATTTTGAGGGGCAGGGCGGCCCCGCGGGTTTTGGCAAGGGCGATGCGGCAGTCACGCTTACGCCGAATGCGGACGGCTGCGAGCTGGCCTACACCGTGCACGCCTCAGTGGGCGGGAAAATCGCGCAACTTGGCCAGCGCTTGATTGACGGCGCAGCGAAAGTCATGGCCGAGGATTTTTTCAAGCGTTTCGACAACGAAATGCAGCGTCAATACCCCGACGCTTATGCGGCAAAAATGGTGATGGGCGACGTCGGCACGCAGCCTGCTGCGCTAGAAAAAAAGTCGGGAACGACTGTGTGGATGTGGGCTGCAGGTGCAGCCGTACTGCTGATTGGTTTGGTGCTTTACTTGCGCTAAATTCGCGGAGTTTGCAGAGTTTGCAGAGTGCAACTTTTGGAGCCGCCAAACATTGCACACTTTTTAGATGGTTGTCGACCAAAGACATGCTCGCCCATTTATCCGGTTGGCGATTTCATTGTTTTGAACACCTTCCACAACATACTCTAGCCCGATGAACGCCAATTACACCTACATGGCTTTAAACCCTTTCACAATTGAAGGGCCAGCCTCGCAGCGCAGCGGAATCAGTGTGTGTGCGGCGATGCTCATGCTCTGCACGTCAGCCGCCGCGCAAACTCCGCCGGCTAAGGACGGCCCCTTGTTGCGGCCAGTGGTCGTCACCGCATCGCCCGGCATTGCCCAGCCGGCTTTTGACGTGCCTGCTTCTGTTGACGTGATCAACGCGCAGCAGCTGCAAAATTCGCAATTGCAAATCAACCTGTCTGAAACCCTGGTTCGTGTACCAGGCGTGGTCGCACAAAACCGGCAGAACTACGCGCAAGACTTGCAGATATCGATACGCGGGTTTGGTGCAAGGTCAACTTTTGGCGTGCGCGGGCTGCGCCTTTACGCCGACGGTATTCCCGCCAGCGGCCCAGACGGGCAGGGCCAGGTGTCGAACTTTGACTTGGCCACGGCTGCGCGCATCGAGGTATTGCGTGGCCCTTTTTCAGCCTTGTATGGCAACTCTTCGGGCGGGGTGATCAGCATTTTTACCGCTGATGGCGGGCCGCAAACGGTTGCTGATGTTGACGTGGTCGTGGGCAGCGACGGTGTTCGCCGCAATGGCGGCAAACTCAGCGGTAGGCTGGGCGCGTTGCAGTACAACCTGGGCGCATCGATTTTTGAAACCGACGGCCTGCGCCCGCGCAGCGCGGCCCAGCGGGGCAGCTTTAACGGCAAGCTGAAGTACACGTTCAGCCCAGACACGCAATTGAGCGTGGTGGCCAACAGTGTGGCGATGCCCGACGTGCAAGACCCGCTGGGCTTGAGCCGCGCGGAGTTCATTGCCGACCCACGGCAAACTACTCTAAGCGCAACGCAGTTCAATACCCGCAAGTCGTTGGCGCAAACGCAGGGCGGCTTCGTGCTGGACCATCGCCTGAGTAGTAATCAATCGCTGCAGCTTACTGCCTATTATGGTGAGCGTGAAGTTACGCAATACCAGGCGATTCCGGTCGCCACGCAAGCCGCTCCAACGCAGCCGGGCGGGGTGATTGACCTGAGCCGTCGTTACTTGGGGTTCGACGCGCGATGGGTCAACAAAATGCAGTTGGCGAGCATGCCATTGACGCTGACCATCGGCGCTGCGTCTGACAAATTAAATGAAGACCGCAAAGGTTTCCAGAACTTTGTGGGCACGACGCTAGGGGTAGAAGGCAGACTGAGGCGCGATGAGCGCAACACAGTCACCAGTAACGCTGTGTATGCGCAGGCGCAAGTCGCACTGGCCGAGCGCTGGAGCGCGTCGGCAGGGGTGCGGCACACGCGGCTGGCCTTTGATTCAAAAGACAACTACGTGGTGCCAGGCAACGGCAACGACACCGGTGGCGCCCGCTTCAAGTCAACAACGCCGGCTTTGGGCTTGGTCTTTCATGCCTCGGACAGCCTCAACATATATGCGGCTGTGGGGCGTGGTTTTGAATCGCCGACTTTGAACGAGCTGGCCTACCGCCCCAACGGCGCAACTGGCTTGAATTTTGATTTGAAGGCCGCCACCAGCCTGCAATGGGAGCTCGGAATCAAAGCTGAGCTTACGCCGCAATGGCGTTTGAACGCCGCTTATTTTGAAGCCAAAACCAGTAATGAACTGGCGGTGCTGAGCAACAGCGGTGGCCGCAGCACGTTTCAAAATGCGGGCACTACCCAGCGCAACGGAATAGAGGCGGCACTGGCGGGCCAGTGGGGCGGCTGGTCGACTTACCTGTCTGCTACGGTGCTCAACGCGCAGTACAAAAGCGACTTTTTTACCTGTGTGGCAGCGCCGTGCACTGTGCCCAATGTGCGGGTGGCCAGCGGCAACCGCCTGCCGGGCACACCGCGTGTGAGTCTGTTTGCCGAGCTCGGTTACCAGCATCGCCCGTGGGGGCTGGACACCGGGCTTGAAATGCGCCACACCGGCAAGGTGTACGTAGATGACCGCAACACCGACGCTGCGCCGGGTGCCACCATATTCAATTTGCGCGCGGCACTGACGCAAACTGTCGGAAAGTGGACATTCAAAGAGTTTGTACGCATCGATAATTTGGGGGATAAAAACTACGTTGGTTCGGTCATCGTCAATGAAGGCAACCAACGCTTTTTTGAGCCGGCGCCTGGGCGCACTGGTTTGCTAGGCGTATCTGCGCGCTATACGTTTTAAAGAAAATTTGGTACCCGCTGACCCAGAACGAAACGAAATGAGTTATGGAAAATCTTGATGTGATGGTGCTGCGCACCTTGCGCGACTGGCGCGCAACGGGCAAGCGTGCGCTGCTGGCAACGGTAGTGCGTACTTGGGGCTCGTCCCCTCGGCCAGTAGGCTCCATCATGGCGCTGTGCGAGACCGGCGCGGTGGTGGGCTCAGTGTCGGGAGGTTGCATTGAAGATGATTTGATCTACCAGTTCACGCAGGCTTATTCAGCGCTTGATGTCAGCAAAGCCATTCCGTCAGGCCCGCCCCGGTTTGTGAAATACGGCATCACCGCCGACGAAGCGCACCGCTTTGGCTTGCCTTGCGGCGGCACACTGGAATTACTGTTGGAGTTTGACCCCGACGCGCAAGCCCTGAGCCAATTGGTTGAGGCACTCGGGCAGGGCGTGCTCATGCAGCGCAGTGTTCTATTGGCCGATGGTGCAGTTACGTTGAACCAAAGTACTGCGCCTGCCGAGCTGAGTTTGTCCGCCACAGCGCTGGTCAACACTTTTGGTCCCGAGTACCGGATGCTGCTCATCGGTGCCGGGCAACTCACCGAATACCTGGCGACCATGGCGATCTTCAGCGGCTTTGCAGTCACGGTGTGCGACCCGCGCGAAGAATACCGCAGCGCCTGGTCAGTTCTTGGCGTCATCGTGAAAAGTGACATGCCTGATGACGTTGTTATTGCCTTTAAGCCCGATCGCCGCAGCTGCGTGATCGCCCTGACGCACGACCCGAAGCTTGACGACCTGGCCCTGCTGGAGGCCCTTAACACCGACGCCTTTTACGTAGGCGCAATTGGCTCACGCCGCAACAACCAGGCCAGGTGCGAACGCATGGCCGAGCACTTGGACGTCGGCCAGGCTTCGCTTGCCAAGTTACGCGGGCCGATTGGTATTTACATCGGCAGCAAGACCCCGCCAGAGATTGCTGTCAGCGTGATGGCTGAAGTGCTGGCGGTTAAAAACGGTGTGGTGCTGCCGCGCGACATGGAAGTGGCGCAGGCAAAAAATGAACGCGCTGTTCCTGAAAACGACGGTGGCCTGCTGGTGTGCGGCGTGCAACGTCAGGATTCGCTTTGAATGCCTTCAGACTAGTTCACGAAGCCAAAAAATATATGAAATAGGCCTTTTGCGCACTAAATACGCGCGCTAGAAGCTATTAAATACGTAGCAGACCTGATGCCTGTTACGGTCATCAAAAGCGATCCCGCCACATGCGCTGTGGCAGTACCAAGCGCCAGTGCATACCGCTCCGCCATCAAAAACCCCACCACCTCGGCTGAAAACGACGAGAACGTGGTCAACCCGCCCAGAAAGCCTGTAATCAAAAGCAGCCGCCACAGCGGGTCGAGTTGCGGCATGGCTTGAAACACTGCAATGCACACGCCAATCAAATAGCCGCCAATCAGATTGGCCGCCAGCGTTCCCCACGGAATCGCGCCACCGGGCGTCAGCCACAGGCCCAAGCCCCAACGACAAAGCGCGCCTAAAGAGGCACCAACGCAAATAGCAACGACTGGCAGCATGGTGGGCTTCTTAAAAATTAGACAATCAGGTTATGACTTTAACTGTACCTTCCGGCGCTGCCTCAGGCGCAGGGGCCATATTTTTCCCCGATGGTTTTCTGGGCGTTGTGATGCTGGACACGCAGTTCCCACGGCCGCCGGGGGATGTGGGCCACCCAGACACATTTGGCGTGCCCACGCAGCGCTGTATTGTTAAAGGCGCGTGGCCTGAAAAGATTGTGCAGTCTGCTGCAGGCTTGCGTGAGGGAAGGGTGGTCACGCCTATTGTTCAGCTAGTGCGCCGCCTGGAGTGGGACGGCGCCAGGGCAATTACCACCAGTTGCGGGTTCTTGGTGCTGCTGCAAAAAGAATTGCAAGCTGCGGTGAAAGTGCCGGTTGTCACGTCCAGCCTGTTGCAGTTGCCCGGGTTGCTTGCGCTGCACGCACAGGTTGGCGTGCTGACCATCAGCGCCAGCACGCTCGGCACTGAGCACTTGCGGGCAGCGGGCGTGCTGCGCGAACGCTTGGCGGATGTGGTGGTGCAGGGGGTCGAAGCCAAAGGCGAATTCGCCATGTCGATTCTGGGAAACCGCAGCACGATGGACCTCAACAAAGCAGGCGCTGAAGTAGTGGCTGCCGCCGTCGCCCTGAAAACCCGCAACCCGAGCCTGCAGTGCGTGGTGCTTGAATGCACCAACATGCCGCCATACCGCGCTGCCATTGAGGCGGCTTGCGGACTAAAAACCTTCGCGTTGACGGATGATGAAAGGTTGATGCGCCCCTGGCGCATCAACCAGCCAACAAATCAGACTTAAGTTATTTTTTGGCCGCTGATGCATTGAAGGTGCTGACAATTTCTTGCCCCTCGCTGCCAGCTTTTTTCTGCCAGTCCGCCAGCATGATCGTGCCGACCTGCTTCATGTCACTGACCAGCTTCGCCGGTGGCGCCATGATGTTCATGCCTTTTTCAGCCAGCGCTTTTTTGTACCAGTCGTTTTTTTCTTCGCTCAATTTCCAGCCACGTACCTCGGCATCAGCTGCCGCTTTTGTCAAAGCTGCTTGCGTAGGTGCATCGAGTGCGTCAAAAGCTTTTTTGTTCACGATGATGGCGTTTTTCGGCAACCAGGCCTGGGTGTCGTACCAATACTTGATGCTCTCGTACGTCTTCGAGTCGTAGCCGGTGGAGCCTGAGCTCATGTAGCTTTCAACCACACCAGTGGCCAGCGCCTGGCTCAGCTCGGCGGCTTGAATGGTGACGGGCTGGGCGCCAATCAGCTCTGCAATTTTTGCCGTGGCCGGGCTGTACGCGCGCCACTTGATTCCGCGCAAATCAGCCACCGATGCGAGCGGCTTCTTGCTGTAAATGCCCTGCGGTGGCCAGGCGACGGTGTACATCAGCTTCATGCCTTGGGCATCGAGCAGTTTGCTTAAAGCTGGCTTTTGCGCAGCGTAGAGTTTTTTGGAATCAGCATAGGACGATGCCAAAAAAGGAATGCCATCGGCACCGTAAATCGGGTTTTCGTTTTCAAAATTCACCAGCAGCACTTCACCAATTTGTGCCTGGCCGCCTTGCACGGCGCGCTTGATCTCATTTGCTTTAAAAAGTGATGCGTTGGCATGCAGGGTGATCTTCAGTTTTCCTGCGGTGGCTTTGTCCACATCAGCTGCAAACTGCACCAGGTTTTCAGTGTGAAAGTTGGTGGCCGGGTAGGCGGCGGGCAAGTCCCATTTGGTTTGGGCGAAGGCAGATGTCCCCAATGTCAATGCAGCGATAGGTGCCAGGGCGGTGAGGGTGAGCTTGAATTTCATGTGAACTCCGAAACAAAAAAGTTAGAGGAGGTTAAGAAAATGTGGCTTTATATTAGACGCAATTAACGCGCCAAAGCCACCGGACATACCCCCAACTATTGAGCCACCATGAACCTGCGTTTTGTTGAAGCCTTCTATTGGGTCGCATCACTCAAAAGCATTTCCCGCGCTGCTGAAAAGCTGTTTTTGACTCAGTCGGCCATGTCCAGCCGCATTTCTACGCTTGAAGAAGAGTTGGGAGTGTTGCTGCTCGACCGGGGTGACAAGCAGTTCAAGCTGACTGCTGCGGGCGCGCGTTTTTTGGTGTACGCCGAAAAGCTGCTGGCGCTGCAGCGCGAGGTCAAAGCCGAGATGGGCTCTGATGTGCAAGTGGCTGTGTCGATGCGCATCGGCGCGATTGAGTCGGTGCTCCACTCGTGGCTGATACCCTGGCTGGAAAAGCTGCGCAGTGACCACCCCGGCCTGCAGCTGGAACTGACAGTAGAAACCACGCCGATTCTGATTGACTTGGTACAGCGAGGCACGCTGGATGTGGTGTTTGCAGCACTGCCTGCCGCTAGTACGGGTGTACGTAACCACAGCTTGGTGCCCATGGACATGGCATTTGTGGGCAACCCGCTGCGGCACAAAAAAAGAAACTACAAGCTGGCGGAGCTGGCCGATATGGAGTTGTTGACCTTTCAAAAGGGCTCCCAGCCGCATGTAACGTTACTGGATTTGTTCAAAAAGCATCGGCTGGAGCCCAAAAAGGTGCATGCGATTTCATCTATTTCAGCCATGGTGCAGCTGGTGCAGGGCGGCTTTGGCGTGGCGCTGTTACCTAGTGCTTCAGTGGCGCGGCTGGGGGGCTTTGCCAAGCTGAAACCATTGGCAGTTGATGCCAAAGTAGAGGCGTTGCCGATCCATGCGAGTTACCGTATGGATCCGACTTCTGACAGTGTTGAGATGGTGGTGCAGTCGGCGCTGGCATTTACGGGCAGCACCAAAAAAGCAAATACCGCACCAAAAAAACGCACCGCAAAAACCATCTAAAGGTAAACCCTAGTTTGCAGTGAAGCATCGAAAAAATCGATGCTGCAAGCAAAAAATTTTGAATTTGCAGAAGGTTTGCAGCACTCCCACAATCCGCTTAGCAGTTAAAAGCGTCATGCAAATGAAACACAACCGGAGAGTCTTGGTGAGTGCAGTTTCCTATATCGAAAAATCAATCAAGGCCAGAACAGCTATTCGTGGTGGTGAGTGGACCGGCCACACCAGTGGTTTGGCTGAAGGACACGTTCAAGGCAACGTCGTCGTCTTGCCCGAGCTCTTGGCCAACGATTTTTTGCGCTACTGCCAGCGCAACCCAAAGCCCTGCCCTCTACTGGCCGTAAGCGAGCCGGGTGAGGCCATGCTGCCCAGTTTGGGCGCAGACATTGATATTCGCACCGACGTGCCACGCTACCGTGTGTGGCGCGATGGCGTGCTGGCAGACCAGCCGACTGACATCAGCGACTTGTGGCGCAACGATCTGGTCACGTTTGTGATCGGGTGTTCGTTTTCATTTGAAGAAGCGTTGTTGGAAGCCGGCATACCGCTGCGCCATATTGCGCAGAACCGCAACGTCGCCATGTACCGTAGCAATATTGCCACTGCACCTGCCGGTGTCTTCAACGGCCCGATGGTCGTGTCGATGCGGCCACTCAAAGCGCATGACGCGATTCGGGCGATTCAAATTACTTCACGCTTCCCGAACGTGCATGGCGCGCCCGTGCATATCGGCAACCCGGGATTAATCGGCATTGCCGATTTGGCCAAGCCTGACTACGGAGATGCCGTTGATGTGTTACCCGATGAATTGCCTGTGTTCTGGGCCTGCGGCGTGACACCGCAAGCAGCCATTACCCAGGCGCGCCCTGAGTTCTGCATCACCCACGCGCCTGGGGCGATGTTGATCACTGATTTGTTAAACCACCACCTGGCCATTTAGGCTTTCACTTTGACTTCGACTTTCATTTCGACTTTAACTTTAGGAGCTACCGATGAAAAAACTGCTTATTTCACTTGCTGCCATGACTGCGCTGGGAACCAGCTTTGCCCAAACCAAATGGGACTTGCCGTCAGGCTACGGTGCCAATACCTTCCAGGTGCAAAACCTGACGCAATTTGCCACTGATGTGGACAAAGCCACCGCAGGCAAACTCAAAATCACGGTGCACCCGAACGCATCGCTCTTCAAGGCCAATGAAATCAAACGCGCCGTGCAATCAGGCCAAACGCCAGTTGGCGAGTTTATTTTGTCGAGTGCGTCGAACGAAGCGCCGGTATTTGGTGTCGACTCGATTCCTTTCCTGGCCACCAGCTATGCAGAAGCAAAACGCCTGGACACAGCGTCCCGCGATATGCTGGTGAAAACACTGGCGGCTCAAGGCATCAAGCTGCTGTACACCGTGCCGTGGCCACCGCAAAGCTTGTATTCCAAAAAGGCGTTGACGAAACTGGCTGACTTAAAAAGCACCAAAATGCGCGCCTACAACCCGGCCACGTCCTTCATTGCTACGGCGGTGGGTGCCCAGCCCGTGACGATTCAATTGGCCGAGTTGCCAGCCGCACTGGCCACAGGCGGTGCCGACAACTTTTTGACATCAACATCAAGCGGCATTGACAGCAAGCTGTATGAAAGCGTCAAGTTTTTCTATGACGTAAACGCGTGGCTGCCGCGCAACGCCGTGGTGGTGAACCAAAAAGCCTTTGATGCGCTCGACAAGGCCGGACAAGACGCAGTGTTGCAGCAAGCCGCTTTAGCTGAAACGCGCGGCTGGCAAATCAGCGAGAAGAACAATGCCGACAATTTAAAGGAGCTTGCCGCCAAAGGCATGAAGATTGATACAGTCGTTGGCGAGGCCTTGAAGAAAGAACTCAAGTCCATTGGCGACACGATGACGGCTGACTGGCTGAAACTGGCAGGCGCTGATGGCAAAGCCATCATCGACGCGTACAACAAAAAGTAAACCTCAAAGCAAAGTAATCACATGACACAAACCCCCATCACTGCTCCGTACATGCCATCTGCACTGCGCAGCGTGATGGACGCTATCTACATGGCTGCGGCAGTGTTGGGGGCTTTTGGTGTTGCGTTGATTTGCGTGTTGATGGTGACCCAGTCACTCGGCAGGCAGTTCGGCTTTACCACTGGCGCGGTGAACGACATCGTGTCGTGGCTTTGCGCAGCGGCGGCTTTTTTCACGATGGCGCATGCCTTCAAACATGGGGATTTTGTACGCGTCACGCTGGTGCTTGAAACCGTCAAACCCAAAACCCGACGTGTGATGGAGCTTGTCAGCCTGTTCATCGCGCTGCTAGCGGTTGCCTACCTGGCCTGGTGGGCTTGCCGCTTCACCTACCAGAGCTATGAATTCAATGAGCTTGCCCAAGGCTTGCTGCCGCTGCCTATTTGGATTCCACAATCCAGCTTTGCATTGGGCTCAATTCTGCTGCTTGTCGCGGTGGTTGACGAGTTTGTGATCGTGGTGCGCGGCGGTGTACCGACCTTTGTGCGGCTGGTGGCGGAGCGCCATGCCAAGGGCGACTTTTCGTCTGACCTGTAAGTCTGACTTGCAACTATAAAAATAAAACGGAAAGACTCACATGGATATTTTGACCATTGGCGGCATTTTGCTCATTCTCATGCTGGTGCTGCTATCAGGTGGTGTGTGGATTGCCATGACGCTGGCGATTTGCGGCTGGGTCGGGCAGGCGTTTTTTACCACCACGCAACCTGGGCTTAATTTGTTTTCAGCTTTCTGGGAAAGCAATGCGAGCTGGGAGTTGGCCGCGCTGCCGCTGTTCATATGGATGGGTGAGATTTTGTTTCGCACCAAGCTCAGTGAAGAAATGTTTACTGGCCTGGCCCCCTGGCTAAACCGTGTGCCGGGCCGCTTGTTTCACACCACCATTTTGGGTTGCGGTATTTTTGGCTCGGTGTCTGGCTCATCGGCTGCGACTTGCGCCACGATTGCCAAGGTGTCGTTGCCTGAACTCAAAAAACGGGGCTACGACGAAAAAATTGCGCTTGGTTCTCTGGCTACCGCTGGCACTTTGGGTATTTTGATTCCACCGTCCATCACCATGGTCGTTTATGCCGTAGCGGCTGATGCGTCCATCATTCGAATCTTTTTGGCGGGCTTTTTACCCGGTATTTTGTTGATGTCTTTGTTCTCAGGCTACATCGCCTGGTGGTCACTGCGCAACAAAGACAAAATGCCGCCCCCCGAGCCAGCTACCAGCTTTAAGGAAAAGCTGCGCCTGTCTAAAAACCTGATTCCCTGTGCCTTGCTGATTGTGTTTATCTGCTGGTCTTTGATTGCAGGCTGGGCTACGGCGACTGAATGTGCGGCCTACGGAGTGGTGGGCGCCTTGGCCCTGGCTGCCTACAGTCGTTCATTGACTTGGGCCAACTTTAATGAAGCGTTGATGGGCGCGACACGCACCAGCTGCATGATCATGTTCATCTTGGCGGGTGCCGCGTTTTTGACCAAAACCATGGCCTTTACCGGTGTGCCCCGGGAGCTGGCAACTTGGGTTGATTCAATGAACCTGTCGCCCTACAGCCTGATAGCTTGCCTGGTGGTCGTTTACCTGGTGTTGGGCACGGCGCTAGACGGCATCAGCATGATTGTGCTCACCGCTGCGGTGGTGATGCCAATGGTGCAAAAAGCTGGGTTTGATTTGATCTGGTTCGGCATTTTTGTCATCTTGCTGGTCGAGATTGCGGAGGTGACGCCGCCAGTGGGGTTCAACTTATTTGTACTGCAAAACATGACAGGCAAAGACAGCAACACGATTGCCCGGGCCGCGATTCCTTTCTTCTTTTGCCTCGTGGTCTGCATTATTTTGGTTACTGTGTTTCCGCAAATTGTCACCATCGTGCCGGACCTGGTGATGGGCGTTTCAAAGTAGCGCCGCATGTTACGGCATCAACGACCGCAGTCTACCTGGCTGCTCTTTTCTCACCCCTGAGGAATCACCCTGAAGTTTAAAAACATCGGAGCTGCTTTGGCAGCCTCGCTGGCAGGGATTTGCCTGGCCCAGTCTGCTGCAGCACCCAATGCGACCAATTGGAAGCTCGCCACCGGCTACCGGGCGGAGTCTTTCCACACACAAAACATCGCCCAGTTTGCGCGTGATGTAGGCCAAGCAAGCGGCGGACAGTTAACGATTGAAGTCTTTCCCAACAGCACCCTTGCTAAGCTGGCCGACATCAGCCAGGCGGTGCGTGACGGCAAAGCCCAAGCGGGCGAAGCCATCATGACCAGCATGGTTAAAGACATCCCTATTGCGGGTGCTGACTCTGTGCCGTTTGTGGTCAGCACCTACAGCGACGCGCTGCGGCTCTGGAAGCTGCAGCGCCCTGGCATTGAAAAGCACTTTGTCGAGCGCGGATTGACGTTGCTCTACGCCGTGCCGTGGCCACCCCAGGGCCTGCATTCAAGCAAGCCGGTTCGCAGCCTGGCTGATTTCAAAGGCACGCAAATGCGCACTTACAACGCCACCACGCTGCGTATTGCTGAGCTGCTGGGCGCCAAACCTGTAGACGTGCCAATGGTCGATGTGGGCAAGGCCTTGGCAGAAGGCCGGATGGACAACATGATCACATCCGCGCTGACGGGGGTTGAAAACAAGGTGTGGGGGCAGATCAAGTATTACTACGAGATCAATGCTTGGTTCCCGAAAAACGTGGTGTTTGTCAGCAGCAAGGCATTTGATGCGCTCAAGCCAGATACGCGCACTGCGGTGCTTAAAGCTGCGGGTGATGCCGAGGCGCGCGGCTGGTCAGCCAGCCAGGCTTTAGCGCTAAATGCGACTGAAGAGCTGCGCGCCAATGGCGTGAAGATTGACCGGATTCCACCTGACGTTGACATGGAGATCAAACGCATGGGCGAAAAGTTCTCGCGTGAATGGGTTCGCTCGGTCGTCAATGAAGCCAACACCATTTTTGTACCCTACTATATTAAGTAACCTGCTCTCAAGATTCAAAAAATGACGCAAGACACAACACCCATTTCAAGCGCACCCGCCAGCGAAAAACGCTGGCAATTCTGGATTGACCGGGGCGGTACATTCACTGACATCGTCGCTAAAAAACCGGACGGCTCATTGCTGACGCACAAGCTGCTGAGCGAGAACCCAGAGCAGTATCGAGACGCGGCGGTAGCAGGCATTCGCTACCTGCTCGGCTTGAAGCCGGGCGAAGCGATTAGCGCCGATGTGGTCGATTGCGTAAAGATGGGCACGACGGTAGCCACCAATGCGCTGCTGGAGCGCAAAGGCGAGCCAACGTTGCTCGTCACCACCAAAGGTTTCAGGGACGCATTGCGCATCGCCTACCAAAACAGGCCACGCCTGTTTGACCGCAACGTGGTGCTGCCCGAGCTGCTGTACAGCGCCGTGATTGAAGCCCACGAGCGTATGGGTGCGCAGGGTGAAGTACTGCAGGCGCTTGATGAAATGCTATTAAAAACGGAGCTGCTAGCGCAATATGCCAATGGGCTGCGAAGCCTGGCGATTGTGTTTATGCACGGCTACCGCTATACAAGCCATGAAAAAGCAGCCAAGCGGATTGCGCTTGAAGTTGGCTTCACCCAGATCAGCACTTCGCATGAAACCAGCCCCATGATGAAGTTCGTCAGCCGGGGTGACACGACCGTGGTGGATGCCTATCTGTCGCCTATCTTGCGCCGCTACGTCAACCAGGTGGCGGGTGAAATGCCGGGGGTTAAATTGTTCTTCATGCAGTCGTCCGGCGGATTGACGGACGCGCATGTGTTTCAGGGCAAAGACGCGATTTTGAGCGGCCCAGCCGGCGGTATTGTGGGCATGGCCCGTACGGCAGCGATTGCGGGTCACACCAAGGTGATTGGCTTTGACATGGGCGGCACGTCTACCGATGTGTCGCACTACGCGGGCGAGTTTGAACGCGAGTTTGAAACGCAGGTTGCTGGGGTGCGCATGCGCGCACCCATGATGAGCATCCACACGGTGGCGGCGGGTGGCGGGTCGATTTTAAAATTTGACGGCGAACGCTTTCGCGTCGGCCCGCAAAGCGCGGGTGCCAATCCTGGCCCGGCCAGCTACAGGCGTGGCGGCAGGCTGGCGGTAACCGATGCCAACGTGATGGTCGGCAAGGTGCAGCCGCGTTACTTCCCCAAAGTGTTCGGCCCCAATGCTGACGAGCCGCTGAGCTTTGAGGCCGCAGCCGCCCAGTTCAACGACCTGGCCGGGCAAACTGGCCGCAGCGCCGAAGTGGTGGCAGAGGGCTTCATCAACATCGCCGTGCAGCAGATGGCCAACGCCATCAAGAAAATATCCGTCGCGCGCGGCTACGACGTGACCCGCTACACGCTGCAGTGTTTCGGCGGAGCGGGTGGCCAGCACGCTTGCCTGGTGGCAGATGCACTGGGCATGACGCGGGTGTTTGTTCACCCCATGGCAGGGGTGTTGAGCGCCTACGGCATGGGCCTGGCTGATCAAAACGTGATCAAGGAGCAAGCGATTGAATTGAAACTGACGACCAGTGCCTTGCCTGAAATTGCGCAGGCATTGAATGGTTTAGCCGCGACTGCTGAAGGCGAGCTGCAACGCCAGCAAGTCAACACGGGCAATATCACCACCCACCACCGTGTGCATGTGCGTTATGAGGGCAGCGATGCGGCGTTGATTGTTCCTTTCGGCACGTTGGAGCAAATCGAATCAGGTTTTGAAGTCGCTTACCGTCAGCGCTTTGCGTTTTTGATGCAAGGCAAGGGCCTGGTGGTTGAAGCCGTGTCGGTGGAGTCTGTGATTGCAGGCGACGCTCCGGCCGAGCCGCGCCACGCTACGCATGAGCCGCGTGAAGTGCCGAGGCGCGAGATGGTACGCATGTATTCAGGCGGGCAGTGGCATGAAGCGGCACTTGTGGTGCGTGAAGACTTGCAACCCGGTGACATCATCCCCGGCCCGGCCATCATTGCCGAAAAAAATGCCACCACGGTTGTAGAGCCTGGTTGGGAAGCCAATTTGACAGCGCTTGACCACCTGGTGCTCGACCGGCGAGCAGAGCGCGCTATTAAATTTGCAGCGGGTACAACCGTTGATCCGGTGCTGCTGGAAGTGTTTAACAACCTGTTCATGAATATTGCCGAGCAGATGGGCTTGCAACTGCAAAACACGGCGTATTCGGTCAACATCAAAGAGCGGCTGGACTTCAGCTGTGCGCTGTTTGACACCGCTGGTAACCTGATTGCCAACGCACCGCACATGCCCGTGCATCTGGGCTCGATGGGTGAAAGCATCAAAACCGTGATTCGCGAGAACGCTGGCCGCATGGAGCCCGGCAACGTGTATGTGCTGAACGACCCGTACCACGGCGGCACGCACTTGCCAGACATCACGGTCATCACGCCTGTTTATTTAGGTGCAGCCACAGAGCCTACTTTCTACGTGGGTTCACGTGGTCATCATGCCGACATAGGCGGTACCACACCCGGTTCGATGCCGCCGTTTTCAACCTGCATCGAAGAAGAGGGCGTGCAGATCAACAACGTGCTCTTGGTAGAGCGCGGCGTGCTGCGTGAGGCTGAGATGGTGGCACTGCTCAAAAGCGGGCAGTACCCTTCAAGGAATCCGCAGCAAAACATGGCCGACCTGAAAGCGCAAATCGCCGCCAATGAAAAAGGCGTGCAAGAGCTGCGCAAAATGGTCGAGCAATTCAGCTTGCCCACCGTGCTGGCCTACATGAACCATGTGCAGGACAACGCCGAAGAATCGGTGCGCCGCGTGATCACTAGGCTGAAAAACGGTGAATTTACTTTGCCGCTAGACAACGGTGCGCAAATCAAAGTCGCCATCCGCGTCGACATTAAAAACCGCAGTGCCGAGATTGACTTTACCGGCACGTCGCCGCAGCAAACCAACAATTTCAACGCGCCGACGGCGGTGTGTATGGCGGCGGTGCTGTACGTGTTCAGAACGCTGGTCGACGACGATATTCCACTTAACGCGGGTTGCCTGAAACCGCTCAAAGTCATCATTCCGCCGGGCAGCATGCTCAACCCCAACCCACCTGCATCGGTGGTAGCGGGCAATGTTGAAACGTCGACCTGCATCACCAACGCGCTGTATGGCGCGCTGGGCGTGATGGCGGCAGGCCAATGCACGATGAATAACTTCACCTTTGGAAATTCAAAGTATCAGTATTACGAAACCATCTCAGGCGGCAGCGGCGCAGGCGGCGTGACGGACGCCGAAGGCAAACTCGTCGGCGGCTTTAACGGCACATCGGTGGTGCAGGCGCACATGACCAACTCACGGTTGACCGACCCTGAAATTCTGGAGTTTCGCTTCCCGGTGCGGCTGGAAAGCTACGAAATTCGCGCCAACTCAGGCGGTGCGGGCAAGTGGCAGGGCGGGAACGGCGGCGTCAGGCGGGTGCGCTTTTTGGAAGCGATGACCGCCAGTATTTTGTCGAATGGCCGTAAAGCCGGTGCTTTCGGCATGGCAGGCGGCCAGCCGGGGCAGGTCGGGCAAAACGTAGTGGTGCGCAGTGATGGCCATGTCGAAACGCTAGGCCACATCGGCCAGGCTGATATGTTGCCCGGTGATGTGTTTGAGATTCATACGCCGGGTGGTGGTGGCTTTGGAAACGTTTGACGTTTCAGCAGCTTTTCAGTGTATTGTGCCTTCCAGCATCAAAAAATAGGGCTGTAACGCAATGAATACGGGCGCAAACAGCTATTAAATCTGCAGCAACCAAATACACGCAAGAGGTTGCTTGATCTGGTGCCAGTCCAGATGGGCCGCTGCGTCACCGATTTGGCACTCTGCTGGCAAGCGGCTGCGGTTGAAACTCTGGCAGAAACCGGCACCCGGTTTGCGGTTCAAAATTGGCCGCCACACCAGCACACTGGCTGGCCACGCTGGCAGGCGTTGGCTTATTGCCGCCGCCTGCCCAGTCGAGCAGGGCGCGCATGGCGGTCACGTACTGGGCGTCGCTTGAATAGCTGTGGTTTTCGTCGCGGGTAAAGACCTGCACCAAGCGGCCCGCGCTGTCGCCCCTCGCCATGGTGTCCTTGAAGGTGGATTCAAGCTCGACAAATGCTACCGGGTCGTTGACGCCGTGCATGGTGAGCACAGGCACGTTGATGCGGCCTTGCGGGTCGGTGTCTGCGCTGAAGTCTCTTAGCGCCGATGGGTCAGCGGTGTAGCGCGCTACTTGGGCATTCAATGCGTCGTCATCCAGCGAGCCGCGATAACGAACCTTCTCGTTGCCAAACGGGTTGCGTCCGGCAAGCCGATTGAAAACGATGTCCTGAAAATGCCAGGTGGCCCAGTTCAGGTGGCCTAGCAATGAGCTTTCAGGAATGCGGATCACATCAACGATGGTTTTGAGGTTGCGCTGTTGGACGGCGCTGCGCTCGGAGGGTTTTTGGCGGATACCTGTGCAGGCATCCACCCGCGTTGCCATCTCGGCGCGGCTCAATGTGCTGTTTACAGGCAAGCCTTGCCACATCGGGTAGGCAGGCTCATCTGGCTTGGGGTGGTTGTTGCATACAGCCTGGTAAACCACACGCAAATCGAGCCGAAAGTTGTATGACTGCGAGCCGCCACCCAGCACGCCGCTGGTTAGCAGCACTGCGTCGTAGTTGGATTTTCCGTTGTTCGCTGTTGCAAATATTTCAGATGCGCGGGCGGCCACGCCAGCCCCCCACGATTGCCCATGCAGCACCGTGACCTTGGGCTGCCCCCACTGCGCTACAAACAGTGCGCGCACCCGGTCGGTATCTTCTGCCGCGCTGCGAACCGCCACGCCGCCTTTGCTAAAACCCGAGCCTGCGTAGGCGTAGCCTGCGCGCGACCAGATAGCCCAGCGCGCTGCGTCCTCCGTGGCGCGTTCAGGCTTGGGCGTACCCAACTCTGGCCCGCCATGCGCATGCACGACCAATGTGCCGTTCCACTCTGGCGGCTTCACCAGCCAGTAGTGGGCACCTGCGCTGTCGATACCTGTCACGCATTGGCTTCCTTTTGCAACCTCGGAAGGGCAGGGCTGTGCCTGAAACGGAGCTGCGGTGCGTGCGACTTGCGCGTTTGCGGCTTGCCCGCTGAACAAGCCGGCCATCCAGATGGCATGAAAGTGCTTGAAACCCGAGCGGCGGGCGCGCTCGGTGGCGATTGGGGCGGTATGGGCTAGTGGGTTCATGTTGGGCAGTTTATCGGCTTGACGGGTGTCGCTAACATGGCACAACTACCGATGCTGCGGTGTGAGGTTTCAATCGGGAGCTTGCAGATGACAACTTCGTTTATAGATAACTACCGCTTTTTGGCCCGCTACAACCGCTGGATGAATCAGCGCCTGTACGCAGCCTGCGAGGCGCTGAGTGATGCACAGCGCAAGGCGGACCAGGGCGCGTTTTTCAAATCGATTCACCACACGCTCACGCACCTGGTGCTGGCAGACAAAATGTGGCTAGCGCGATTTGCTGGTCAAGGTGTGGCATTTGCGGCATTACCGCCCGAATTGCTGGCGATACCCGTTGGTTCAGACTACACCAGCGACTTGCACCCCGATTGGGCCGACTTGAAGCAAACCCGTGATGCGCTGGACGCGGCCATTGAGCAGTGGGTCGCAGAGATGTTGCCAGATTTCTTGTCAAGCACCATGCGCTATGCCAACACCAAAGGCGTTGAGCGCGCGCACCCGGCGTGGCAGGCGATGACGCATTTTTTCAACCACCAAACGCACCACCGTGGGCAGGTCACGACTCTGCTCACGCAGGTGGGAGTGGACGTTGGTGTGACGGATTTGATTGCGCTGGTTTGAACGTAAACCACTTATAGCTGCTATTAATATAGGAGCTGCTTGCGCCTATATTTATTGAGATACAGCATTAAAAGGCATAAAAAAACCCGCCAGTGGCGGGTTTTTTAGGTTTATAAAGAAGTTTAGAGTCAGTTACTTCTTGGCAGCGCTCGCAGCTGGTTTTGCGGCGTCGGCCTTGGCGTCAGCTTTCTTGTCGTCTTTTGCTGCTGGCTTTGCGGCATCGCCCTTGGCTTTGGCGGCCTCGTCTTTTTTGGCTTTAGCTGCATCAGCTTTGGCTTTCTTCTCGTCGGCCTTGGCTTTTGCTTCTTCTTCTTTCTTCATCTTGGCGTCTGCTTTTGGATCTTTTTTCTCGTCCTTGGCCATCGCAGGCGCTGCCGTGGCGGCGGCTGGAGCTGCAGGTTTGGCGTCGGCTTTCACGTCGGCTTTTGCTGGTGCGGCTGCTGGGGTAGCGGCCGTTGCTGGCTTGCCATCAGCTTTTGCAGCGGCTGCAGGTTTGTCGTCTTTTTTGG
>JANNCT010000110.1:0-7110 GCA_031386895.1 Polaromonas sp.
AAAAAAGCTCACACTGTTTACGTGCGTAAACTTTGCGAGCTTTTCAAATCTTTTTGGTCGGAGTACAAGGATTCGAACCTTGGACCCCCTGGTCCCAAACCAGGTGCGCTACCAGACTGCGCCACACTCCGACAAGTCTCAGATTATAGCCCGAACAACATCTGCTGGCAGAAAAGCCGCCGGGAATTTCATGCGTAGGGCCGATAACCCTCAGCGCTGCGCGTATTGCGTGCTGCCAAACAGGATTTCACGCTCTTTTGCACCAGTGACTGGTTTGCGCAAATGTGCCAATACTGCCACCCCACGGCCCACTGCCGGTCTTGCGGCAATGGCATCAAACCATTTTTTAAGGTGCGGGTAGTCGGCCCAGTCGATGCCGTGGTTTTCCCAGTTCCGAAGCCATGGGAAGATGGCCATATCGGCAATCGTGTACTCGTTGCACGCAACAAACTTGCTGGTGGCAAGTTGCTTGTTCATGACGCCGTACAGGCGTTTGGTCTCGTTGGTGTAACGGTTCACAGCGTATTCAATTTTTTCAGGCGCGTACTGCCTGAAATGGTGGGTTTGGCCAATCATGGGGCCTACGCCGCCCATTTGAAACATCAGCCACTGGAGGGTTTGAAACTTCAGCCGATCGGTTTTTGGTAAAAATTTACCTGTTTTGGCGGCCAGGTAAAGCAGTATTGCGCCCGACTCAAACAGCGTGATCGGCTTGCCATCAGGCCCATGCGGGTCGAGCAGTGCGGGTATTTTGTTATTGGGGCTGATGGCCAAAAATTCGGGCTTGAACTGGTCTGCATTGCCAATATCAACCGGAACTGCTTTCCAGTCGCGATCAAGCTTGAAACCACACTCTTCGAGCATGATGTGAATTTTGTGGCCGTTGGGTGTGGGCCACGTGTAAGCGGTGAGCATTTCAGACGTCCTTTGATACTATGCAGCTCATACTCTAAAAGAAATCAGCACACCATGTTTGACCGGCTCAAAAAATCGTTGTCCAAAGATGCTCCACCTCCGGTGCTCACAGGCACGCCAAGGGTGCACGATGAGATGGTCGCGTGGGGCCTGGCGCAGGGCCTGAACGACGCTGCGCCCAAAGACGGCAAAGGTTTTGCCATGACCGGCACTACCAGCAGCAGGCCGTGGACCCTTGAATGCGGCCGGTCATCGCGCGACTACATTCGCGGGGACGAACTGCGCGCCAAGGCCGACCTGAAAGTCAACGATGATGCAGTCGTTTTGATCATGAATCGCCCGCTGAAAAATGCACTGGAAACCCGAGCGTACGAGATGTACACCGACACGCTGCAAACCACTGCAGACCCCAGCCTGCCTGAGGAAATGCGCTGGCTGGCGATGTACCCCGAAGCCGACTGGCCCAGCATGCCGCGCCCTTTTTGGAACCGCTACGTCGCGCTGTCGGACCAGTTAGAACACGCAGTCGCGTGGATTGATGAAGACCTGATGGGCCAGCTGGTGTCTTGGCCCACCCCGGCGCCAGATGACCAGGTCCCTTTTATTTTGATGTTGTTGCGCGGCAAGGCCTACCTGCGCATGCAGTACACACCCGGCGACCTGGTGACGCTGGCGCATGCTGCAAAGATATTTACCAAAGCCTGCTCGTCAGCGGTTTCTGGACTGGCGGCCGGACCCGCCCACTGAAGCGAGAATCAGCCGACGAGCCCAATAAATACGGGCGCTAGCAGCTGTTTTTTTAGTAGCAAATCAATCGCTCGTCAGAGGCGCATTGCTATTTGCCATTACCGAATCGCGGGCCCTGCCCGCACCGCCTTGATGGCGCCCTCACCCAGCGCAGCACCAAACTTTTTAGCCAGCCGCTCGGCCACGTTGTCGCGGCGGGTGTAGTCGATGATGTCATCGGTTTTCACCACTTCGCGGGCGACGAATTCGAGACTACCCAGCTTGTCTGCCAGGCCCAGGTCGATGGCTTGCTGGCCGGTCCAGAACAGGCCGCTGAACATTTCTGGTGTTTCCTTCAAGCGGGGGCCGCGCCCGTCTTTGACCACAGCTATGAACTGCTGGTGAATCTGGTTGAGCATGGCTTGGGCAAACGCGCGCTGCTTTTCAGTTTGCTCACTGAAGGGGTCCAGAAAGCCCTTGTTTTCGCCAGCAGTTAACAAGCGGCGCTCGACGCCAACCTTTTCCATCAGTCCAGTAAAACCGAAACCATCCATCAGCACGCCGATGCTGCCGACGATGCTGGCCTTGTCGACGTAAATCTGGTCGGCGGCCACCGCGATGTAGTAAGCGGCTGATGCGCAGGTCTCGCCCACCACGGCGTAAACGGGCTTTTTGTGTTTTTCTTTCAGGCGGCGAATTTCGTCGTTCATCATGCCGGCCTGCACTGGGCTGCCGCCCGGGGAATTGATGAGCAGCACCACGGCTTTTGCGCCGTCATCTTCAAACGCGGCTTTCAGGGCAGCGTTGATAAATTCGGCGCTGGCGTCCGCTCCATCAGCAATTTCGCCTTTAATTTCAACAACGGCCGTGTGTGGCACAGAGACGCCGCCAGTTGTAGGGGCGCCGCGGTGCATCACAAACCAGATTAACGCGCCGAAAAATACCAGCCACGCGAGGCGAAAAAAAATTTTCCAGCGGCGGGTGGATCTTTGCTCGTTCAGTGAGGCAAATGCCAGCTTTTCAAGCGTAGTACGCTCCCAGTTGGGCTGGCTAGTCGAATCGTTTTTGTTCATGTTTTTTACTATGCTTTCAGGAGCAGCTTGCGCTCTTTTTGATTCGTCTGCAGGCTCATTTGTCATCATATCTGACAGCTCTGCAGGGTCGTCAAATGGGTCGTGCGTTGGCTCAATCGGGTCGGGTCGTTTAGGGTCGGTCATGGGCCCTAGTTTAAAGAACTCGTGTGGCTAGAGTGCCAATTGTCAAAAGACCTGCGGTTTTAAGTTGTAAGCGGTTTGCCACAACACGACGCCGCCTTCTTCGACAAGCCCAATTTTTACCAGCCCACCGCGGCACGGCCCGCTAGTGCATTCGCCGGTTTTCGGTGAATAAGCGGCGCCATGCGTAGCGCACAGCAGCCACTGTCCTTCAGCATCAAAAACCTGGTTAGGCTGCCAGTCAAGCTCCATCGCAACATGGGTACAGCGGTTCAAATATGCGTGAGGCTGACCTTCAAATCGCACGGCAAAAGCTCTGGTGGTCTGTCCCGCGTACACCACGTCAAAAGGCACCGCCATGCCGCCATCACGCAAATCAGCGGCATTGCAAAGCGGCCGCAAGCTGTCCATGGCCGGCCTTATGCGTTGCGCTTAAGCATTGACAGCCAGCCAGTCGTGCAAATCACGCACCGAATGCGCAATATGCAGCGGCACCAGCGCGGCAAATGTGGCGGGCTCATGCGCGCCATAGCTCACGCCCACGCTTGGGCAAGCGGCATTCAGCGCCATCTGCAGGTCGTGCGTGGTGTCGCCCACCATCAATACACGTTCAGATGGCACGGCAAATTGCGCAATCAGTTCGTGCAGCATTTTGGGGTGCGGCTTGCCAGCGGTTTCATCGGCCGTGCGGGACGCATCAAAAAGCCCTTTCAATGCGACACTTTTGAGGGATTCGTCAAGGCCGCGCCGCGATTTTCCGGTGGCTACAGCCAGCTTGTGGCCGCGATCTTTAAGCGCGGCCAGCATCGGGAGTACGCCATCAAACAGGCTCAAATCGCTGACGTGCAGGGCGTAGTGGTGCTGGTAGCGCTCGCCCAGCAGCGGGTACTTTTCAGGCGGCACATCAGGTGCGGCGTGCGCCAGCGCCTGCTTGAGCCCCAGGCCAATCACATACGCCGCTGCCTCGTCGCTCGGCACGGCACCTCCCACATCGCGCACCGCCTCCTGAATGCAGCGCGTGATGATTTGGGTGGAATCGAAAAGTGTGCCGTCCCAATCAAAGGCAATCAGGTCAAAGTTCAGGGTAGTCATAGCGCAATGATGGGTAAGGTTGGCAAAAACTGCTGCAATTCAGGCGGTAATTGGGCCTGTAGATGAACCACCTTGCGCAGTTTGGGGTGGTTGAACTTTAGGCTCCAGGCGTGAAGAAACATGCGTTTTAGCATCGGCCTGGCAGCGTTCGTTTTTTGCAGCGCTTTGTTCAACTCAAAGTCGCCATATTTATCGTCCCCCGCAATCGGGTGGCCCGCTTCGGCCAGATGCACGCGTATTTGATGCGTGCGGCCGGTTTTGATGGTGACTTCGAGCAGAGTGAAGGTGCCATCGGCAGAAGTCGACGGGAAAGTAGATTTCACTTTGACCAGCGTGACAGACCGCAGGCCGTCCGGGTGGTCGTTGGCAACCACTTTTACGCGGCGCTCACCGTTTGGTGCTTCGTATTTGTGTAGCGCCCTGTCAATCACGCGCTGGTTGGCGGGCCACGCGCCTTTGACCAGCGCCAGGTACACCTTGTCAGTTTCGCGCTCACGGAACTGCTCTTGCAGCAACTTTAAAGCCATGCGCCGCTTGGCAATCAGCAACACGCCGCTAGTCTCGCGGTCAAGCCGGTGCACCAGCTCTAAAAAGTCTGCCTCAGGCCGCGCCATGCGCAGTTGCTCAATCACGCCAAAGCTGACGCCGCTGCCGCCGTGCACCGCCACGCCAGCGGGTTTGTCAATCGCCATTAGAAAATCGTCTTCAAACAAAATCGGAAACTCAGCCGCCGGAGCAAATCCGCCCACAGTGGACATGGCACCGTGCCTGACCACCTCTTGCGCTGTGGCAATGGCGGCGGCTTTTTGGTCGGCCCGCTCAGACGTGCGGACCGGCGGCAGGCGCACGATGTCGCCAGTTTCAACACGCGTATCGGCCTGCGCCCTGCCCTTATTAACGCGCACCTCACCACTTCGGATGATGCGGTACACATGGGTTTTGGGCACGCCTTTGAGCTGGCGAATCAAAAAATTGTCCAGCCGCTGGCCTGCGTAATCTTCATCAACGGTTACAAACGTTGCAGCAGGTGTGGGGGCCGGATTGGAGGGCGCAGGGCCTGCAGACGCAGCAGATGATGCACCCAAGGATGCTGCCCCTATAATAGATTTCACTAGCGTTGTGCTTGTTAAGTTGTTGATTTGCTTGAATTTTAGTCCAAGCACTTCAAAAATCGGCCAGTAGTGCCTGAAAAGGTGCTGGTTGTTTCAACCAACAGGCCTTCGCTGGAAGGTCGATGCCAATGTCGGCAACACCTATGGTCCCAGCGTGCGAGGCACCCAGGCCCGTGTTGCTCGATGTGTAGGTCGACGTTTTGCGAATTCAACTACGGAATACCCAAACAGGCAGCTGCCTTTTATTTAATCAGCTGCCTGCGGATCTCGGCGAGAAAAAAGTCTTTACACAGTAGCCCCTTGATGACAACGCTCTACACACTGATTGCCCTTTGCCTGTGGAGCCGTTTTGCTCCGCTTTTTGGCATAAATCAGCCTGTAGCGCTTGAAACACGGGCGCAAGCAGCTATTAAAATAATAGCTGTGCAGATGTTGACTGGCCAAGCTTTTACTCGCCCCATCCACGCGCCTACGCCCAAGCCACTGCCCTGACTGATTTATTCAGTCAGGTGTATTGCGCCTCAAGCTCTCCGGCAATTCCTCCGTTCGCACTGCGTCTTCCCAGGCATCGTTGGCCCGTTTTGGGCTGGAACAGTTCATTGATTTGAACGAGAGAGAAGGAAGATCACCATGAAACGCATGTTGGTAAATGCAACGCAGTCCGAAGAGCGCCGCCTGGCGATTGTTGACGGCCAAAAACTGCTGGACTACGAAATTGAAATTGAAGGGCGCGAACAGCGCAAGGGCAACATTTACAAGGCTGTCGTGACCCGCGTGGAGCCGTCACTGGAAGCCTGTTTTGTCGACTACGGTGAAGACCGCCATGGCTTTTTGCCTTTTAAAGAAATCTCACGCAACTATTTTGCTGCTGGCGTGTCAGTGGGCCAGGCGCGTATCCAGGATGTGATTCGCGAAGGCCAGGAGCTGATGGTTCAGGTCGAAAAAGAAGAGCGCGGCAACAAAGGCGCAGCGCTGACCACTTTTGTGTCCCTCGCTGGCCGCTATGTGGTACTCATGCCCAACAACCCGCGCGGCGGTGGTGTGAGCCGCCGTATTGAAGGCGAAGACCGGGCCGAACTCAAAGAAAACATGGACCAGCTGGAGTACCCACAGGGCTCCAGCATCATTGCCCGCACCGCAGGAATTGGCCGCAGCGCGCCAGAACTGCAGTGGGATTTGAATTACCTGATCAAGCTCTGGACGGCCATTGAAGGCGCTGGCAAGGGCGGCAAGGGCGCTTTTCTGATTTACCAGGAATCGAGCCTCGTCATCCGCGCGATTCGTGATTACTTCAACAGCGACATCGGCGACATTTTGTTTGACACCGACGACGTGTACGAGCAGGCCAGGCAGTTTATGGCGCACGTGATGCCAGAGCATGAGCACCGCGTCAAGCGCTACCGCGACGACGCACCCCTGTTCAGCCGGTTCCAGATTGAACACCAGATCGAATCCGCTTATGCCCGCACCGTGCAGTTGCCATCGGGCGGCGCGATTGTGATTGACCAGACCGAAGCGCTGGTTTCGGTTGACGTGAACTCAGCCCGGGCGATCAAAGGCGGAGACATTGAAGAAACCGCTACCCGCACCAATCTGGAAGCCGCTGACGAAGTCGCCCGCCAGATGCGTCTGCGTGACCTGGGCGGCCTGGTGGTGATTGACTTTATTGACATGGAAGAGTCACGCAACCGCCGTGATGTGGAAAACCGCCTGCGCGACGCGCTGCGCCAGGACCGCGCCCGTGTTCAGTTCGGCACCATCAGCAAGTTTGGCCTGATGGAAATGAGCCGCCAGCGCCTGCGCCCTACCCTGTCTGAAGGCGCGTCCATCCCCTGCCCGCGTTGCGGTGGCTCTGGCCATATACGCGACACCGAAAGCTCGGCCTTGCAGATTTTGCGGATCATCCAGGAAGAGTCGCTCAAGGACAGCACGGCATCGGTGCTGTGCCAGGTGCCGGTGGATGTCGCGTCTTTCCTGCTGAACGAAAAGCGCTCGGAAGTCAGCAAGATTGAAATGAAGCAGCGCATCAATGTGCTGGTGGTGCCCAACAA
>JANNCT010000112.1:0-17434 GCA_031386895.1 Polaromonas sp.
GGGTTGAGATTGGCGTGGCATCGACCAAAGCTTTTACTGCGCAATTGGCGGGTTTGTTTTTACTCACGCTGTCGTTGGCGCAAAGCAAAGGGCGGTTGAGTGATGATGAAGAAGCCGCACACATCAAAGCCATGCGCCACCTGCCTGTGGCACTTAGCGCCGTGCTGGCATTAGAGCCGCAAGTCATTGCCTGGGCTGAAGACTTTGCCAAACAAGAAAACGCGCTGTTTTTAGGCCGTGGCCTGCATTACCCGATTGCACTCGAGGGTGCGCTAAAGCTCAAAGAAATCAGCTACATCCACGCCGAAGCCTACCCGGCAGGTGAGCTGAAACATGGCCCGTTGGCGCTGGTAACCAGCGCCATGCCGGTGGTGGCTGTTGCACCAAATGACAGCTTGCTGGAAAAGCTGAAAAGCAACCTGCAAGAAGTCCGCGCACGCGGCGGCGTTTTGTATGTGCTGGCCGATGCAGGCACAAAATTAGTCACCAGCGAAGGCCTGCACGTCATTCGCATGCCAGAACATTACGGGCCGCTCAGCCCCATGCTGCACGTGGTGCCGCTGCAGTTGCTGGCGTATCACACGGCAGTTGCGAGGGGGACGGATGTTGACAAACCAAGAAATCTGGCAAAGTCAGTCACTGTCGAGTGACTGACTTTGGAAGGCATGAAATGTATTCTGACCAATTAAAGTCGTCAACAACGCTGCAGCATCCATGCGGCTTTGCGGGGCGTTGCATTTTGAAGACGCTTTTATTAAGTCGTAAACACAAACGTTGATTGCTTCGTCGAACGGCAGCTTAAAACCATTGGAACTCAACATCCACAAAGCTGCCGCTGGCCAGTATCCGCTAACGCCGCACTGCCGGCATTCGAACAGGAACTATCCAAGTTCGCAATGGGCAAGCCTCGTCAGGCATCGGACGCAGCCTTGTCAATGTTGTTATGCCACGCCGACGCCACCAGTGACTCCAAACACCTCACCGTTAATGAAACTCCCTTCCTGGCTTGCGAGCAGAACGTAAATGGGTGCAATTTCCACCGGCTGACCTGGTCGGCCGTATTGACTTTCCGAGCCGAACTTCATCACCGCTTCGGGCGGCTGGCCGCCAGACGACTGCAAGGGAGTCCAGAACGGCCCGGGAGCCACGACGTTGGCACGGATGCCTTTTTCGAGCAACTGCTTGGCGAGTGCTTTGGTATAGGCCACGATGCCAGCCTTGGTGGTCGCGTAATCGAGCAGGATGGCCATGGGCTTATATGCCACGACTGACGCGGTCGTGATGACGGAAGCGCCCGCCGGGAGGTGCGGAACCGCGGCTTGGGCGATCCAGTGCATGGCATAGAGGTTGGTCTTCATCGTCTTGTCAAAATCATCGGTTGAAACTTCTGAAATATCCTTGCGATTCTGCTGATGCCCGGCGTTGATGACGAGAATATCAAGTCCACCCATCTCCTTGACTGCTGTCGCAACCAGTTCGCGGCACCAGTCCTCGTTGGTGATATCACCCGGGAGAGCGACCGCTTTTCTTCCCTCTGCCTCGATCAGTTTCAACACTTCTTGCGCATCTGATTTTTCTTCCGGCAGATAGGAAATGGCGACATCGGCTCCCTCGCGTGCGAAGGCAATAGCAGCGGCGCGTCCGATGCCGCTGTCGCCGCCGGTGACGAGCGCCTTTCGGCCCTTTAGCTTGCCAGAGCCTTGGTAACTTGTCTCGCCGTGGTCCGGAACCGGGTCCATGCGCGAGGCCTTGCCGGGCACGGGTTGAGGTTGGTGTGGAAAAGGTGGCCGCGGGTATTGGGTTCGCGGGTCTTGCATGGTGAGTCGTTCAGACATGGGGTTCTCCGTTGGGTTAAAAAAAGCCGCTAAAGCAGGTTCGCGGTCGGGGTGGGATTAGTTGCAGCCCGTTAGCTGATCAACGCTGGACAGCGCCGTCAGATGGGCAAGATGGCTGAGGCCCTGCGGCATGTTTCCGAGAAAGGCGCCGCTGGCCGGATCAACCATTTCACTGAGGACGCCGTGCCCATGGGACAGCGCAGCCGTCAATTGGTCAAACGAGTTGCGAGCAGCCACGTGGTGTCCAAGGCGCGCTCGCGCCGTCACCATCCAGAAAGAGCAGGCAAGAAAGCATCCTTCTTCTTTCTGCATGCCGCTGTAGCGATAGTGAAACGGCCCGACGCCCAATTCGCGGTCGATGGCATCAAGGGTCGCGGCAAGGCGGTCGCGGCTTTCGTAGCCAAAATGAACGGCGAGAGCCAGAGCCGCATCGAGCAGGTCGCTGCCGGGATACATGACATAAGCCTGTTTCTCGGCAGACCAGCACTCAGCTTCAATCCACGCCTTGATTCGAATGCGCTCCCGTTCCCAGCGGCCTCGGCGCGTGGCCGGCAGTTGACCTTGATCGACCAAGTCAACAGCGCGCGTCAAAGCCTGCCAGCAGCTGAGTTTGGACATTGTGTAGTGCTGCTCTTCTTGGAGCTCCCACATGCCGGCATCGGGCTTGCGCCAAGAGTCTGCACATTCGTCTGCCAATCGCGTCAGCAACTCTGCGCTGGCGCCATCGAGAATGTTGCCGCTGCCGACGAAACACCACACGGTTTCAAAAATGTCGCCATAAACGCCATGCTGTCGCTGGTCAGCAGCGGCGTTGCCAGTGACCACCGGACCTGAATCCTGATAGCCCGGCATCGGCCATTGTGAGACGCCCGGAACAACGCCACCGTCAAGCTGGTAGACGACCTTTGTACCGACATGCCGCAGCTGGTTAAGCAACCAGCTCAGTCCTGCTTTCGCTTCGGCCTGAAGACCGGCGGTGAGGAAGGCGTTGGCCGTGTACCCGGCGTCGCGAACCCAGGCGTAGCGGTAATCGTAATTTTTGTGGCCGCCGATTGCTTCTGGCAATGAGCTTGTGGCGGCGGCCGCAATGGCGCCCGAGGGCGAATACAGCAGCAGCTTGAGCGCGAGCGCACTGCGGATAAACGATTTTCGATCGCTGCCGTGAAAGGTGACGTCCTGGCACCAGGCGCGCCAAGCCGCATCCGAAATATCGATGCGTTGATCAACCGCTTCAATCGATGGCACCACCAAAGGTTCGTCGCGACCGGCAACGACTGCGACCGTGCGGCGCTCGCCAGCAGCAACGACTAGCTCGCCCGTTACCCCTTGGTCAGTCCATTCGCACCGGACCCCATCACTGTGGACCAACAGCACCAGCACGCGGTCGATATGCAGTACGCACCGGCCGCCAATTTGGGAGTGGTAGGGACTGACGGTGTTTCCCAATCGCCCTGGCTTCATGACCAGGTTAAAGCTCATCGTTCCATCGAGGCCATCTATCCGGCGCGCCAACTCCGTCCACGGAAGGCGGCCAGCGGTGCCACTGTTCAAGGACTCGGTGAGTTTTGCCCGACCGCTCCCGGTCGTGAAAATTGTTTCCAGCACATTGCTGTCGTCCCGATAACGGCGCTCAACCGAAAACGGCTCGTTCGGCTGAAGAACGAAGCGGCCCCCGTGAACGTCGTCCAGCAAGCGGTCGAACAGAGGCGGAGAATCCATATTTGGAACGCACCACCAGTCGATGGAGCCGTCGGTACCCGACAGCGCGACCGACCGGCCGTCACCGAGAGCGCTATATTGGGCCAGCGGTAAATAACCATGGATGCGCGAGCCAAGCCCAGGAAGGCCGGGACTCTGGGCCAGCTCGTTCGGCGGGACTTTCAATGGAACCGCGCGGCGGGCAGCGTCACGGTAACGCTCCCGGCGTCCAAAAACGTTGATTTTCAAGTAGGAATGCGGTCTGCCATTGATGTTGCCAAAATCGTTAGTGTTAATCGGTTGGCAGCTGCTTAACACAAGCCAAGCGCCCGTTCGGACGTAGGAGACAGGCAGGCCCCAAACTTGTTAACCGGAGGTCATCATGCAAAGGTCACTTCGAGCGGGTAGGAATAGCGCAAAACAAATGCGTGTTGCATCGCCTAGACTCATAATCCGAAATTCTCGATGCTGGCCGCAAGGGCCTTCCATCTGCCCACATCAAATTTTCGCGCGGCATTCTTCATAGTCATCGAACTGGAAAATCCATCAATGCATGACCGCCCCACACTTGTTTTGCTCCACGCATTAGGAGGCAGTGCGCGCGCGTGGGATGGCGTTCGTGCCGCGCTTGGCAGCGACTTTGAGACTTTAGCTTTAGACCTTCCCGGATTTGGCGATGCGCCAGTTGCGGCGGACCTGAGCGTGGCCGGCATGGTTAACCAAATTATTGAAACGGTGCGAACAATAGGGCTGACGCGATGGCTGCTGGTCGGCCACAGCATGGGTGGCAAACTGGCGACGATTGTTGCCTCGCGAGCCCTGGCTGGCGAACCGGGCCTGTTCGGCCTGGCGGGTGTGGTGCTCTTGGCCGGGTCGCCGCCGTCGCCTGAACCGATGGACGAAAAGAGGCGCGAGAAAATGATTGATTGGGCTGCGCAGGGCGCGCTCGACGACAGTGCAGCCAGAGCCTTTATTGACGGAAACGTTGGCCAGGCGCTAACACCTGCAGCCGACCGACTGGCTAGTGGCGACCTGAAACGCACGTCCCAAGAGGCTTGGCTGGCATGGCTTGAACGCGGCAGCAGAGAAGACTGGTCGGTCGAGGTAGGAAAGCTCGATCTTCCCGCGTTGATCCTTGTGGGCAGTGAGGACGGCGACCTCGGCGAGGGCGGACAGCGCGCCACAAACGCGATGGTCTATCGGCGCGCCCGCATCCACGTCGAAGCTGGCGCCGGCCACCTGTTGCCGCTGGAGCGGGCCGATTCGGTCGCCCGTCTCATCGCGCAGTTCTGGCATCAGGTTGCCGGAATCGCGCCTACCGTTCCCAAAGCCTTTGGCCAGATGATCGCCTCGGCCCGTGTCAGTCGCAGAATGCGCGCTACGCTTGCCGTTCGGGCGCTTGCCGATGATCCCGGCTATCAGCCCCACGTGTTGTCGGCGATGCAACTGAAGACCTTGCGCGCAGTAGCTAGTCGGGTCGTACCGCAGACCGGCCCTCTTATCGATCTGGCCGCCCGGCTCGATGCGCAGCTTGCAGCGGGCAAAGACGATGGCTGGCGCTTTGCAAACATGCCACCGGACCGCGAAGCCTGCCGCCGGGCGCTGGACGCGCTAGTCCGATTTGACGCGTTGGGCGAAACCGAACAGGATGCCCAGCTGACGCTGATGGCTAAAGGTGAGTTCGTCTTGACAGACCATCTTGACGCAGACCACTCACGCGGGCCAATCTTGTCTTCCGCGCAGATGAAATGCTGGTTCGAGGATTTGCGCGCCGACCTGGTTCGCATCTGGCTGGCGCATCCTGCAACCATGGCTCGCATCGGGTTCAACGGTTTTGCAAACGGTGGCGACGATGTGCGAAAACAGGGTTTTGAAAGACTGGCGGCCACTGAACGCGAGTCGTGGGAACCCATGACGGGAGCATCACAATGAATCTCCATACGATGCGCCTTCATGACGAAAGCGAGGTCGTTGACGCCGTGGTGATCGGTACAGGCGCTGGCGGTGCGCCGCTGCTCGCGATGCTTGCCGCGCGCGGCCTGCGTGTGGTCGCACTGGAGGCCGGGCGAAATTGGGAGCCGGGCGAACACACACCCGACGAAGCCGAGGGGTCGGACATCAACTGGATGGAAGAACGCCTGAGTGGCGGCACCAAACCGACGGCCTTCGGCGCCAATAACAGTGGCACCGGCATCGGCGGATCGACCCTGCATTGGGGCGCCTTCACGCCGCGTCCTGATCCGCGCGACCTGAAGTTAAAAACATTGACCGGCGCGGGACACGACTGGCCGATCGCCCATTCCGAACTCATCGGCTACATCGAACGGGTCGAGCGCTTTATCGGCGTCTCCGGCCCGACTCGATACCCTTGGGATCCCGAACGCAAATACCCTTTGCCACCCGCAAGGCGCAATGCGTCGGCGGACATGATGGCGCGCGGCTGCGCAGCGCTCGGCATCACCACCGCCGACGCACCGGCAGCGCTTGTCTCGCGCGACTGGCAGCAGGAGGGCGGCGGCCTGCGCCAGGCCTGCGTGAATTGCGGTTCCTGCCACCAGGGGTGTCGCAATGCCGCCAAGACGAGCATGGACACGACCTACTTGCCTTTAGCAGTTGCCCACGGCGCCGAGATTCGGCCCCGGTGCAGGGTCCACGGCGTAGAGCGCGACGCCGCCGGCCGGGTGACCGGCGTTGTCTACCGCCACCGGGGCGTGGACCGGAGACAACGCTGCGCGGCGCTGTTCGTCTGTGCCGGCGGTGTCCAGACACCACGGCTGCTACTGCACACGGGCTTGGCAAACGGGAGCGGGCAAGTCGGACGCAACTTCCAGGCACACGGCGCAACCCAGGTTTGGGGTCGGTTCGAGGCCGAGATGCGTGGCCACCGGGGCTACCCGTCGTCGCTTATTACTGAAGACACATTGCGCCCGACGGATGCCGATTTCGCGGGCGGCTACCTGATCCAGAGCCTGGGCGTCATGCCCCTGACGCTGGCGACCTCAATGGCGCGCAGCGCTGGGCTGTGGGGAAAGGCGCTAGTCGACGCGGTCGACAACTATCGATTCATGGCTGGCGTCGGCATCAACGCCGAATGCCTGCCGGCCGAAGGCAATCGGCTGGAACTGTCAGACGAGCTCGACGCGTACGGCATGCCGAAGGCGATCGTCAGCTTCACCGCGGGCGCCAATGAACAGGCGATTGACCGTCATGCGACGCAGTTGATGCGCCAGATTGTCCAGGCAGCAGGCGCAACCGAGACCATGGTGCTACCGCGCACCGCTCACACTATCGGCACCTGCCGTATGGGCACCGACCGGGAAATCGCCGTGGTCGACGCCGATGGCCGGAGTTTCGACATCGACAATCTATGGATCTGTGATAACTCGGTGTTCCCCAGCGCACTCGTCGCGAACCCGGCATTGACCATCATGGCGCTTTCGCTGCGCACCGCTGACCGCTTCATGGCCCGCTAGCCTGCTGGATCCGAAAAATCGAATGAGATTGGTTTTGGCCGATTGCCCATCCGGCGCTCCGCTTTGACCCGGCAGGTCGATGCCGACGACTCGAAACCGTTTGCCCAACGCCGCAACGAGCGGAGCCGCCGAAGCAGCAATAAAACCCAATACGTGAAGAAAGAAGACTGTGCGATGGTGATTGGTCAAGGCGTGACCATGCCACCGTTCACGTTCAACGTCTCGCCCGAGACGTAGCTCGATTCTGCGGAGGCAAGGAACACGTAGGCGGGCGCAAGTTCCGCGGGCTGGCCGGAACGCTTGTAGGTACTCTCGTCGTCGAATGCCTTCATCTGCTCGTCAGACACACCGCCCGACACCTGCAGCGCAGTCCACACCGGCCCGGGTGCAACCACGTTGACGCGGATACCGCGAGAAGCAACCTGCAGCGCGAGGCCCTTCGAGAAATTGTTGATCGCTGCCTTGGTAGCCGCGTAATCCAGACGTTCCGGTGACGGCTTGTAAGCCTCCAGCGATGCGGTGTTGATGATGCTGGCACCCGCCGACATGTATGCCAGCGCCGCCTTGGTGATCCAGAAATTTGCGAACACGTTCGTGCGAAACGTCAGCTCGAACTGCTCGTCGGACAGATCGGCGATGTGCTCGACGGCCACCTGCTTGCCGGCGTTGTTGACGAGGATGTCGAGCCCACCGAGCACGCGCACGGCTTCCGCGACGAGCGCGCGGCAGCGAGCAGAGTCCGTGATGTCCGCGGCGATCGCGTGCCCCTTCCTGCCTGCCTTCTCGATATGGCCGAGGATGTGCCCATCGTCCTCTTGCTCGACGGGCAGGTGCACGATCACGACATCGGCGCCCTCGCGGGCGAACGCGATGGCGACCGCACCGCCGACGCCGGAGTCGCCGCCCGTGATTAGTGCCTTTCGCCCCGCAAGGCGTCCGCTGCCGCGATACGTCGTTTCACCCAGATCTGGCACTGGCGTCATCCGCGCCTGAACGCCGGGTACCGGCTGATGCTGCACGGGAGGTTCCACACGACGGTACTGCTCAACCGGATTCGTAAAAGTGTATTGATCGCGAGACATCGTATCCCTCACTAATCGGCGAACAGGATCAGGTAGATCCGCAAGCACATGGCAATTGCAATAGCTGGTGCAACTCGCAATCAAGTTTGTTCGCTCGTTGTTGAAAATGAGTCGTACTGGATACGCGCAATCGTGCCTGTAGGTTGATTGCCTTCACTGGTGTAGGAGGCGTGGACTTCACCCGCTTTCCTAGACAAAAATCAACTTCCAGTTTGGAGCTGCTTTAACGCCAACGGGCTCAGCGGGTCTAGATGAGCAATCCGAAAACGGAAATTTATAACTTTTGGAATCGGTATCAGGCCGCCATGTTGATTGCCTGATACCGGTCATTCGACAACACCCGCTTCCGGCCCAAGGCGGAAATCGACGGATTACGTTTACAGCGAAGAAGTGACCTGTTGGCTGAAGTTGTTTATGACTTTAGAGCGGCGCGTTGTCAAAGTCGTACGCTGGGAAAGCGCATGAAACCTGGAGGGCTGTTTAAGACTTTAATTGGTCGCAATAGCGCTGCGGGGTTTGGGGGACGCTCACTTCGCGTAGCGAAGTTATGCGGCTACATAAGCCAAGGAACCTCGCAAGGATCGTGATGATTGACTAACGGACACGGCGCAACCCATGTGATACGCTGAGGCAGGGTTAAAAAAGCTGTTGGATAACTAAAACTGCTGAGGGGTTTTTTGCAATGGAAACCGTTTTTTCATAAGGTGTCAGCAGTGATGCTTGCCCATCCTCAAGTCGTATCTCGATTCGGCTGGTTCTGTGTCGGCATCACAATTTTTAGGAGCACAGGCCAGCGTTGCCAAGGTCTTCTCTGGGCCTTGTCTTCGCTATGTTTTGCGTTGCTACCAGCTCTTTTGCCAGCAACCAGCTTTGCGCAAACGGCTACAAACGACGTTATTGCCATTTCCAAGGCCAGACTATTTGATTTGGACACCCCGGGGCAGCCTCTCGATATTGAGCTTCCCTTTTTAAGTTTGCGCAGCCCGCGTACTTTCAAGCATTTCAAGCTGACAGCGGAATTTACGGTTGCTGACAGCCAGGCAACGCCGCTTTGGGCAGTTTATTTTTTGTCGCTTTACGATGGTGGACGAATCAGCGTCAACGGCGTGCTGGCCGGTGATGTTCAAACCTCGACCGAGACGGTGACGGTGCGCCATGCCAGGCCCTATATCTTTCAGATTCCTCCCAAGTTACTTCAAAACGGCGTCAATCGGCTTGAAGTGGTGTGGGCAGCCAGAGAAACACTGACGCTGGTCAGCCGCATTTTTGTTGCACCGGTAGAGATCATCACGCCAGACTTTCAGCAGCGGTTTTTCTGGCAAAACGGCATGGCACAAGTAGCGCTGGTGTATGCGCTTGTCATCGCCGCGATGCTTCTCGGGATTTTTATGCTGCGCCGCAACCAGCGCAGTTACTTGCTGCTGGGACTCAGTGCAATTGGTTGCGCCATTGTGGTGTTTGTTTATGCACTGCCGCCAATGCCTGCATGGTTGTATCCGTACTGGAGGTTTGTTCACATCGCAGGCATTGCCATGTTTACCCAGTGCGCCTGGCTGTTTTTAATGACGCAGGGGCAGCCCACTAACAGGTGGTTTCCCAAAGTGTGTGTGTTTTGGGGCGTAATTGGCCCCTCGGTTTACCTTGCCCACTTTTGGATATACGACAGCAGTTTTTTTCGCAATTTTGAGGGCTTTTGGGGCATTGCATCTGGATTAATGGGGCTGTACCCGGTGGCTATTTTGACGGTGTCGGCGATTAAGCAGTTTTCATGGCGCAAGCTGATTTTTCTGCTGGCGACCTTGATGGCCATATTGGTGGGCGTGCTGGATATTTACTTTCAGGCAACCGGCAACAGTCAATTTGGCAACTTTGGTTACAGCCTTCAGGTGGTGTCGTCCGCTTGGCTCACTGCACTCACTTCTGTTTTGGTGAGTGACTTTATTGCCTCGTTGGCCGACCAGGACAACCAGCAGAAGGTGATGGCGCAAAAGCTCGGCGAACAGCAAAGCGAATTGGGCCGACTCTACGAAAGCAATCAGCAAAATGAACGCGACAAGGCAACGCTCCAGGAGCGTCAGCGCATCATGCAGGACATACACGACGGACTGGGATCGCAACTGATCAGCTCGCTCGCAATGAGCGAGAAGGGGGCACTCACCGTAGATCAAACCAGCTTGCTCCTGCGGGAGTGCATTGATGATTTGCGCCTGGCAATCGACACCATGGAAGGAAATGACGACCAATTTGGTGTGGCGGCGGGGAATCTGAGATTTCGCATGGAGCCAAGGCTGCGCGCCGCTGGCATTGCGCTGGCGTGGGACACCAGTGGGTTTTCAGCTGATACGCTGGTTCATGCCTCGCAAACGCTGCCCTTGCTGCGGATCATGCAGGAAACGATCAGCAACGCGCTCAAGCATGCGCATGCCAGCCAAATCAGCGTGCGCATCAACGTTGTCGATAGGCACTTGATTATAGAAATTCAAGACGATGGAAAAGGGTTTGACCCGCGCAACGTACGCATGGGAAAGGGGCTGAGCGGCATTGAAAAACGCGCCCGCAGTATGGGCGCAATGCTGAGCATTTCCAGCGATGCGGGCACCTCGATAAAGTTAAGCCTGCCGCTTTCTAAACCGTAAACCCCACCCAGACTGCGCAACATTTACGGTAGAAGTATTGCCACAGAAGTGTTGCTACGAAAGCTAAAAAACCAAGGCAAGCTCGATAAAAGCGGTGTTGTTTTTTCGCCTGGAGCCAAACAACGATTGGTCTTTACCCCGAAAGCTGTCAATGCCCGTATAGAGTTTTACCTGGTCATTGACCGCGTAATTTATCCTTGTTCGCAGCAGGCGGCTGGCGTTGCTCAAATCGAAGATACCCGACGCTTCCACTTTTAGCAGCTCGTTAAAAAATCGCTCGCTAACTCTCAGGGTCAGCCCGCGCTCGGTGGCGGCAAACTCTCCGTTCAAGCGGTCCAGTCCATCGGCAATCATCCGCGTTGCGCCCTGCAATGCTGCTGGGCTTTCATAGCCACCTCTTTTGACAATAAAAAGCTGCACATTAATGTTGGCGGTGTCGAGAAAGTCCCTATCAACACCGCCGACAACGCGCTGCATTTTGCGCGATGGCAATGTACTGTTTGGGCACTTGGTGCAGTCGGACACCATGCGAAAAGCAGCAATTTCTCCACGCAACGTCCAGCGCCCGCTGGATGTCGCAAAATCAAACCCGACCATTTTCATGCGCTCATGCTGGCTTTGAAAGGTGCCCGTCAAACCCGACTGAATAAATTGGTACCTTGCGGCCTTGTCAAATCCATCGAAATACGAGAAAGAAAAGTCGACTCCTTCACCAACACGGTCGATTTTCAGTGCGTACTCCGTGCGGTGCGGCACTGCAGTTGCGATCAGGTTTGCTGGGAGAGATCCAGTGGGTAGCTCATGGGCTTGAAAACGCCCCACGTAAAATGTTGCAGCAACGTCTTGTGTTGCTTGCCACCTGAGAGTAGCCAGGTCATTGCCATTGCGCTGTTCATCGTCATCTGAAACGCGCGCCGTGAAGTCGCGGCTGGACATGACATCTGTGGGGCTGATTCGGTCTGAGCGTCCCCACACCACAATTTGCCGGCCCAGCTTCAGGCTGACGTTGCCAAAGTCTGCTTGTGCGTATGCTTCTCGAAGTCGGCCCCTAAAAACTGAATCTGCTGAACTGATGGCCTGTGAAAAGCGCGCACTGGCGGCAACGCGAATATTCTCGGCAGGCTGGAGCTTTAAATTGACGAAGCAAGTTGAGCTGCTGACATCTTCAATCGCATCTAGGTTTCGTGTTGAGCTCCAATAGCCGGTTCGGCATTCTCCGTAAGGGCGCAGCCCGCTGGATTCCTGCGAAAACGCAACGCACGGCAAAGCGAGCGCGGCAACCAGCAACCCGTGGAGTGCAAAACGTCGATGCACAAAACTTAAAGGTCGCCGCATTTTTTTCACTCCTCGCGTTCAAGATAGCGCTGCGAAAACACATTTTCAGCAATCTCGACATTCGCGTCGAACCGGTCTATGAGGATGGTGGTGGAATGCCCGGTCTGGATATTTTTTGCGCTCAGTTTCATCGCCTGCCATTTGCCCCGGGCTGCGTCAACCAGCCGCCAGTCACTGCTGATGACAGTTTTCAGTGCTGCGCCGCCAGGGTCAAGCATTTCAACTTTAATCGCGCTGTGGTTTTTTCTGCCTACCCAGCTGGTGCGCTTGGAGTAGCCTGACTCTTCGGCCACCAATGGGCTTTTAGGCAGCGACTCGATCACGTCACAGGGCTGCCCCTCGAAGTCTTCTGCTTTCAACCAGCGGTGCGCCCAGGCTTCAGGCTTGTGACCAACCACATCACCGTAGGACAGGTCCGTACCAAAAAAGCTTCCTTTTTTGTTGTTGCTTGCAAGGCGGCGAGATTTTTTCAGTGCCGGCACGTAGATCCAGATCTCGTCTTCTCCTTTTGCATTTTCAATAAGCAAAGAGGTGGTGTTGCGTACGTCGCTCGGGGACAAAAACCTGACCACGCGCCGGTTGAGAACGCCGTCAGATGCAAGCTTTGTTGCCCCGTAGGTTTTACGGGTGCGCTCTTGCCCGCCAGAATTGGTGAGCGTGAAGGTGGCATTTGAAAGTGAACTGTCAAGCCGGCTTGCCTGGTAGCTTTGCACCATGATGTCAGTAGCATCGCGCGGCTGTATTTGCGTTTGTATCTGCGCCTGCACTGGCTTGGGTGCGCCGATCGACAAAGCAAAAAAGCTGAGTACGCCTACAGCACATGCACCCACGCCAGACGCGCCGACCAGAGCGGGCTTAATTTTTCGTGGCGTTGCAGGCTTAAAGCAGCGCGGGACGTGTAGCGTGAGTAAAGTAGGAATCAACAGCAAGGCCGTGATGGCACTGACGATCATCGACAACACAATCAAAACGCCAAACCAGATGTGCACATAAAAATTGAACGACAACAGCAATACGCAATAGCCACCAGCAACCGCGGAAGCAACATACACAACTGCCTTGCCAGCACTGCGCATGGTGCGTCTTAAGGCGTCTTCAAACTCGCCACCCGCTGCCAGCTCTTCACGCAATCGGTAAAGCAGGTATATCGCATAGTCAGCGCCAATTCCAATGCCCATCGCCGAGCTGACGGAGTTTGGCGTGTTCAAGGGAATTCGAAATAGCCCCATCACCCCAAAATTCACCAGCACGGCAAAGGCCAGCGGCAAGATGAGATAAACACTGGCAACGAACGAGCGAAAAATAAGCAGCCCCGCCACAAACACCACACCAATCATTTGCGCAATGTTCAGCAGCTTGCCACGTACCAAAGTCTCACTCAGTGCAGAGGTCTGGGGGACACTGCCACCGATTTGAACAATGATGCCGGGTGGCAGTTTCGGCCCAACGTAGTTGCGAATGCCCTGCACCATCGTTTCGGCATAGCGGCTACTGTCATTTTTTGTCCACACGACCAGGTTGAGGTTTTTATAGTCGTAGTCAACATAGGCTTCAAAATCGTTTGGCTGGCCTGAAATTGAATACAACAGCAAGTACTGCGAAATTAAATCCTGGCTGCTGGGTAAAACATCGGCCAGAGGTGAGCCGTCATTTAAAGCCTTATTCATCTGGCGCAGCAAATCTACGATCGAGGCGGTCTTGCCTACATCGGGAAGCGTCTCTATAAACCGCTGCACATCCTGGACCATTGCCAGCACCGCTGGGTCTTTCATGCGGTCTGCCTTATCCCCCTGAAAGACCACATACAACGTGTTTGTACCAGCAAGCCTTTCGTTTAAAAAGCGGTCTTGGGCACGCACTGGTACCGACTCTCCAAAGTAACTTTTGGTGGAGTTTTCGCGGTTCAGGAAAAAAAGACCACTTGCAGAAATGGCTGCCACCACAACAAAACCCAGGGCGATTTTGTTTCTGGATGACAGAACCAGGCTAACCAGTTTGTCAGCAAAACGGTCCCAGCGTGTTTGTGTTCGGTTGTTGCTACTGCGGGCTAATTTGGGTGGTGGCCGCAAGCAGCTGCGCAGTGCCGGTATCAACGTGAGTTCAATCACCATGGCGCAAAGAACGCCCAAGCCGGTAATGATGCCAAAGGTACGGATAGTAGCGATTTCAAAGCTCAGCAACGAAAAAAATCCGGCGGCAGCGACAAACCCTGCAGCCAGCATGACCGGGCCGATTCGGCTCAATGATTCAATAATTGCTTTGTCGTTTGCAATGCTTGGCGATAGTTCTGAAAAATCGTCTCGAATGCGGTCGTATTCTTCGTAGTATCTTTTTAGAATTTGAACGGCATGCCCAGCTGCAACCGCCAAAATCAAAATTGGTGTGGTTGCATTGAACGCATCCAGTGGTACGTTCAGCAAGCCCATAAAACCGATGCTCCAAACCACGGCTAAAACGGCCGTGAACAGAGGTAACAGCATGCCTTGTATGGTGCGAAAAGCCTCGAAGTGAATCAACCCGATCAGCAACAGAGCGATCGGGAAGAGAAAAGCCATTCTTTGTGCAAAACGCTCAACCGTTGCAAAAAAGACGGGCGTACCGCTGACATTGATGCGCACGGCTGGCCCTGCTTCCCGTTCAGTAACTGCCAGTACTTTGTCGACGACTTCCCGGAAGCCTTTTGGGCCAATATCTACCGAGAAGGAAACCGCCATCACCGAGTCGTCTTTGGATATCAAAGTGCCTTGATAGATAGGGTTCTCCTGCAGTCTTTTGGTGAGTTGCTGCAAGGTTTTATCGGTGATCGGCCGGTCCAGAAGTGGCTGCACCTGCATTTCACCGCTTGAGCCGGTGATGGACTTAGCTTTTTCGGATGCAACGCTTTGCAAGGTGTGACGCTTGACTCCGGGGACGTCAGCCAGTGCGGTGGTCAATCTTGAAACCGCCTCGACAATCCCGGGCCGCAGGGCCGTGCCGCCGTCGGCTGCGCTTACGCCAACGACCACCACATACTTCGAGCCAAAAATTGTCTCTGCCAAATTTGTGCCGACCACATTCGGATGCGCCTTGGGCAGCATGGCGACTGGGTCAATCACGATACGAAGGTTTCTAATTTGGCTACCCAACAAAAGCGACACCAATCCAACCAGCACCAGAACCATGATTCGGTTGCGCACGACCAACTGTATGACCGGTTTCATGGCAGCGCTCCGTGAACGTCTTTGCTGACAAATTGCACAGCCTGCTTAATGACCCAGGCGTCTCTAAGTATTCGTCGATGGCCCAATCCATCGGTTGCCAGCAGTTCTGCACCGTTTGATGCCTCCTTCAGCAGCAATGAATGTGAAAAAGGTATTTCTGAATCGCTGCGGTCATGCACCAGCAGGATTGGCTCCTTGACTTGCGCGATGACCTCAATCATCGACAGCTGCGCCCAATGCACCAGCTCACCTCGCCGAACATCAAAATCGTTCTTCATTTGCTGAATAACTCTTGGCGAAGTGCGAAAAAACTGCCCAAACGCATCTAAAAACCACTCACAGCTTTTAAATGAACTGATGAGTACAAACCGCTTTGCATTCAAGCCTAAATCGCGAAGCGCAAGCAGCGTCATTGCCGCACCGAAGGAATGCGCAATCACGCCCTCTACTGGCGCTACAGATTTAGCCACTGTGGCAAGGGCAGTTTGAAATTCGAACATGTCCGTACGTTTGCCATCGGATTCCCCATGTGCCGGGCCATCAAAGCTAACGACCCGCAACCCCTGACCTACCAAGGCCTCTACAAACTCGCAAAGTTGGGTCGCCCGACCGCCCCAGCAATGCACCAGCAAAATGGTTGGGCCTTGTCCCCATTCAAGTACTTTGAGAGTTTTTGCGCCAAACAGTATGCGCGTGTGGCGCGCGTTGGCGTAACTTGCCTTTTCGCGCTGGGGCGTTTTGAACCTTGGGGGCTGCGACAAAATTCTGTAGCCAAGACGCGCTCCAGCCTGTGTTGAGATCCTCGAAGTTACCCGCAACGCCAGCCCAAGAAATTCAACGCCAGTGCGGCTCATAAAGCGTGCACTACTTTGAGCTGGAGCGTCCGGGACGGAACTTGCCACTGGCTCGTCGGTCGCATTGCCCACGGTTCTCACGTTGCCCATTAAATCGGTATTCATAGTTCCCCCGAGGTCAGAAAAATTGTTATTTACAAACTCTGTTGTCCAGCAGTGTTCACGACCAAGCAAGCGTTGCCTATCCCCAGATTTTGTTAATTGACGCCGCGCACATCCCAAAAAATGGGGACTCGCATGTCTGATACCGCACAGATCGCCATTGGCTCGGCTACTATTTCAGCTCTGCGTGTCCACCAGTCAAGACTTATTGACCAAGGGCAAAAGGAGTAAAAAAATGTTGCCACAGCATTCATTGCAGCGTAGTAGTGCGCACAACTCAACTGTTCCCATAACAGTAGCAATCGTTGAGGACGAACCCCACGTGCGCTCTCGTTTTGAGGTTGCGGTTCGCTCCCATCCAAGGCTTTCGTTGCTTTTTGCCGCGTCCACAGCTGCCCAGGCCATTGAGCTGACGCAGCAGAGACAAGCTGATGTTTTTCTGATTGACCTGGGACTTCCAGACCGGGATGGTCGCGACGTCATCAAATGGCTGGCGGCGCAGTACCCTGCCGCGCTGGCGATGGTGGTCACCGTATTTGCCGATGAGGAACACGTGCTCACCAGTCTTGAAGCTGGCGCCGTCGGTTACTTGCTCAAGGACACGCCATGCGACGAGATTGCCCGACACATCGTTGAACTCTACGCAGGAGGCTCGCCGATCAGCCCGTCAGTAGCCCGTTCGGTCATAAAACGGTTTATTGGTAAAAAGCAGGATGCGGTCGTTAAAGTTGATAACCCGCTCAGCGAGCGCGAGCTAGAGGTGCTGAGATTGATTGAAAAGGGAATGAGTTACGAAGAAGTTTCCGAGATACTCGGCATCACGTGGCACACCGTGACAGCGCATCTGCGCAACGTTTATCGAAAGCTCCAGGTGAACTCGAAGGGGCAAGCAGTTTTTGAGGCCAAACAGCGCGGGTTTTTGTAGCTTGGGTAAATCGGTTGCTATGCCGTTGCTATTCCTATTCTTATTCCTGTTTCAGTCATTGGCGAACCCCATTTTTAGTCTGTTTTAACATAAAATTGAGGCCGTAGCCCAATAAATACGGGCGCAAGCAGCTATATTTTATATAGCATTAACGGGGTGAGAAATCGGCAAGGTTTAGCTCATCACCAGCTTAAACGCAGCCCGAATTTCCCCTACTGGGTTGCCGCGCGCGTTGCGCAGGGTTTGCTCACCCCACGGTTTGAGGATGGCGCGCTGGGCTTCGTCCAGCCAGCC
>JANNCT010000203.1:0-22754 GCA_031386895.1 Polaromonas sp.
AATCTTCAAGTTTCACTTCGCCGATCTGGTCAAACAGATAAATGAATTTGTTCAAAGATTCAACACCCAGAGCTACATGCGTTCGATTTGAACGGCTTTAAGTTTTGCGGCAAACAAGGTGACACACTGAAGCTTACAACTAGAACGCATGTAGCTCTGGGTGTTGAATCTTTGAACAAATTCATTTATCTGTTTGACCAGATCGGCGAAGTGAAACTTGAAGATTATGTTTTCGGTTCCTGGGCTGTTGATTGGACATATAACAATGGATACTGCAAGCCTATAACCGCGGACAACAACGATGCGGAAGTGTTTTCACAGGCGATGTTCAAAATCAAGGCGCATCTGGATGGTACCGCTGTGATGACTGCTGCCCAGTTGCAGGAGCAAAACGACCGCATCAAGCAAACAACTTACACGCTTGCCCACAATAAAACAAATATCACTCGTGCTTTCGAAGTCATAAAAGCCTACGAAGTCAAGGAAAAGGGGCCACTTTTTATCAATGCAAGAACTTCTACAAAGTTTCCCAACGACACGGGCAAGCAAGATGGTTTTGAAATTGACCGCGCTGTGCTGGCACTTCAGCAAAGCATTTTTGACTTTGCCTACACACCCTCTGGATTGGCAACCTACCGCGACACGTTAGTTGGGAAAAAATTCAACAGCTCTGATTGGTATCCAGGTAAAGTGAAAATGCCGGCCGTTGCAAGCGCGGTTTACACCGTTAAGATTAACGCCACGGTAGCCGAAGATATGGGTATACCTACCGCTTTCTCCCAGAGACTTGTTCGGCGGCCCACTGGTTACTACCTGGCGGCGGGTGACATCGCCAAGGTAACCGTACCTGCTTCTTTGGTAAACAAGGGGTTTGAGATCAGGGTAGGTGCCAACGTGCACAACAAATACGAAAAGAGTGTTATTGAACGTCCATTTCGGATCAGCAACAAGTTTCCTATCGTGAGCGAAGTTACTGAGATTGCCAACCCGCACGGGGGTGGTATTTATATTGACGTGCCGTACCTGGCAAAGGGAGGTGCAAGTGTAGATATCAAAATCCAGAACGCAGTACCGGCACCCTTATTTTCAAGCACTGCATTGAGCACCACCACTCTCAAGCAGTGGCAGGAAATTCAGCGTAACAATCCAGCGCCTTGGGCCGATTTTGAAAGCGAAAAATTCATGATGTCGGTGCCCACCAAATGGATTTACAACTACGCGGACCCGGTGACACTGATGAAGGACTGGGATAACCGCATTAATGTCGTGACCGACTTGGTTGGCCGGAGCCGAGTCCAAAGCAACAAAATTTTGTATCTGACGGTTGACACAACCTTTGCCGGGAGCGCCCACAGTATCGGATATCCCACTGGCAACAACGACTACAAGCCGAGCTGGGAAACTAACGGCAACAGCGCAAACTGGTATTTGACTCCAGGCAAGGATTTTTGGCAGGTCGAATTTCATGAACTTGGTCATGCCCAGTCGTTTAGCGATTTTCCGGGTGAAATGGAGGCTTCCATAAACCTGCTGTCAGTTGCGATTAGCAACAAGCTATACGGTGTAGATATCGATGCAGCCCTTGGCAAGTCACAAAACAATACACCGCACATTGGAAGGGAAGAGGCAGCTGCAAACTGGACGACAACGCCCAATTTTAGGGCAGGTAAGCCTATGGATACCTCAAACACACCTAAAGACGAGGTCAAGTATCAACAACGCGGCTATGCCAAATATGTTGAAATTGCAGCGCTTTTTGGTTGGGATAAGCTCGAATCGTTTTATGCCGAGGAGAACCGTGTGAGGCAACTTGGACTGACACCGGTAGGCAATAATCTTGCGAAGGTAAATAACAGGATCTTGCGCATGTCGATTGCTGCTGGTGTTGACCTCACGCCACTTATTCATTTTTGGGGTGTGCAGCCAACTATCACGGACAAGGACAACGAAAGCGGAAGTGCAGCACTTGCAGCCGCAATCAAAGCCGCTAAATTACAGCCCTCAGCTTTAATTTACGACAGATTGAGAATTTACCAATCGCAGATCCCCATGAACAATGCCGCGTTTAGAGTTCACGCCGCCAAGTACCTGGATAAGCCCGCGGACCAAATTAATGGTGAGAACAGGACAGCAGATGTCGGCGAAGGTTGGTATGCATTTTGGCTGAACAGATACACAGAGGCTGAAGGTCAGGCTGCTCAGGCAGCGATGAACAACATTTTGAATAAATATTTCCCGAATGGCAAGCCATAGCAAGCATCGAGGCAATGTAATTTGCTCCTGTTTAATAGCTGGTTGCGCCCATGTTCATTGCGCCGCAGGCTTACGTTATAAAAATTATGTAAATAACTAGTGATAGCGTACTTAACCCATTACCCATTACCCATTACCCATTACCCATTACCCATTACCCATTACCCATTACCCTTTACCCATCCTCGACTATTTCAGAAATAGCGCGGTAATTGGGCCATACGACCGGGCTTTGGGGTGAAAGGCGCGCGGTAGCGATAGTCAAATCACCACAAAAAATGGCCAAGCGAAAGCTTGACCCATTTTTCCAACCCGCGTGTGTTTTCACTCCAAAACCGCAGCGTGTGGCGCAGTCGCTGCGCGGCGTTGATAGTGCTTCAGCTCTAAACGGCTCATTAACGCCAACTCCGGTCAGTCCTGTTGTGAATATCCCAAACTAGATTTAAATTTTCGTCACGAATGCAAACTCGCCGATATTTGAACCCTGCACGCACGTAAGAATTGTGTGTTTTTAGCGGAAATTTCAGCTAAAAACTTATCACTTTCAGCACTTTCAATTTGATCTGCTTGTTCACGCAGTGAGTCTGTCGTTTGTTGAGCGACTGATGGTCGAAGAGCGGGATTTTCTGAGTAGATTTTTTCAAGGGTGGCTTCACTATCGCGCGAAGCAACTTCAAGTTTGGTATTCATCGACGCAATTAGTTTGGCTTGCTTTTCGCTTGTCTTCAAACGTAGATCAATATTCTCAATTTGATCTGACCAAAATCGTTCGCCCTGAACTTGCGCTCTAACCGCCGATATGAAACCATCCGGCCGACAGTTTTTATCAATAGCAACATTTTTTTCAGATAGCCATAGGATGCCAGTACAGCCCGCCAGAATGACAACTGCAGCAATGCCGAATCCTTTATTCAACGCCGCGCCGTTAATTTTCATCTCAAGACTTCCCAGTAGACCCATACCCGCCCTCCCCGCGCTCACTCGCGGGGAATTCCTGCACCACATTGAACTCGGCCTGCACCACTGGCACGATCATCAATTGCGCAATACGCTCCATCGGCTCAATGGTGAAGGGTACATCGCTGCGGTTCCACGCGCTGACCATGAGCTGCCCCTGGTAGTCACTGTCGATCAAACCGACCAGGTTGCCCAGCACAATGCCGTGCTTGTGGCCAAGGCCCGAGCGCGGAAGTATGAGCGCCGCGTAGCCAGGGTTGTGCAGGTAAATGGCGATGCCTGTGGGCACCAGCTGCCACGCGTTGGCGCCAAGGGTTATGGGCGCATCGATGCAAGCCCGCAAATCAAGTCCTGCGCTGCCGGGCGTGGCGTAGTCGGGCAGATTGCCTTGCAGGCGTGAGTCGATTATTTTTACGTCGATTTTCATGGGGTGCTGTTTTTAAACGTTCTCGGCCAACAAGCGCTGCGAGATTTCCCGCACCAGTTGCCGCGCTAACGAAATTTTGGAGGCTCTCGCCATTTCAACCGCGCCGTTGGCATCCACCAGCAGCAGCGCGTTGTGGTCTTGGCCAAAGGTGTCAGGCCCGATGTTGCCGATCAGCAGAGGCACATTTTTACGCAGGCGTTTGGCTTGGGCATTTTCAAGCAGGTCGTGGCTTTCAGCTGCAAAACCGACGCAAAATAACTTGCCGCTTTTTGCTGCATTGGTTTGCGCCACTGTGGCCAAAATGTCCTGATTTTCAGCGAATGCCAGCTGGGGCGGCGAGCCCGATCCGTCTTTCTTGATTTTCCGGCTGGCAAATGCCGCTGGCCGCCAATCTGCCACCGCGGCAGACGCTATAAAAATAGTAGCTGCTTGCGCCCGTATATTAACGGCTTCAAGCATATTTGATGCTGATTTAACGTCTACACGCTCCACACCGCGTGGAGTCGGCAAACTGACTGGCCCGGCGATTAATGTAACTTGCGCACCCGCTTCATGCGCTGCGCGGGCAATGGCAAAACCCATTTTGCCGCTCGATAAATTGGTGACGCCGCGCACCGGGTCAATCGCCTCATAGGTTGGCCCGGCAGTGATCAAAACGCTTTGCCCCGCAAGGGATTTGGGTACAAAAAACGCAATCATCTCTTCCAGCAATTCGGCAGGCTCCAGCATGCGGCCATCGCCGGTTTCGCCGCAAGCTTGAAAGCCGTTGCCAACGCCCAGCACGTGTGCGCCATCGGCTTGCAGCTGCACCAGATTTCTTTGTGTGGCGGGATGCGCGTACATTTCGCGGTTCATGGCCGGCGCTACCAGAAGCGGCACGGTGCCCGTTGGCCTAGCCAGGCACATCAGGCTGAGCAAATCGTCAGCGCGGCCATGCAGCAACTTGGCCATAAAGTCGGCGCTGCACGGCGCGACCAAAATCGCATCGGCTTCGCGCGACAAATTGATGTGCGCCATACCGTTGGCCAAATCACCCGCCTCGCGGCTGTCCCATTGGCTGGAAAACACCGGGCGGCCGCTGAGCGCCTGCATAGTCACTGGCGTGATGAATTGTTCAGCGCTTGATGTCATCACCACCTGCACCGTGGCACCGGCTTTGATCAACGCCCGGCAAAGCTCGGACGCCTTGTAGCAGGCAATGCCGCCTGACAGCCCCAGCACGATGTGTTTGCCTTGCAGTTCCAGCTCGTTAGCCGAAGTCAGATCAGGAATAAGTTCGTTCGTCATGCCCGCAATGTATCAGTTTGCGGATTCCGTATTGCGCGAAAGAGTCACCGCCTATAATCCACATTTCCCACCTGAGCGAGCGTCAGCTCGTGCCAAAAATGACCAAATTTGTCTTCGTCACCGGCGGTGTGGTGTCTTCCCTGGGCAAGGGAATCGCCTCAGCCTCTTTAGCTGCGCTACTTGAGTCGCGGGGCCTCAAAGTCACCCTGATCAAGCTCGACCCTTACCTCAACGTTGACCCCGGTACGATGTCGCCGTTTCAGCACGGCGAAGTTTTTGTGACCGACGACGGCGCAGAAACCGATCTTGACCTTGGCCACTATGAGCGCTTTATTGAAACGCGCATGAAAAAGGCCAACAACTTCACCACCGGACAGATTTATAAAAGCGTTCTTGAAAAAGAGCGGCGCGGCGACTATCTTGGCAAAACCGTGCAGGTTATTCCGCACGTCACCAACGAGATTCAGGACTTTGTAAAACGCGGTGCGGGCTTTGAAACGCCTGACGCGGTAGACGTTGCAATTGTTGAAATTGGCGGTACGGTGGGAGACATTGAATCGCTGCCATTTTTAGAAGCTGTGCGGCAAATGAGCCTGCGCTTAGGCCCGAATAACTCGGCGTTTGTTCACCTGAGCTACGTGCCTTGGATTGCGGCTGCGGGCGAGCTTAAAACCAAACCCACCCAGCATACCGCCAAGCAGCTGCGTGAAATTGGCATTCAAGCCGACGTGCTGCTGTGCCGCGCCGACCGGCCTATTCCACATGAAGAGCGCGAAAAAATATCGCTATTTTCAAACGTACCCGAATGGGGCGTCATATCGATGTGGGACGTGGACACCATCTACAAAGTGCCGCGCATGCTGCACGAGCAGGGCCTGGACGGCCTGATCTGCGACAAGCTGCGGCTAAACACACCACCGGCGAATTTAAAGCGCTGGGACGACCTGGTGTATGAAACCGCTCATCCAAAAAATGAAGTCCATATCGCCATGGTCGGCAAATATGTTGACTTGTCTGACAGCTACAAGTCATTAAACGAAGCACTACGCCACGCGGGCATGAAGAACCACGCCAAAGTCGTGATTGAGTACATTGATTCTGAAACCATCAACGAAGGCAATGTTTCGCGCCTGGCCAAGTTTGACGGCATTCTGGTACCCGGCGGCTTTGGCGTGCGCGGCGTGGAAGGCAAAATTTGCGCAGCGCGTTTTGCGCGTGAAAACAAGGTGCCGTATCTCGGCATTTGTCTGGGCATGCAGGTGGCCACGATTGAATTTGCACGCCATGTGGCGGGCTTTAAAGGCGCTAACAGCACCGAGTTTGACCCACTTACACCACACCCCGTGATTGCCTTGATCACTGAGTGGAAAGACGCTGACGGAACGATCAAAATCCGCAACGCCAAATCTGACCTGGGCGGCACGATGCGGCTCGGCGCCCAGAGTTCTGACGTGTCAAGCGGTACGCTGGCGCACAAAATTTACGGCGACGTCGTCACTGAGCGGCACCGCCACCGCTATGAAGCGAATGTGAACTACCTGGACAAGCTCCGTGAAAAAGGCCTGGTCATTTCAGCGTTGACGCAGCGTGAGCAGCTGACCGAAATTGTCGAACTGCCGCAAAGCCTGCACCCCTGGTTTGTCGGTGTGCAGTTTCACCCGGAATTCAAATCCACGCCGTGGGCTGGGCACCCGCTGTTTAACGCTTACATAAAAGCCGCACTGGACCACCAGACCGCGGGCAAAGCCCTGAAAGTGGTGGCCTGATATGCATTTATGTGGTTTTGAAATCGGCCTGGACAAACCGTTTTTTCTGATTGCCGGACCGTGCGTGATTGAGTCTGAGCAACTGCAAATGGACACCGCAGGCACACTCAAAGAAATTACTGCCAGCTTGGGAATTCCGTTTATCTTCAAGTCCAGTTATGACAAGGCCAACCGATCGAGCGGCACCACGTTTCGCGGCCCGGGCATGCAAACTGGCCTGGAGATTCTGGGCAAGGTCAAACGAGAGCTGGGTGTGCCGGTGCTGACGGATGTGCACTCTGAAGCGCACATCGCCGAAGTTGCGGCAGTAGTCGACGTGCTGCAAACGCCCGCTTTTTTATGCCGTCAAACCGACTTCATTACCGCCGTGGCGCAGTCGGGCAAGCCGGTGAATATTAAAAAAGGCCAGTTTTTGGCACCGGGCGACATGAAAAACGTCATCGACAAGGCACGGGCAGCAGCCAAAGCGATCGGCCTGAGCGAAGACCGCTTCATGGCCTGCGAGCGAGGCGCAAGTTTTGGCTACAACAATTTGGTGTCTGACATGCGTAGCCTGGCCATCATGCGGGAAACGCACGCGCCCGTGGTGTTTGACGCAACCCATTCCGTGCAGCTGCCCGGCGCTGGAAATGCGCAGGGCACCAGCAGTGGCGGCCAGCGCGAGATGGTGCCGGTGTTGGCACGCGCAGCAGTTGCAGTTGGCGTGGCCGGCCTGTTCATGGAAACACACCCAGACCCGAGCAAGGCCATGAGCGACGGCCCGAACGCGGTGCCACTCAAGCACATGAAGGCACTGCTAGAAACTTTGCTGGACCTTGACCGCGTGACCAAGAAAAACGGTTTTCTTGAGAACAATTTCAACTGACCCGCATTACATCAAACGCATTGGAGAAACCCTTGACCGCAGCCTACATCCTCGTAGATTCACAAGTTACCAACCCCGAACAATTCAAACAATACGGAGCACTTGCGCCTGCCGCTGTTGCCGCGGCTGGCGGTGAATATCTGGCGCGAGGCGGCCGAAGCGAGGCGCTCGAAGGCGACTGGACACCACCGCGCGTAACCGTTTTGCGCTTTCCAAGCTATGACGCCGCAAAAGCTTTTTACGACAGCGCCGCTTATCAGGATGTGCGCAAACACCGCGTCGGTGCAACGCACCACTTCAACATGGTGCTGGTTGAAGGCGTCTAACGCCGTCAAAGCATTTCCTGCTGGTTTTTGTTTTATTGATTTTGAGAAAGTTATCACATGAGTGCAATTGTTGACATCGTCGCCAGAGAAATTCTTGACAGCCGGGGCAACCCCACAGTTGAATGCGACGTACTGCTGGAGTCTGGCGTGATGGGCCGTGCTGCTGTTCCTTCAGGCGCATCCACCGGATCACGTGAGGCCATTGAGCTGCGCGATGGTGACAAGTCCCGCTACGGCGGCAAAGGCGTGCTCAAGGCGGTTCAGCACATCAATACCGAAATCTCTGAAGCAGTGCTTGGCCTGGACGCCAGCGAGCAGGCTTTTTTAGACCGCACACTGATTGACCTGGACGGCACCGACAACAAATCACGCCTGGGTGCAAACGCTACGCTCGCAGTCAGCATGGCAGTTGCGCGTGCGGCGGCGGAAGAAGCCGGCCTGCCGCTGTACCGCTATTTTGGCGGCAGCGGCTGCATGCAAATGCCTGTGCCCATGATGAACGTGGTCAATGGCGGTGCCCACGCCAACAACAACCTGGATTTGCAAGAGTTGATGATCATCCCGGTGGGCGCACCCAGCTTTCGTGAAGCAGTGCGTTACGGCGCTGAGGTGTTTCACGCGCTCAAAACCATCCTGCACAACAAAGGCATGAGCGTTGCTGTTGGTGACGAAGGCGGCTTTGCGCCCAATGTGCCAAATCATGAAGCCGCGATTCAAGTGATTCTGGAAGCCATTGACAAAGCCGGGTTTGTAGCGGGTGAGCAAATTGCACTTGGCCTGGATTGCGCAGCGTCAGAGTTTTACAAAGATGGCAAGTACGTTCTGGGAGCGGAAGGACTGAGCCTGGACGCCACTGAGTGGACCAACATTTTGGCCACCTGGGTCGACAAGTACCCCATCATCAGCATTGAAGACGGCATGGCCGAAGGCGATTGGGACGGCTGGAAAATTCTGACGGAACGCCTGGGCAAAAAAGTACAGCTAGTGGGCGACGATTTGTTTGTGACCAACACCAAAATTTTGAAAGAAGGCATTGACAAGAACATTGCCAATTCCATCCTCATCAAAATCAACCAGATTGGTACGTTGACCGAAACCTTCGCCGCCATCGAAATGGCCAAGCGCGCGGGCTACACCGCCGTCATTTCGCACCGCTCAGGCGAGACTGAGGACACGACTATTGCCGACATTGCGGTGGGCACCAACGCAGGCCAAATTAAAACCGGCAGCTTGAGTCGTTCGGACCGCACAGCAAAGTACAACCAGTTGCTGCGCATCGAAGAAGACCTGGGCGACGTGGCCAGCTACCCCGGCCGCGCTGCTTTTTATAACCTCCGCTAGCAAACAGCATCTTGGCCAACCGCATCGTCCCTGCCATTTTGATCACCCTCCTGCTCATCTTCCACGCGCAGCTGTGGGTGGGCCGGGGCAGTGTGCAAAGCGTGCAGGACATGCAGCGCAAGCTAGGCGAGCAAAACGCGAGCAACCTCAAGGCGCAAGAAGCCAACGTACAGTTGGCCGCCGAAGTCAGAGACCTCAAGGAAGGCCTGGAGATGGTGGAAGAAAAAGCCCGCTCAGAGTTGGGCATGGTCAAGCCCAATGAGATTTTTGTACAGGTAGCTCGGTAGTTTGTTGAGCTACCGGGCTGCAGAGCTACTGAACCGTTCCGGTCGGCGGCGGCTGACGATCCACTGCCGTGAAAATTTGCGCCGCATCCACTGGGTCAAAGTCGTAGGTTGCGCCGCAAAACTCACACGTTACGCCGACTGAGCCGCGCTCAGCAATGATGCTTTCTATCTCCTCGCTACCCAACCCGCGCAGCATGTTGCTAACCCGCTCACGCGAGCAGCTGCATGCAAAAGTTGGCTTTAAAGGCTCAAAGCGGGTGTGCGGTTCTTCCCAAAACAGGCGATGCAAAATGGTGTCAACGTCGAGCGTTAAAAGTTCTTCCCGCTTGAGGGTTGACGCCAAAATTGAAATGCGTTTGTAGTCTTCGCTTTTGCCGATTGCATCTTCATTGGCATCGCTGTCGGTTTGGCCTTCAAGGTTGCCCTGTCCTTTTACCGGCAATCGCTGAATCAGCAGCCCCGCTGCCACCTTGCCGTCTGCTGCAAGAATAAGTTTGGTGTCAAGCTGCTCGCTTTGCAACATGTAGTGCTCCAGCACTTCGCTGATGTTTTCAATTTTTTCGTGGCTGTCGCCAAACAGCGGTACCACGCCTTGATACGCCTGTTGACCCGGAAATTTGTCTTTCGGGTCCAGCGTAATCGCGCAGCGGCCTTCGTTTTTGACGTTGACAAGCTGGCTCAGTGTGCTTCCCGCATCTACCGTGCCTGTGACCGTGGCTGTGGCGCGCAGGCTCAAATCCGGTTGCACTTCAGCGACAGCCAGCTTGACCGGGCCGTCGCCAAAAATCTGCAACACCAAAGCCCCGTTGAACTTGATGTTGCTTTGCATCAGCGCGCCAGCAGCGGTCATTTCACCTAGCAAGTGCATCACTTCCACCGGGTAACCACCAGCAGCTTGGCGGCGTTTCAAAATCTCCTGCCAGGAATCGGTCAGCCGCACCAACATGCCGCGTACCGGCAAACCATCGAAAATAAATTTATGTAATTCGGACATTATTAAGCCAGTTTTTTCAACCCGCGTTTAAAGCGTTGCGCGTTTTCAATATAGATGCGGGCGCTCATCTGAAGGCCCTCGATGTGTTCAGGCGACAACTGCCGAACGGCTTTGGCGGGGCTGCCGATGATCATGCAGCCTTCGGGAAATTCTTTTCCCTCAGTGACCAGCGCGCCTGCGCCAACCAGGCAGTTTTTACCAATAACTGCACCGTTAAGCACCACCGCGCCGATGCCAATCAGCGAGCCGTCGCCCACCGTGCAGCCGTGCAGTGTGACCAGGTGGCCAATGGTGACGTTTTCACCCAGCACCAGCGGTTTGCCATGGTCGGTGTGCAGCACGCTGTTTTCCTGAATGTTGGTTCCGCGCCCAACGGTGATGGGTTCGTTGTCGCCCCTGATCACCACGCCAAACCAGATGCTGGCGTTTTCGCCCAGCGTCACATCTCCAATCACCTGCGCACTGTCTGCCACCCAGGCGCTTGGATGCAGGGTTGGGGTGACATCATCAAGTTGGTATATCGCCATAAATTTTTAATCAATCACATCGAGGCAGCGTAGACGTTCAAATTGGGACGATTGTAAGGATGACAAGCCAAAGCATGGACAATCGCGCCATGCTCCAGATGCTCGCCCCGCCAGAACTCCGCCAATTGGCCCTGCATGCGCTGGTAGAGCCAAATTTGGATAAAAAAGTGGCCCTAGCCCAATCACTACTGGCGCAAGCAGCTACTTTATCAATAGCAATTGACAAGCAACTACAAGCACCACCACACCTGCCCGGCTGCCCTGCCCGGCCAGAACTGCGTGCGCACCTGGATGTACCAAAACGTTCGCCCTTCACACCGGAAGGCCTGGCCGCCCTGTTGCATGCAGTAGCGCACATTGAGTTCAATGCGATTAATTTGGCACTCGACGCGATTTGGCGTTTTGCCGACATGCCGCGCCAGTATTACCTTGACTGGGCACAAGTTGCGGCAGAAGAAGCGTTGCACTTCAGCCTGCTGCGCGCGCACTTGCAAAGCATGGGTTATGACTACGGCGACTTTGCGGCGCACACGGGCTTGTGGGACATGACAGCAAAAACCACCGGCGACGTGCTGGCCCGCATGGCGTTGGTGCCGCGCACACTTGAAGCGCGCGGGCTCGACGCTACGCCGCCCATGCAAGCCAAGCTGCGCAAGGTGGGCACGCCACAAGCGCTGCGCGCAGTGGAGATTCTGGACGTGATTTTGCGCGATGAGATCACGCATGTGGCCATTGGCAACCACTGGTACCGCTACCTGTGTGCGCAGCGTAATCTGGACCCGGTGGCCACCTACGCCGCGCTTGCCAGGCAATACGATGCGCCGCGCATCAAAGGCCCGCTGAACCTGGACGCACGGCGTCAAGCTGGTTTTGAAGAAGCGGAACTGGCGCTGCTCACCTCGTAAAAGCTAGCCGCGCGGGTGATGTGAAATCACCCTCTTGGATGATGCTGCGCGTGCAGCGTTTTAAGCCGCTCACGCGCCACGTGGGTGTAGATTGTGGTGGTTGAAATATCGGCGTGCCCCAGCAGCATTTGCACTGCCCGTAAATCCGCCCCGTGGTTGAGCAAATGTGTGGCAAACGCATGGCGCAGCGTGTGCGGCGACAGCGGTGAATGGATGCCGGCAAGCGCAGCGTATTTTTTCACCAGCATCCAGAACATCACCCGGCTCATGCCGCGCCCGTGCGCGGTGACGAACAAATCGTCTGTTTGTTGGCCACCCAAAATAGCCGCACGGCTGCTGGCCAGATAGTGGTTAATCGCGTCCCGCGCGACCTGGCCAAACGGCACCAGGCGCTCTTTGCTGCCCTTGCCCAGCACGCGCAGCACGCCTTCATTCAAGCCCACGTTGAAGGTTTTCAGCCCCACCAGTTCGCTCACGCGCAGTCCGCTGGCGTACAGCACTTCCAGCATGGCGCGGTCGCGTTGGCCCAGCGGCGTGTCTTCACTGGGTGCAGCCAGCAACGCATCGACTTGCGCCTCGCTCATCACCTTGGGCACACGCAGCGCCTGCTTGGCCGACTGCAGCTTCATGGTGGGGTCAGCTGTAATTGCATGCTCACGCAGCGCCCAGGCAAAGTAGCGCTTTAAAACCGTCAGGCGGCGGTTGGCTGTGGTGGCTTTGGTGGTGCTGTGGCGGGCTGAAAAGTACGCATCCAGATCCGTTTGCGCCGTGCTGTCGATAGGGCGCGAGTTCGCCTCACCGCCCAGCCACTGCGCATACAAAGTCAAGTCGCGCCGATAGGCCTCCAGCGTGTTTTTGCTCAGGCCGTCTTCCAGCCACAACGCGTCTATGAAACTGTCGATGGCGGATTGGCTTTGTGCGTGCATGGCTTAAACGATAACAAAAAAAGCCTCCCAGATCAGGACGATCAGGGCGGCTCGGCGTGCCCAACCATGCAGCGCGGCTATTCGATTTTCAGATTGGCAGTTTTGACCACGCTGCGGTACACCGCCAGCTCGTCTTTCATTTGCTGGGCAAACTGCTCGGGCGTGTTGCCAAGCACGATTGAGCCGGTGTCTTCAATGCGTTTGCGCACCGCCGGGTCTTCAAGCACCTTGCGCATGGCGCTGTTGATTTTTTCGACCACGTCACGCGGCAGGCCTTTGGGCGCCAGCAAGCCGTAGTAGGCCATGCGGTTGACGGGCTCCAGGCCCAGCTCCTTGAAGGTGGGTACGTCGGGTAAAGCCGCCAGGCGCTGCGGCGCAGCTACCGCCATCGGTATCAGCCGCTTGGCCGCAAAATGGGGCAACGCAGACGGCACGTTGTCAAAAATAATTTCGACCTGGCCGCCCACCGTGTCACGCAGCGCCGGGCCTGCGCCGCTGTACGGAATGTGCGTGACGAACACGCCCGCCAAGCCCTTCCACAGCTCGGTTTGCAGGTGGCCAATGCCGCCGGTGCCTGACGACGAATACGAGTACTTGCCCGGTGACTTTTTAAGCACCGTGACGAAGTCTTTGTAGTTGGCGGCCGGAAATTTGGGGTGCACAGCAATTACGTTGGGCGTGGCGGCTATGTTGATGATAGGCGTGAAGTCGGTCTCGACGTTGTACGGCATTTTGGGGTTGATGGCGGGATTGGCCGCGGTGGTAGACACCGTGGCCATGCCCAACGAATAACCGTCTGGCGCAGCGCGCGCAGTTTCAGCCGCGCCAATGATGCCCCCGCCGCCGCCCTTGTTCACCACCACCACCGACTGCCCCAGCGCCCGGCCCAGCGGCTCTGCCACGATACGGGCCACCAGGTCAGTGGTACCGCCCGGCGCAAACGGCACTTGCAGGGTGATGGGCTTGTTCGGAAAGGCCTGGGCCAAAGCCGCACATGGGGCGATGGCACAAGCCAGCAAACCGGCTGCTGAAGCCGCGGAAAGTACGGAAATAGGTCGACGGCGCATAACAAAAACCTCTGAAAATTTGAGCTGGACAAAAAGGCAAACAACCAACCGGACACTATTACTGAACAAGCCGCGCACGCAAAGCGGACTAACCCGAGGCAGCCTGTTTTTTTAAGGTTATTCTCAATGCGTGAATTACGCGCAGCTCCTGTTTCCCGATTTTTCCCTGATCGTTTGCGGCTATCTCGTCTGCCGCTACACCGCACTGAACCGCACCGTATGGGCGCAGGTGGAAAGCCTGGTGTATTACTTTTTATTTCCCGTGCTGCTGTTTCATTCAATTGTGAAAAGCCCGCTGGATTTGCGCGCCACGTCCAGTTTGGTTTTTGCGGGGCTGCTGACCGGCCTGGCAACCATTGCGCTGGCTTATTGCCTGCCGCATTTGCCGGGCTTGGGCAAAGTCATCGACAAGCGTCTGCATGCCGCCAGTGCGCAGGTGGCGTTCAGATTTAATTCATTCATTGGCCTGGCGCTGGCTGACAGGCTGGTGCCCGGCCAGGGCCCCCTGCTGATTGCAGTGCTGATCGGCGTCTGCGTACCAGTGTTTAACGTGGCGGCGGTGTGGCCGATGGCGCGGGCTGGCCAGACCGGTTTTGCACGGGAGCTGTCACGCAACCCCTTGATATTGGCCACCGCGTGCGGGCTGGCAGCCAACCTGGCCGGTTTTACGCTGCCGCTGTGGCTGGAACCTACCGTCACCCGTATTGGTGCTGCGTCGCTGGCGCTCGGCCTGCTGGCGGCTGGCGCGGGCATGCAACTGGGGCATTTGGCCGGGGCCAAAACGTTGGGTGTAGCGGTTCTGCTGATTCGCCACGCGCTGGCGCCGCTGCTGGCACTGGGCTTTGCCAGAGCGTTTGGATTGCCGCCGGCACAGGCCATTATTTTGCTGGCGTTTGCTGCGCTGCCCACAGCGTCAAGCTGTTATGTGCTGGCGGCGCGCATGGGGTTTAACGGGGGCTACGTGGCCGGGCTGGTTACGCTGTCAACGCTGCTGGGCATGGCGAGTTTGCCGTTTGCGCTTGGCGTACTTGGCCAATGGTTATGACGCAGCCAGCTTTTTTTGCTATATTTTCAATAGCTGCTTGCGCCCGTATTCATTAGGCCAAGGCCACATTTACCACTAAACACCGACGGCAACCTTTACCTTGGCTGCATTGCGTGTTCCGAGCCTTTCGCTGGACACATACTGCTCCCGGTAGATCTCAAACGGCATGCTGTCGAGCGATTCGATTTTCTTCTGGTCAGCAACTGACTGTTTGCTCAAAGCCGCAAAATGCGCCTCCTGCGCGCTTGAAAACGGCAGGCTTTGCAGCCGGGTTTTTGTTTTTTCAGACTGGGCGCGGACAAATTTGACAAACGAGTTGTCGTGGTCTTTGGCCATGGCCGCCAGCACCCGCGCAGAAGGCAAGGTGCCCGGGTCTTTCAGACCCACATGGGCTGCAGCCAGCGCGGCGCTGTAATCAAGCGTGCCGTGGGCGGCGTCCAGCGCAGCGGCAATCGGTGCGCACTGGGCCACGATGTCAAGCCCCCACTCCACCAACGAAACGCTATCGCCATCTTTTTCCAGCATCAAGCCCGGTTCACGCCCGCGTGCAGCGGTAGCGTGCTGGTTACGTGCCAGCGCTGCAATCTCTGGCGGGCTGTCGGGTGGGCTGTCGGTCAGCAGGCAGTGCAGTAAAAACACATCCAGAAAGCGCATGGTTTGGGCGTTGATGCCGACCGGCTCGAAGGGGTCCAGGTCCATCAGGCGCACTTCAATGTACTCAACGCCCCGCTCACGCAGCGCGTGCAGCGGGCGCTCGCCTTGGTGAATCACGCGCTTGGGGCGAATCGTGCCGTAAAACTCGTTTTCAATTTGCAGCAGGCTGGTGGCCAACTGGTTGTAGTCCCCGCCGGGGTTTTGAATGCCGACTTTTTCGTACGCCGGGTAGGCCCGCGTCAACGCGTCTTGCAGCGACGCGCCGTAGCCTTCCAGGCTGTTATAGCTGACCGCCAATGACGCCTGCGCGTCACTCTGGTATCCCAGGCGGCCCATGCGCAGCGATGTACCGTATGGCATGTACATGGTCTGGTCGCTCAGTTTTTGCAACTCGTGCTGGCGCCCGGCCACAAAGCTGGAGCATACGGCGGGCGACGCGCCAAACAGATACAGCAGCAAAAACGCCTGGCGGCGAAAGTTGCGGATCTGTCCAAAATAGGCTTCACTGCTGACGCCGGGAAGCGACCAGTTGTAGTGAATGCCCGAAATCGTCTGCATGCGCCGCCCATAACGGTGCGACAAGCCGAGCCGGTACACGCTTTTTGCACGCCCCACATTCGACGAGCCAAAACGCGCCACAGGAATCGTTTCATCCGTTGGCAGCCCGCACGGCATGCTGGACGCCCACAGCATTTCGTCCCCCACAGCCTGCATGCTGCGGTAGGTGAACTGGTGGATTTGTGTCAGCTCATCCAGAGCTGCGTCCACGCTGTTGTGTACGCCCGTGACCAGTTCAAGCTGCGATTCACTGAAGTCGGTGGTGATGCTCGGGTGGGTCAGCGCTGAGCCCAAAGCTGCCGGGTGCGGCGTAAGTGCAAGCGCGCCGCTGGGCAGCGCCCTGAGGCTTTCTTTTTCAACGCCGCAGCGCATGCCTTGAAGGCGGTCTGGGGAAAGCGCCAGGACGCGTTCTTGTAGTGTGGTGTGCTGATTCGTCATAAAGGCTGATGGGGAGGCGTATCGAGGGACAGAAGGTAGCACAGAGCGCCAAACCACGCTGGGCAGCCATACGGGTTGACTTGTTCCCTGAACGCTGCGAAAGTACGCTAGTAGTAATCGGAAGTAACACAAAGAGCCGTCTGCCCTCGCTCCCCTGACAAACAAGCACCATGAACCAGTTTTTTAAAAATCTTTTTACCCCCAGCAAGTCCAGCAAAGCGTTTGGGCAAAGCAGTTTGCTGCACACCAAAAACGACCTGTCATCGGTGCAGGACGGCTCTGAAAACGCCATCCGCCAGCAGCTGATTCAAACGCTGCACCGTGACCTGATGCGCAAGCACGGCGTTCCGATGGAATGGATGGCTTGCCACACCCAGGTAATGGTCAGCCGCAGCAAGGGCACGGGCATGTCGGTGGTGCTGGTCATCAAGCATTGGGACGAGCGCCTGATGCACCATACTTTTGCCCTACAGCGTGCTTTGGCCCTGGAAGTGATTCAGTTTGAACCTGCCGCAGAGCAGTGGCTGCACGGTATTGCCTGGCGCCTGGACGTTGCTAGCACCTGCCCACACATCGATCTGCCCGAGAAAAGCTTCTGGAACGACCAGTACACGCCAGCGCCCACTGCGGCGGCTGTTCAGGCGCAAAAAGCCGAATTGCAGGCTTTAAAGGCTGAGCTGGCCGAACGCAACGCCGAGATGTTGCAAGAGCAAAACGAGCTGGCCGCCAGCCAGGCTGCGTTGGCATCGCAAACGTCTAGGCTTTCCGCCCGCGAAACAGAGTTGGCTGAAACCAGGCGGGAGTTGGCCAACAGCCGGGCAGAACGCGCCGCGCTGATCAACAGTGCGCCGCGCCCGCTGCACCGTACCGAGTTCATGCCGCACAAAGCTGCGGCGGCAGGCGCCGTGCCCACAACTGCGCCACAGGCAGCACCAGACGACACGCATGCCAAGCTTGACCTGGCCCGCCTGCTCGCCATCCGTGACACAGCACTGGGCCAACCAGCTTCGCCCCAGCCAGCTGCTGAGAGATCTGATCGCCCAGCGGTTACTGGCTATGAGCCCACCCAACCGTCACCGCTCAGAAACTAATTGGCAAGTCTGAAAATCGCCGAATCGCCAAATTACTATAATTTCAATAGCTTCTTGCGCCCATATTTATTGCGCTACAGGCCTATTTAGCTTATATTCAGCTTACTTTTTAGCCAAAACGCGCTGTAAAAACGCCTGCACGTCCAGCACCTCTTGCGGGCACACTGAATGCTCCATCAGGTAAGTATGCCAATCCACTGCGTAGCCCATCGCCTGCAAAGCATCGCGTGATGCGGTTGCACGGCCTATAGTCACCACACCATCGTGCGTGCCGTGGCCTAAAAAGATCGGCGTGGTCAAACTCTCAGCGCTGCGTTCGCTGGTGGCCTTTTCAAACAGCGGTAAATACCCCGACATACCAATGATGCCGGCCAATGCTTCTGTATGGCGCATGCCCACCATCAACGCCATGGCGCAGCCCTGTGAAAACCCGGCCACCACAATGCGGTTTGCAGCAATGCCGCGCGATTTTTCGTTAGCAATCACCGCTTCAATCGCGGTTTGCGACGCGCGCAAGCCAGCTTCATCTTCACGGCGCACCAGGTCGGCGGTCAAAATGTCGTACCAGGCAGGCATTTCATAGCCGCCATTGATAGTGACTGGCATCACTGGCGCGTTGGGGAACAAAAACCGAACGTCGCCAATGGAAGTTAAATCCAGCTGCTCGGCAATGGGCAAAAAATCGCGGCCATCAGCGCCCAACCCGTGCATGATCAAAACCGTGGCAACGGGGTTGGGGCCAGTTTCGGCTTCGATAATTTTCAAGGTCATGGTGGCTGCTTTTGTGAAGTGAGAACTGCACAAAGTTTACTGGCTTGTTCAGGCTGCAACGTCAGCAGCTGGTGGCGTTGCCGACAGAACGCATCCAACGGCCGCGCAAATCATTGGCAAGCGTGACATGTCCGAAAACGGCTAGTCAAAAGCTCGTGCGCGGCTAAGATAAATGCCATGCACGCGCAAGAACTCTGTACCTGTACCGACCTTTCAGCGGACGCGTGCTACGCGGCCATGAAGGCCCGCGATGCGCGGTTTGATGGCTGCTTTTTCACTGGGGTCACATCCACCGGCATCTACTGCCGCCCGGTGTGCAACGTGAAATCGCCCAAGCGCGAGAACTGCCGCTTTTTTGGCCATGCTGCGCAAGCCGAAAGCGCAGGGTTTAGGCCCTGCCTGCGCTGCCGGCCTGAGCTGGCGCCACATTCGGTTTCATGGTCCATTCAGGACGCGTCTTTTATCCTGGCGCATCAAGCCGCGCGCTTACTTGACGAGCCCGAGGTGTGGGCGCCTGGGCTAGTCACTGAAGGGACAGCGCCAACTCGCAGCAGCGCCTTGCAGCAAGCGCCAATAAATGTGGACAGCCTGGCGCACAAACTGGGGATTTCAAGCAGGCACTTGCGCCGCATTTTTGAAACGCACTTCGGCGTGTCACCCCTGCAATATCTGCAGACGCGCAGACTGCACACCGCCAAGCAATTGCTGGCAGACACGCATATTCCGATCACGCAAGTAGCGCTGATGAGCGGCTTTGGAAGCGTGCGGCGTTTTAATGCTGCGTTTTCAGCGCACTACAAGCTCAACCCAACACAGCTCCGGCAGGCCAACCCGAAGGCCGACGACGCACGGGGCATCGTCGTCAAACTGGGCTACAGACCACCATATGACATGGATGTGATGCATGACTTTTTGAAGACCCATCGCATAAACGCTATTGAAGTCATAGCTACTAGCGCACAAGAATATTGGTCTAGAAGAACTTTCGGTGTTGAATCAGCCGGCATCAAGCACACTGGCTGGCTACACATGCGGTTTGACACAACCCGTCACCAATTGATACTCACCGTCAGCGACTCCTTGCGCGATGTTTTGCCGCTTGTCATCCGCCGCGTGCGCGCTGCTTTTGACCTGGACGCTGACCCCAATGCCATCAATGCAGCACTGCACGATGACTTTCCGGGCGGCGACGGCATGCGCGTGCCGGGTGCGCTGGATGGGTTTGAGTTGGCAGTGCGAGCCGTGCTGGGCCAGCAAATCACAGTTGCCGCCGCCTGCACGCTTGCGCAACGCCTGGTGGTTCAATTTGGCGAGACCATCAACACGCCTTGGCCAGAACTGACTCACCTGTTCCCAACGCCGTCTGCGCTGGCAGCTTCAAGCGGCGATGTGCCCGACCAGATGGGCAAGCTGGGTATCGTCAGGCAACGGCAAACCGCCATCGTTGGCCTGGCCAGGGCGGTGGTCCATGATGGCTTGCAACTGCATGGCGGCGCTGATGTGGAGCAAACCGTGCAAGCTTTGAAAGCTATCGCCGGAATTGGCGACTGGACCGCGCAGTACATCGCCATGCGCGCGCTGCGCTGGCCAGATGCGTTTCCGGCAGGCGACGTTGCGCTGCACAAAAGACTGGGTGTGCAAGGCCTGAAAAGTCCAGCCCGCCTGGCAGAAGCAGCCTCGCTGGTCTGGAAGCCGTGGCGCAGCTATGCAGTCATTCGGACCTGGTCGGGGGCATGGCGTGGGGCAAACACCCCGCCTGCCGGCGATGCTATTAAATAATGAGCTGCTTGCGCCCGAATATTGGGCGCTGCAGCCTGATTTAAAAAGGTAAAAATCATGAATTTTGATTCTTCTATTGTTCAAAGCCACTTTCAAAGCCCGCTGGGCAAAATAATGCTGGCTGCAACAAACAGTGGCCTTGCAGGAGTATGGTTTGAGGGCCAGCGGCATTTGCCTGAAGGTCTGAATGCGACATCACCCTGGCCGGTCGATTCAGCAAACCCGGTTTTGAAACGAACAGCGCAGCAACTGAGCGAATACTTCGAAGGCAGACGCAACGACTTTGACGTGCAGCTCGACTTGTCTGGCGGAACTGTCTTTCAACAATCGGTGTGGCAAGCGTTGTTGCGCATTCAAACTGGTAGCACCTGCAGCTACGGCAGCATCAGTCAATCGATTGGAAATTCGGCTGCTGTCAGGGCCGTGGGAGCCGCCGTGGGCCGTAACCCGATCAGCATCATCGTGCCGTGCCACCGCGTAATGGGAGCCGATGGATCACTAACGGGCTATGCTGGAGGGCTTGACCGCAAAGCAGCGCTCCTCAAGCTTGAGGGCGTTTTGACTGAAGAATTATTTTGACGACTGCAAAAAAACCGTGGCTGATGGATTTCATTGCGCTGGGCGCACTGTGGGGTTCTTCGTTTTTATTCATGCGCTTCAGCACGGTGGAGTTTGGCCCGCTACCTACGGCAGCTGGGCGCGTCGGCATTGCAGCGGCATTCTTACTGCCCATCATGCTGCTGCGCGGCCTGTGGCCTGAGTTGAAGCAACACTGGCCACAAATATTTTTACTCGGCATATTCAACTCGGCCATCCCGTTTGCCTGCTTCTCGTTTTCACTACTGGCCATCACCACCGGCCTGTCGGCCATATTGAACGCAACGGTGCCGATGTTTGGCGCATTGATTGCATGGGCATGGCTCAAGGACAAGCCCGCAACGTCGCGCATTATTGGCCTGGTCATCGGCTTTGCAGGCGTGGCACTGCTTGCCTGGGACAAAGCCACATTCACCGCTGACGCCGCCAACCCATCTGGCATCGCACCCGGCTGGGCCGTCCTTGCGTGCCTGCTGGCATGCGTGTGCTACGGCATTGCCGCCAGCTTTACCAAAAAATACATGGGCGGCATTCATCCGCTGGTTACCGCAACCGGCAGCCAGTTGGGCGCATCGCTGGCCTTGTGTATTCCTGCCGCACTGTTGTGGCCAAGTGAAATGCCCAGCGCGATGGCCTGGTCGGCTTTGGTTGCATTGGGCATTGCCTGCACAGGCGTGGCGTACATCCTGTTCTTTAAATTGATCGCCAGCGCAGGCCCCCAGCGCACGCTGACGGTGACGTTTTTGATCCCGGTGTTTGCCGTGTTTTACGGCGCGGTATTTTTAAAAGAAAGCGTCACCCCGTGGATGCTGCTGTGCGCTGTGGTGATTGTGTGCGGCACGGCGCTGGCCATGGGCTTGTTGCCGGTTAAAGCAAGCCAGCCACCACGTTGATACTCAAAGCGAGTATCAGCATATTGAATCCAAACGACAGCACGCTGTGCACCAGCGTCAAACGGCGCATCTCGCGTGATGTCACTTGCACATCAGACACCTGTGACGTCATGCCCACCACATGGGCGAAGTACAAAAAATCAAAGTAGTCAGGGTCCAGCCCGCCGGGAAACAGCAGCCCGGGGCCATCTGGCTCGCCCTGCTTTTCTTCAAAGTAATAGCGGTGGGCGTAGTGGAAAGTAAAAATAGCCTGAATGAAAAGCCACGAGACAGCCAGCGCCACCACCGACAGCGCCAGATGCAGCGCGCTCTCCAGGCCAGACAAATCGCGGCTTTGCTGCATCAGCACAGTGATGGCCGCCACACAGGCCAGATTGGCCAATAACAAGATCAGAAACAACACCACGCTAGGCTCGTCCTGCGCTTGCGCCCGCTCCCGGGTGCGCCTGGCATCAAAGGCATGGCACAGCCACCAGGCCAGGCCCAGGTACACAGCAAGGCCAGCGCACCAGGCCAGCAGAGCGCGAAACTCCCATCCCATGGGCAGCGGCACAGCAGCCACGGCTGAACCCGCAGCGAAGCCATACGCCAGCCGCTGCGCGCCGGTGGTTTCAGAAAAGTGTTTTTTCATTTGCCGATTGTGTTGCAAACAGGGACGCCCGCAACATGCGCAACAAAGCAAAAAGCCTTGTTACTCAAAGAGCAACAAGGCTTTTAAACTGGCGGAGCGGACGGGACAGTCAAAAAACTGTACCTCGATCAAAAAACACCAATAAAATCAAAGACTTAGTAGCGAGGTGAAGATAAAACCTGCTACCAAAAGCGATACCATTGGTAGCAACTGCACTCTAGCACGCTTAGCAAAAATTCCGCATCTCCACATTTTTTAAAACTCAGTAGGGCTAAGGTTCGCCGCCGTGCCATGTACTATTGTAGCGGCGTTTCGGCATCAACCAGTACATTGTACGAGTACTGAACAGTAGACCTAGCTAGTTGTAAT
>JANNCT010000136.1:0-14827 GCA_031386895.1 Polaromonas sp.
GGCCAAAATTGCCGACACGCTAAAGCAACCTGCTCGCACCGCGTATTGGCATGGCCATGCTGAAGCCATGAAGACCCGCATCTTGCGCGAATCGTGGAGCGAAGCGCGCCAGGCATTTACCGAGAGTTTTGGCGGCAGCAGTCTGGATGCCAGCGTCTTGTTGATGATTGAAGTCGGCTTCATTGACCCGCACGACCCTCGCTTTTTAGCGACTGTTCAAGCGCTTGAAATGCAGTTGTGTGATGGCCCGTACATGCGCCGCTATGAGGCACCCGATGACTTTGGCAAGCCTGAAACGGCGTTTAATATTTGTACCTTCTGGCGCATTGACGCACTGGCAAAAACCGGCCGTAAAGACGAAGCCCGGGCGATTTTTGAAACCATGCTGGCAGCGCGAAACCATTTGGGCCTGCTATCAGAAGACACCCACCCCGCCACGGGAGAAATGTGGGGAAACTTTCCGCAAACCTATTCCATGGTCGGCATCATCAACGCCGCCACGCGGCTGTCTGCCCCCTGGGAATCAAAGGTATGAGCCGCCTGGTGGTCGTGTCCAATCGCGTGGCTGACCCGCGCAAGTCAGCGGCTGCGGGCGGCCTGGCGGTGGCACTTGGCGAAGCCCTTGCAGTCAACGGCGGGATGTGGTTTGGCTGGAGCGGCACAGTAGTTGAAGGCGGCGCCCCCGGAGAGGGCGATGTACACACCCAGCACGCTGGCAATGTGACCTTGACGACGCTTGATTTGTGCCGCGAAGATCACGACAGCTACTACCTGGGCTACAGCAATGGTGTGTTGTGGCCGGTGTTTCACTACCGGCTGGACCTGGCCAATTTTGACGCCGGCTATATCGCCGGCTACCGGCGCGTGAACCAGCTGATGGCCCGCAAGCTGCTGCCACTGCTGAAAGCCGACGACACCATCTGGGTGCACGACTACCACCTGATTCCGATGGCGGCAGAGTTGCGTGCCATGGGTTGCAAAAACCGGATTGGATTTTTTCTGCACATCCCGCTGCCGCCGCCTCTGATTCTGGCTGCCGTGCCGCAGCACGAGTGGCTGATCAAATCACTTTTTGCCTACGACCTGATTGGCTTCCAAAGCCAGGCCGATATAGAGCACTTTGCAAGTTACGTGGGCAAGGAAGTCGCTGCGCAAACGCTGCCTGAGCACCAATTCCGAGCCTTTGGCCGCAAAGTGCAGGCGCAGGCGTTTCCCATCGGGATTGATGTTCAAGAGTTTGCGGCGCTGGCCCGAAGCAAAGATGCCACCGACATGTACGAGCGCATGACCACCGAATATTTGCGCCGCCGCTTGCTGCTGGGCGTTGAGCGGCTGGACTACTCAAAAGGCCTGCCACAGAGGCTGCGAGCGTTTCGGGAACTGCTGAAAAATTATCCTGAAAACATCAGGAGCGCCACACTCATTCAGATTGCATCACCCAGCCGCGAGGCTTTGGACAGCTACAGCGGCCTGCGCCGCGAACTCGAAAGCCTGTGCGGCTCCATCAACGGCGATTATGGCGAGCTGGACTGGATGCCGGTGCGCTACATCCACCGCAACGTGGCGCGCAAGCGTCTGCCGGGGCTGTACCGCGCCGCTGACGTAGCCCTGGTCACCCCGCTGCGCGACGGCATGAACCTGGTGGCCAAAGAATTTGTTGCCGCGCAAGACCCGGCTGACCCAGGTGTGCTGGTTTTGTCACGTTTTGCAGGCGCTGCCGAGCAAATGAAAGATGCGCTGCTGGTGAACCCGTACGACACACGCGGCACCGCCGAGAGCATTCAGCTGGCACTGCAAATGCCGTTGATTGACCGCCAGCGCAGGCACCAGCGCCTGCTCGAAGGCATACAAAATGAAGACGTGCACTGGTGGCGCAAGAGCTTTTTAAATGCGCTTGCCACCTGCGACCAAGGGTAGCGCAGGACTTTAAAAAAACTGGCTGATCACACTGGCAATCAGGCTCAGAACAATCGTGGTGGTCAGCGGAATGTAGCGCTCCTTGCCCCACAACTTGAAGCGCAAATCGCCCGGCAGTTTGCCAAAGCCAAGTTTGTTCAGCCAGGGCGTAAGTGCGCTGATGAACACCAGCATGAGAAAAATGACGATCATCCAGCGAATCATTTTTTTCTCACAGCGAATGATGTTTTCCCGCCGGGCCGCCCCAAGGGAAAAATGTCCCCTTTGGGGGGCAGAGAGCTACACGCAGTGAGCGAAAGTGGGGGCTCACAATGTGTGCGTGCGGTCGCCCGTTGCAAATCCCATCGGCTGCCAGGCACCAGTGTTTTTAGCGCCGAAGGCAATGACTTTGAACAGCTCGCCCATCTCATGCTCATTGATGAGTTTTTGCACCATGGTGCGCTCTGCCAAACCGGCCTGTTCCATGCCATCAAGCGCACCGCAATTCAATAAGAAGCGCCCCTGTCCGGTATAGCCCAGCACCTGCAAGCCCGCGTCTTGCCCGGCGATGGCAATGCCAGTAAAGTTCACATGCGCGGTTATGTCTTTGCTGCCTGCATCCTGCAGCGGATCAGCGTCGACCAAATGCGCGCGGTGGCACATGACAGTGCCCATGCTGCGCTGCGGGTGGTAGTACTCATGCTCGGGAAATCCGTAGTCCATCATGAAAATCGCACCCGCTTCAAGCCTGTCAGCCAGGGTGCGGACAAAGCCTTCGGCTTGGGGATGAATCTCCGTGACATAGTCGTGTGTGCCAACCACCTCAAAAGGTGGTCTCAAATCAGTGATCTGGTCTGCAAACATGAACGGATTGTCATTTGGTGAAGCAGGCCCCGCCGACAGGCCACCCTTAGGCGGGACAGCCCCCTCGGGGGGCAGCGCAGTATGCAAAGCGACAAGCGTGGGAGCCACAATCACGCCGCGCTCATGCCAGATGCCATCAACGCGTGCCAGCAGTTTCACGGGCATGGCGTCGAGCACTTCGTTGCCGATTGCCACGCCCCGCATGCTGTCCGGCAAGGCGCAAGCCCAACGCACCCGGCCTGCAAATGCTGCAAGCCGCTCTTGCTGGCGCGCACGCAAACTGCCTGACACATCGACGATGGTGTAGCTCTCCAGCTGCGGCAGCGCAAGCAAAATCTGCTTGGCCAGCGCGCCTGAACCTGCACCGAATTCCCACACCTCGCGCGTGCCGGTCACCTCAAAAGCCTCGGCAATTTGCCGTGCCAGCGCCTGGCCAAAGCGCGGAGACATTTCGGGTGCCGTCGCAAAATCACTGCCGCCCGCCTGCCCACCGGGCATCAAGCCAAACTTGCGCAAATCGCTGGCGTAGTAGCCCAGGCCAGGGGTGTACAACGCGGCGTGCATGAAGTCGTCAAAACCAATCCAGCCGCCGCTGTGCGTGATGGCCTGCTCGATGTGCGTTTGCAGAGGGCTGGTTAAGATGCGTGCCTGAGTCATGGTGTGTTGCCTGACGTGAATTGTCTACGATTGTTTTTAAACCCAAGCCGACATGCAATCCATACCGATCAAAAACGAAGGCCCGGTGGTTTTAGTCACTGGCGCGGCCAAGCGGCTTGGCCGAGACATCGCGCTGGCGCTTGCGGCAGCCGGCTGGCGCGTGGCAGTGCACTACCGCAGCTCTGAGCAAGATGCTATTAATACAGTATCTGCTTGCGCGCGTATTGATTGCGTTGCAGCCATATTTGATGCTAATTTGGAAGATGAAGGGGCTGTCAGAGAGCTTTTGCCCCGCGTTGTCTCGCATTTCGGCCAATGCGATGCGGTGGTCAACAGCGCCTCGGCATTTGAACAAGACGACGCAGCGAGCTTCAGCTTCGCGGCACTTGAAAAGCACCTGCGCGCAAACACTGGCGCACCGATTATTTTGGCGCAGGCGCTGCACAGCCACATCGCTGGGCGCAACGCTGGCAAGACCGTAGATGACAAAGACGCCGTGCGCGGTGCAGTGGTCAACCTGCTAGACCAAAAACTCTGGAACCAGAACCCGGATTTTTTAAGTTACACGCTGTCAAAAGCTGCGCTGGAAGCGGCCAACACCATGCTGGCCATGGCGCTCGCGCCTTTGGTGCGCGTAGTGGGCGTTGCGCCCGGCCTGACTCTGACCAGCCACTTGCTGACCGACGCACAATTTGAAGCGCTGCATAAATTGTCGCCACTGGGCCGGTCTTCGACCCCTGAAGACGTTGCCGCTACCGTGAAATTCGCGCTTGAAAACCAGTCCATTACCGGCACCACGCTGCTGGTAGACGGTGGCCAGCACCTGATGAAGTTTGCGCGTGATTTTTCACTGATGAATGCAAGCCAATCAACCACATCGCAGAAAAAATAAACCCACCATGGCAATCACCCGAGGCACCCAAACCCTGACCCTGAGCGGACTGCGCTTTGATGCGAACCTGGGCATTCTAGAAAGCGAAAAACTCGCGCCACAGCCAATTCAGGTAGATGCCGAACTTAACCTGGGCACCCAACCGATGCTGCCCAGCGACGATGAAATCACCCACGTGCTGGACTACCGAAAAGTGCGGCAAATCATCATCACTGAGTGCACTGCTGTGCACGTGAACTTGCTTGAAACACTGATTGGCAAAGTGGCGCACCGCCTGATGCAATTGCCTGGGGTGCTAGGCGTGCGGGTCAAAATTGCCAAGCTGAAGATTTTTGACGATTGCGAAGTGGCGATTCGGGTTGAAACCGGGCAGTGGTAGCTGCCAGCTGCAAGGCAACAACCTAATTTACACCGCTCAAGATTCCACCGAGATGGGCTGATCTGTCTTCTTGCCAATAAAACGAATGATGCGGTAGTCCGGACCTTCGTCGCGCGCCAAAATGCCCTTCATGGCCGCGTCAAGCGCTTGGCTACCGCCTGCGAAGTTGCGCACCGAACCCGCAATGATTTTAAATTTGACCGGGCTGGACAAAGGGTCGTCAGAATCCACCATCACGCCCAGCGCCACGAGGCGAGCCAATTTGCTGGCCAGGCGCTCGGAGCGGGAAACGCCCGGCATCAAGATGGCAAACAGCTGGCTACCTACCCGGGCGATCGTGTCGTCATCGCGGGCGACGGTGCGCAGCGTACGTACCGTTCGCAAAATACCTTTGTCGCCGCCTTGGCTGTGCACTGCCTGCAGGTCCGGCGGGGCATCCATGACCTTGACGTACACCACCGCGAGGTCAACGCCCTTGGACCGGGCCGTGTCCCACATATTGGTCAACGTTGCAGCGTACAAAGCAGGCGGTACAAAACCGGTCAGCGGATCGGTGCGCGCCAGCGTGCTGCTTTGTACTGCCTGGGTATGCCCTTTTTTGGCATGCAAGTGGAGCGCAACCAGCAGCAATGGCAGCTCGAAAAACAAACCATAAATTGGGGCGTTGTAGGGTAGCCAGGGCAATGCCGCAATTCCAAGCTGTTCAATCTGCGTCAACATCACCACCACCAGCATGGGCGCGAACGACAGCAGGTAAAGAACAGCCACCTGGCGTTCATGGCGCAGAGCGCGTGCAACCAGAACGCCAATGACAGCAAACCCGCCCACCACGCCGACGCCAAAAATTGCAATCCGCACACCCGCTTTGTCCACTGCCAAAAATACTGCACATGCCGCAAGCAGCAACACCAACGCCGTTGTCGACACGTAAGACCAAATTTTGGGTTCATTGGGTGCAATGAACATCGCCCGCGTAAACCCAAGCTGCGCAGCCATTCCCAGCAAAACGAACACCATGGTCGATATGACTGGCCAGGTGGCCGCAGCAGGCCAGAAAACATACGCCCCGATACCGCTAAAGCTTGCGCCAGCGATCAACGCTGAAGCAACGTAACCCGCATACCACGCGTAGGCCGTGTTGCGGTAAACCATGCTTAAGACGCAACTGAAAACCACCATAAAGCTGAGCAGCCCGAGCATGAGGCCAACGGTGAAAAAACTGCGCTGGGTCTCTTCACCAGCTCGATCGGTACGCTGCACGTGGGCCGCAAACCGCAGCGGAATCCATTTTTGTACGCGCAGGAAGTAATCGCGGTGGCCCGACCGAGACGCAGGGCCCTGGGTGGCATCTGGCAAACGGAACTGCGGCGTCAAGCCCCGCTGAGGCCACTGCTGATGCGCCACCCGCGACCCCGCAGCCTGCATGCGCCAGGCACCCCCGGCGTCCTGAAAATAAAACTCAGCGCGGTCAATGAATGGTTTGGACAGCACCACCGACCAGTCCCCGGGCCCCGGCATGTCGTTCTGCACCCGAAAATGCAGCCACAACGCATTGCCCGCAGCCAGTGGGTAGGTGGTGGCTTCATCAAATGGCACAAAGCCTGCAGCGGGAGCGGCTGCAACTTGCTCCACTGTCAAGTCGAGCGGTGCATTGGCACGCACAGAAAAGTGCACTGCACCCAAGCGGGCCACGTTAGGTGCCAAAACCATTACGGGTGGCTCAAAACCGGTTGAAGCACTGGACGTTGCCGTCGCCATCACGGAAGAATTGGCGAATACCCCCAGGGGCGCCATCGCCAGCAGATACATCACCAAATACAGCCATCGCATAAAAGACCCATTACGCAGACCAAGCTTCTACGCAATGCTTATTGTAACAATTTAATACAACCTGCCTTGGCACCGCGGTGTTGCTGCTGTTTCAGGACAGCGCTGCTGCCGAAATCAGCCTGACACGTACATGATGGAGCGCGCGTCGAGATCGCCCTCAATCGGCAGCTTTTGCCGCAGCAGCACATCAAGCTGCTGCGCAGTACCTGAAAACCGGCTGCGCGACGACGCGGCAATCCGCAAATTGACAGGCTCAGACAACGGGTCATCGCGGTCGGTCATCACCCCCAGCGCAATCAGACGCGAGAGCTTGCCAGTCAGGTTTTCACCCGGCGAGACACCGGGCATCAAAACAGCGAACAGGTTAGCGTGGACGCGGGCAACGGTATCGGCTTCACGGGTCACAGTGCGAATTATTCGCACACAGCGCAGCGCGGCGGTTTCAACATCAATAGAGCTATTTTTGCGCAAAGGGCCAGCTTTAAAGTTTGCCTGCACGTACACCACTGAAAGGTCGCGCCGCCGCTGGCGCGCGTCAGCCCATGCTTCGGCCAACGCCTTGGGAAACCGGCGCGGCGCAACAAATCCGGTCAGTGGGTCAACATCGGCCAAGGTGCTGCGCCGTACGGTTTTGGCATGCCCTTCTTTGACATGCAGGTGCAGGGCAATCAATAAAACCACTGCTTCAAAACCCAATACGTACAAAATCGCGCCATGTGGCAGCCAGGCCATCGGTGCAATGCCAAACTCTTCGATCAACGTCAGCAGCAGTACAGCAATCGTGGGCACATAGGCAACACCCCAAAGCCATGCCACCACACTGCTCCGAAGCGCCGCCGCGCCTGCTGACCACAAGCACAAGGTTGTGGTGATACACAGGCAGACCCACATCAGAGCCATTCGCGCATTAATTTCACCCAGGGGCCACCACAGGTAAAGGGCAACGCTTGCTACAGACACCGCGATACCCGACACCACCACCCGGTTGCCCCACAGCCCTAAAGACGTCGACCCAAAAATTGCGCGGCAAAACTGCAGCTGCGCGGTTGTCGCGAACATCAAACAAGCCACACCAGCCTGGTCTGACCACCTGGTGGAAAATGGCCAAAATGCATAGTGGGCGACTCCAACATATGCCGCCGCTGACCCAAACGCCGGCAGCAGGTAGACGGCGTACCAAACATAGACCGACCTTCGGTAAACCAGTGCAAGCACCGCACCAAGCAACACTGCAAACAGCAGGAAACCCAAAATTATTCCATTGGCGAGCGCAGAATTCTGGTGGTCGAACACGGCCTGCCATGTCGGCTTTAGGATCACGTCAATTCGCATTGGCGCCAAATTATTGATTTTTACGTAAAACTCATTGGTACCGGGCGCCAACGCGGGCAACGCAAACTGCGGATATATCCCCCGAATTGACCAGCGTTGCTGGGTAACCTGGTCGCCCGCTGACTCGACGAGCCACTTGCCTTGTGGAGTTCGATAATAAAATTCCACCTTGTCCACAAATGGCTTGGGGAACTGAAAAGTCATGCCGCGTTGCACCTCTGTCGACTGGCTGACCACCTTGATGCGCAGCCACAACGCAGTTGTCGAATCTATGGGGTAAATGGCATCTGCACTGAAGGGGCTGAAAGCGCTCTCCGGCTTGCCTGCAATCTGCTCAACCGTTACGGTGTGGGGAACGGCCTGCACCACTGACACATTAGCGGCCCCGTCTGAAGCCGAGGCCGAGCCGAAGATGCTGCATGCAAATGCCAAAACAACGAAACAAAAACGGAGCATCGCGTGTCAACTGCCTAAGGAAATACCACGCCGAAAATACAGCCACCCAAGTGTAAGTAAACGTGATGGAAGCGGCGTAAAAACACGAATCTGCAACCGTGCGGGCGTGCAATTAGTCACAGCGCTGTGCAGCGCGCCAAAATGCGAAAATAACGTAATGCAAGCCACGATCGAATTTCCAGCGCCCATTAGCAGCGGGCCCCATGACGCTGTAAAAACAGAGCGCAACGCAGACCGAGAAGACCACAAACTCGAAAAGCGCCTGTGCCGTGAAGTGGGCCGCGCAATTGTTGACTTCAACATGATTGAAGAAGGCGACAAGGTCATGGTGTGTGTGTCAGGCGGCAAAGACAGCTACGCCATGCTGGACATTTTGCTGAAACTGCAAAAGCGCGCACCGATTGATTTCAGCCTGATTGCGGTGAACCTGGACCAGAAGCAGCCGGGTTTTCCGGAACATATCCTGCCTGCATACCTGGCCAAACTGGGCGTGCCGTTTCACATTGAAAACCAGGACACCTACAGCATCGTCAAGCGGGTGATTCCTGAAGGTAAAACGCTGTGCTCGTTGTGCTCACGCCTGCGGCGCGGCATTTTGTACCGCGTGGCGGGCGAGCTGGGCGCAACCAAAATTGCGCTGGGCCACCACCGCGACGACATGCTGCAAACGTTTTTTCTCAACATGTTTTTTGCGGCCAAGCTCAAAGGCATGCCGCCCAAACTGGTCAGCGATGACGGTAAAAATATCGTCATCAGGCCAATGGCTTACGTGCCCGAAAAAGATCTGAGCCGCTGGGCCGATTTGCAGAATTTTCCGATCATTCCGTGCACGCTGTGCGGCAGCCAGGAAAACCTGCAGCGCAAGCAGGTGGGCAACATGCTGCGCGAATGGGACAAAAAGTTTCCGGGCCGCATTGAAAACATGTTTAGCGCCTTGCAAAACATCGTGCCGTCGCATTTGATGGACGGCAAGCGCCACGACTTCAAGGGCATCAAAACCACCGGAATTGCCAGCACTGACGGCGACAAGGCCTTTGATGCCGAAGAATTCCAGACGGTGCAACCGAGTGGCTTGCCAGGCTTGTCGATTGTCAGTGCCTAGCAGTTACTCTACAACCAGAATCAGGGGTAAATATGCCTTTCACCCAATCAATGCGGGCGCGATCAGCTATTATATTAATAGCAATTGCATCATTGGCCGGCTGTTCAGGAATGCGCCTGGTAGACAGCGACGTGACAGCGTTTTCAGCCTGGACCGCCACCCCACCCGGCCCCAACACGCGTTACCGGTTTGAGCGCCTGCCCTCCCAAGTCGCTGCAGTTGCAGAACAGGCAAGCGTTGAAGCCGTGGCCACCACCAGCCTGGCAAAAGTCGGCTTGGTGCTCAGCCCAACGGACGCGCGCTACGCAGTACAAGTCATTGCCGCAACCGAAGTACTGCAGCGCTATTCAGACAGCGGCTTTGGTGTAGGCGGGCCAGGGGTTTTTATTGGCGGCGGCAACTTGGGCGGCTCGGTTGGGTTGTCATTTCCGTTCGGCTTCAGCACGCCGTATTACAAACGCAGCGTGACCGTTTTGATGCGCGAGCTGGCTACACAAAAAGTCGTGTTTGAAACACGCGCCGTTAACGACGGCCCGTCGGGTGACTTTTTGGCTGTGCTGCCGGCCATGCTGGACTCCGCTTTACTTGGGTTTCCGCAGCCGCCCACCGGTACTCGCCGAGTTAATGTTGAAATACCCCGATGAGTTTTATTGAACCGACCCGCATCATTGCTATCCGCCACGGAGAAACCGAATGGAATGTCGACACCCGCATTCAGGGCCACCTCGACATACCTTTAAGCGCCACTGGACGCTGGCAGGCTGAGCGGCTGTCCAACGCTTTGAGCGACGAGCCACTCAAAGCAATTTACGCCAGTGACTTGACCCGCGCCTGGGAAACTGCGCAGTACGTGGCGCGTTCGCATGTCATCAAGGTAACCCCAGAAGAAGGCCTGCGCGAACGCCATTTCGGCGATTTTGAAGGCAAAACATTTGCAGAAATTGAAGCCACGCTGCCCGAGCAATCATTGCGCTGGCGCAAACGCGACCCCGACTTTGCGCCAGCCGGCGGTGAGACGCTGGTGGCACTTCGCACCCGCGTGCTGGAAGCCGCGTCGCGCCTGGCCGCACGCCACCCAGGAGAGCAGATTGCACTCGTCGGCCACGGTGGCGTGATGGATGTGCTGTACCGCGCTGCAACCCGGCTTGACATTCAGGCACCCCGCACTTGGGAGCTTGGCAACGCCGCGATCAACCGGCTGCTGTGGACGCCTGAAGGTTTTACGCTGGTGGGCTGGGCCGACACGCAGCACCTGGGGAATGATGTGCTAGACGAGGCGGTGAGCTGAAAAACCCGGTGAACAGCTCGTTGCCTGAGGATTATGGAAACAACTCGTTTCCACCCACGGGCGGCGCAACACCCAAATGCCGGTACGCCGCCAGCGTGGCAATGCGCCCACGCGGTGTGCGCTGCAAGTAGCCTTGCTGAATCAGATACGGCTCAATCACGTCTTCAATCGTGTCGCGCTCTTCGCCGATGCTGGCGGCAATGTTGTCCAGCCCCACCGGGCCGCCGTCGAAGCGGTGAATCACACATTCGAGCAACTTGCGGTCCATCACGTCAAAGCCCTGCGGGTCCACGTCAAGCATGGCGAGGGCTTTGTTGGCGATTTCCAGTGTGATCTCGCCTTTGCCCTTCACATCGGCAAAATCGCGCACGCGGCGCAGCAGCCGGTTGGCAATGCGCGGTGTGCCGCGTGAGCGGCGCGCGATTTCAAAGCCGCCCGCTTCATCGGTCGGCACATTCAGCAAACCCGCACTGCGTTTAACGATTCGCGCAAGCTCTTGCGCCGTATAAAACTCCAGCCGCGCAACAATGCCAAAGCGGTCGCGCAGCGGATTGGTCAGCATGCCCGCCCGTGTAGTGGCGCCTACCAATGTGAACGGCTGTAAATCGAGCTTGATGCTGCGCGCCGCCGGGCCTTCACCAATCATGATGTCGATCTGGTAGTCCTCCAGCGCGGGGTACAAAATCTCTTCAACCACCGGGCTTAAGCGGTGAATTTCATCGATGAAAAGCACATCGTTTTTCTCAAGATTCGTCAGCAGCGCTGCCAGGTCTTTCGGCTTTTCAAGCACCGGGCCACTGGTTTGTCGCATGTTCACACCCAGCTCATGCGCAATGATGTGAGAAAGCGTTGTTTTACCCAAACCCGGCGGGCCAAACAGCAGCACATGGTCAAGCGCCTCGCTGCGTTTTTTAGCCGCACCAATAAAAATCTCAAGCTGCTCACGCACCTTGGTCTGGCCCACATATTCATCAAACAGCTTGGGGCGAAGCGCGCGCTCAATCGCTTCTTCTTTGGGGGAATCAGGGGCGCTAGAAATCACGCGCCGATGCGGCGGCAATTCGGCCAGGTTGAAGTCGTCGGTTTGGATGGTCACTCTGGTCTTGCTCCGAACTCTTGACCTAAAGGTGCTGAAACAGCCAACTCGGAGAATGCATTGAGTTCAGTTATCAATTTGCTGAAGCTAGGCGATTTAGGGTTGTCTAAGTCAAGATGCGGTGCAATACGGGTTGCCCATTCATACTTCGTTAAACCCGATACTTTTTTTAAGTCCAAACCTAGCGCTGCAGCCAACTTCTCCCATGCGCCAACGATAGCATCTGGTTGAATATTCCTTAAGAACTGCTTTTTAAGCCCCTTGGGATAAGCTCGCTCTAACGCCGCAATATCTGCGATAAACCAGCTCTCAGTTTCTTCGACCGCTAAACAAAACAGCACATTTGGCTTTGTTGGAAGTTGCCCCAACATTCTCTCGAGCTCAGCAATTAGCTGCGGTGGAGCGGCGTCATCTGCATCTACAACGACCAAGACAAATTGGGACTGTGAAGATTTTCCGTAGCCAATAAGTTTCGCCGGCAGCTGATCTAACAACCCTCTATGTTTATCGTCAGGTTTTTTCAATGGATTGGCGGGCAGCTTGCCCTTACCTCTGTGAGGGTGGATTCGAAAGTGTGTATGTTCTTCAAGTCCAAGTTTTCTTTGCAAAACCTCTTTGACAGCGGGCACGTCGGAAGCGCCTTCAACCAGTACTTCTAGACGACTCATGGGCTTCCAATTCCGAAGTGATTGCTGTACCAAAGACTCCCCATCGGAATACCTTCGTCGAAAAGCTCCTGCACGCTGGGCAAATCTGCCGCACGAGTCAAGCTGGAATAGCCATCAGGTTGCTTTTCTAATATCCATACCTCACTCGGGGTCAATGCATCTACAAAATTCGGCGAATGCGTCGTTACCAACACTTGAGGCCCTCGGGAGCGTAAAGCCAATGCTTTCAATTCATCAGCAAGCAGAGACAACAATTGATGGTGCAAGCCGTTTTCGGGTTCCTCAATACCAATAAAAGGAGCAGGATCGGGATCCTCTATCAGCAACATGTAAGCGAGCAACTTTAAAGATCCATCAGACATGTCCTGTTGGTAAAACGGTGTCTCTTTGTACCCCTTTGCATGGAACTCCAACAACAGTCTTCCATCTGGAGCTTTCCGAGATTTAATCTCTTCCAGTCCTGGAATTTTCGTGGCTACGAAATCAAGGGCTTTTTTAAATTCTTTCGGCTGCTGGCGCTCTATATATTGAAGGTATTTAGCTAAATTGTCTCCGCGCCGATTTAGGTGCGGCTCCGCCCCCGACATGGGTTGGGTTCGAGCTAACTCCGGCACAAAGTAAGAAAGGTACCAGCCTGCTAAAAAAGATCGGAATTGGCTGATGCGTGGGTGGTCTACTAAAGTGCCAAGAGTTGAAATTCCAAGAACTTGACGATCGCTCATGACAATTGCTGTTTTCTCAACACCCTCTACACCGTCAACCTCTTGTCCGGTCCAAACATAGCCGGAGCCATTCGTTAATTCCAAGAAGGTATAGGGCTGACCGGCGCTGTTGCTAAATCTTCGCTGGCGCAACCTCTCGTACACAACGGTGGCTCGGCCACGCTTGTCCAGATCAATATGCAGCCCGTAACTGATCGGACGCTCTTTTTCAGTTCGCCGGTAGCGAATTTCAAATTTGATAGGTTCGCTTGTCCCTAGGGTACGCAGGCGTTCGAACCCACCACGATGGGGTTTATCACAGGCTGATTCGACACCTTCATTCAAACAATCACCGATGAATCCGAATGCGTCGAGCAGAGTAGATTTACCCACGCCATTGGCACCAATTATTGCCATCAGGCGTGGCAATACTTTTGCGTGCTTTCGGTTTTCAAAGGTCTGTCCGAACGTGACATCCTTCAAAGCACGATAGTTTTGAATCCGAATGCCTTCAAGAATTGCCATAAAAATACCTCGATTTCAACTTACTTCGCCAAAGCCTTCAAAGCCAACTTAATCCCATCACTCACCCCAATATCCTTAGGCAGCGCCTTCAAAGCCAGCGCGGCATCCCGGTCGCTGTAGCCCAGTGCGACCAGCGCCTGCAAAATATCTGACTGGCTGTCGTTGGTGATGGACACGTTCACGCCGATGTCTGCGCCCAGTTTGCCTTTGAGTTCCAGCAGCAAGCGCTCGGCGGTTTTTTTGCCGATGCCAGGTACTTTGACAATGCGGCCGGGCTCTTGCAGGGTGACGGCTTGGGCAAGTTCTTCAACGCTCATGCCGCTGAGCACGCTGAGTGCGGTGCGGGGGCCTACGCCGGATATTTTGACCAGTTGCCTGAACGCGGCACGCTCGGTTGACGTAGCGAAGCCGTACAAAATTTGCGCGTCTTCACGCACCACAAAATGCGTAAGCAGGCTGACTTTTTCGCCCAAACCAGGCAGGTTGTAAAACGTGCTCATGGGCACCAGTAGCTCGTAGCCCACACCGTTGCAGTCGACCAGAATTTCTGGGGGGTTCTTTTCGGCTAAAGAGCCTTGAATTCGTCCAATCATGGGGTAATGTTATCAGTCACCCCAGCGCTTGAATATCAGCAGACAATCACCGTTCTACCCAATTTTCAGGACATCCAACCCTTGATCGTTCGCCACACCTTCACCCCACCGAACAACACCCGCATGGGCAACTTGTGCGGACCGATGGATGCGCACATCCGCACCATTGAAGTCGGTCTGGACGTGAAGATTGCGCACCGGTTTGAGCAGTTCAAGATTGACGGCACCAAAGCACGCGCCACCCAGGCGCTGGAGGTGCTGCAGGCACTGTATGAAATGGCGCAACGGCCCATTGCCGAGGAAACCGTGCAACTGATGATGTCAGGCGACACTGCATTGGCCATATCGCCCGACGGCAGCACCTCACTTACTACCCGCCGCGCAGATTTGCGCGCCCGCACCGTTAACCAGGGCATGTATTTAGAGAACATCGCCACGCACGACATCACCTTTGGCATTGGCCCCGCCGGTACCGGCAAAACCTACCTCGCAGTAGCCTGCGCGGTAGATGCGCTGGAGCGCAGCGCGGTGCAGCGCATTGTGCTGAC
>JANNCT010000057.1:0-1733 GCA_031386895.1 Polaromonas sp.
CACCATGATGACGGCAGTGGCCACGTAAATGTCATACATCTTGAACGCGCCGAAAAACAGCAGAATGGGTAAAAAGTCTAAGAGTTGCTTCATGGGTGGGGATTATCGTTGTAGCTGGAAACGCGCAGCGACGGGCCGCCCTGAGCAAGTGACGGCCCCCTCGGGGGGCAGAGTAGTACGCGAAGCGACAAACGTGGGGGCCACTATTTATTTAGGCACGAAGTCTAGTGACGCTGAATTCATGCAGTACCGCAGCCCGGTGGGTGCAGGTCCGTCGTTAAACACGTGGCCCAAATGCGCGCCACAATTGGTGCACGCGGTCTCGGTGCGGCTCCAGCCGTACTTGTTGTCGGTGTGCTCGGTGATCGCGGTGTCGTTGGTGGCCTGCGAAAAGCTGGGCCAGCCGCAGCCGGCGTCAAATTTGGTGCTTGATTCAAACAGCTTTTCACCGCAGCACATGCAGTGGTACGCGCCGTCTGCCCACACGGTTTCATATTTGCCGGTAAAGGCCCGCTCGGTGCCTGCGTGGCGGGTTACGTCGAAGGCGACTGATTCAGCACCTTTTTCTTTGAGCAGGGCTTTCCATTCGGCATCGGTTTTTTGAATTTTGGGTGGGGCTTTTGTGTTCATGGTGTGTGGACTTTCAAATAGCTTTCAAAAGGTTATGAGCTGCAACTGATTTCAATTGTGCTGGCCCAATCGGGCGGCAAGCCTGCCAGCGCATCGTGTTCGGCATGCTCGTCAAATGGGGCTTGCAGCACATTCAACAAGGTATGAACGCTGGAATAGTCTTTAAGTTTCGCAGCGCGAATGGCTTGCTCACCTAGATGGTTACGCAAAACGTATTTTGGGTTATTTTTGAGCATTAAATCAGCCCTTGGCGCCCTAGATACGGGCGCAAGCCGCTCTGAATAATGTAGCGCCCACGCATTGAAGGACTGCCGGTCAAAGAACATGTCGCGCAGTGGCTCGTGCCCGCTCTCTGGCGTGAAGCTGGCCAACGCGCGCCAGAAGATGGTGTAGTCCACCTTGTTGGCCGCCAGCAGCTTGAAGGTGCTTTCAATCAGCTCTTTGTCGCCGGGTTGCTCATCAAGCAGCCCCAGCTTGGCACGCATTTTTGCCTGCAGGGCTGCCGGGAAAATGGTTTTGTAGGACTCCAGCGCGGCCAAAGCGGCCTCTTGCTCGCCAATCAATGGCAGCAAAGCTTGGCCTAAGCAAAACAGGTTCCAGTAGGCCATGTTGGGCTGCTTGTTATACGCGTAGCGGCCCTGGCTGTCTGAATGGTTGCAAACGTGGGTCGGGTCAAACGCGTCTAAAAACTGAAACGGGCCGTAGTCAATCGTCAGGCCCAAAATGCTCATGTTGTCGGTGTTCATCACGCCGTGACAAAAGCCGACAGCTTGCCACGCGGCCATCAGGTGCGCGGTGCGCTCGCTGACTGCTTCAAGCAATGCCGCGTAGGGGTTAGATCCAAACTTTGTGCTGTGGCGGCAGGCAGGGTAAAAGTTGTCGATAACAAAGTCAGCGAGTGCTTTGAGTTCAACATCCATGTCGTTGTAGCTGAAGTGCTCAAAATGCCCAAAGCGAATGAAGCTGGGTGCGGTGCGGGTCACCACGGCTGCGGTTTCAATTTCTTCGCGCAGCACCTTGGCGTCAGATCCCGTCAGTGCCAGCGCCCGTGTGGTCGGTATGCCCAAGCCGTGCATGGCCTCAGAGCACAAATATTCACGAAT
>JANNCT010000067.1:0-7305 GCA_031386895.1 Polaromonas sp.
GACCGCATTTGCGAGAACACATTGGCGATTGCCAAGCACCTCAAGTCGCACCCGAAAGTCAGCTGGCTGAATTACGCCGGGCTGCCAGACCACCCAGACCACGCGCTGGTGCAGCGGCAAATGGGCGGCCACGCTTCGGGCTTGGTGAGCTTTGGTTTGAAGTCAGACGACAGCATGGCGGCTGGTGCGCGCTTTCAAGACGCGCTGAATCTGTTTACTCGTCTGGTCAATATCGGCGACGCCAAATCTTTGGCCTGCCACCCCGCCAGCACCACGCACCGCCAACTGAATGCAGACGAGCTGGCCAAGGCTGGAGTCAAGCCAGACATGGTGCGCCTGTCGATTGGTATTGAGCACATTGACGATTTGATGGCTGATCTGGATCAAGCTCTGGCTGCTGTGTAGGCGGCCACGGCCCAGTAAATGGGGGCGCATGCAGCTATATTAATAATAGCAATTTGCGCCTGAATTCATTGGGCTGCAGGCAGAATAGCATTCAAAATCTGCACATCAAAAAAAGGGGCGCCATGAACTGGATCATTCTTGTAATTGCCGGACTGTTTGAAATAGCCTGGGCGATTGGGCTCAAATACACCAACGGTTTTACGCGCTTGTGGCCAACGGTTGGCACTTCGCTGGCAATGGCGATCAGCGTCGGGCTCCTCGGCATCGCGATGAAGTCGCTTCCAGTTGGCACTGCCTATGCCGTGTGGGTGGGCGTTGGTGCGGTCGGCACAGCGATTCTTGGAATTGTGTTGCTCGGCGAACCCGCTAACGCAGGGCGGTTAGTCAGCCTTGCGCTGATTGTTGCGGGCATTGTTGGCTTAAAGCTGGCTACACCAGCGTGACGATCCAAAAAACGCAAAAATTATTTTTTAAAATGGATTGACCGTCCAAGTTTTTTTAGCGGTTGCTCAGTCCTGAATATCAAGAAAATTAATGCCAATTTCTCTCAGAAAGAACCCATGAATTACGTGCATATTGTTGTCTTACTCGCCATCATCCAGTTCATATTTTTTGGCGTCATGGTTGGCAAGGCCAGGGCGAGGTACGGCGTGAACGCACCTGCCATGACTGGCAATGAGCACTTTGAGCGTGCGGTGCGCGTGCAGATGAACACGCTCGAACAACTGGTGTGCTTTGTGCCTGCGGTGCTTATCGCTTCAATGTACTGGCCGCAGCTGTATGTGGCCGCTGCTGGCGCGGTGTATCTGGTGGGCCGGTTCATTTACTGGCGTGCTTATGTGTCAGATCCTTCAAAACGCGCTGTGGGATTTTTGTTGACGGTTGCACCTACGCTCTTGCTGATTGCTGCCGGTCTGATGGGTGCGTTTACCCGGTCTGGTGCATAGCGACTTGGCCAGCGACGCTTTGTACGTACTACCGGTTTCAGGTGCCTAGCCCAATCAATACAGGCCCTACAAGCTATGTAAATAATAGCGTTCTGCGTTTCCTGCTTTACGGTTTGGTTGATGCCTGCACCGGCGTCATCAAAAAATCCCGAACAGCGCCAATCGATTCTTCAGGCGCTTCTTCATGCGGCAAGTGGCCCACGCCTTTGAACGACACCCGTTTTGAGCCTGCAATCGCTTTGACGTAATCATTTGAATTGGCGAACGGAATCATCGCGTCTTGCTCGCCCCACACCAGCAGCGTGGGTGCGGTGATTCGTTTAAGGATGGGCAGCGGATCGACCAGCACGGTTTGCGCCATGCGGGCCAGCAGTGCACCGCGGCTGCCGGGGGCCAGCATCATGTCGTGGTATCGGGTGGCCAGCGCGTCGGTCATTGTCTCAGGCTTAGCGTAGGCGGGTTTCAAGCTCATTGCCAGCAGCGGCTTGGGCAGGGTAACGCTCATCAGCTTGAACATCATCGGCACGTCGGGCGTTTTGCCATATTCAAAACCCGGGCTGGCAAAACCGTCGGGTGACACCAGCACCAGTTTGTCCGTGCGCGCGGGGTAAGTGCCCGCAAATGTCCATGCCATACGGCCGCCAATCGAGTTGCCCACCAGGCTGGCGCGCACCAAGCCCAGCTGGTCCATCAAGGCATTGATGATTTGCAGGGTGCGTTTGTCTGAATAGTCGCCGGTGGGGTCGGGCAGGCTCAGGCCCGAGCCGGGCAGGTCAATACGAATCACGCGCAGATCTTTTGCCAGTGCGTTGGCCCACGGCTCCCAGGTGTGTAAGCTGGCGCCAAAGCCGTGCAAAAAAATCACGGCGGGTGCGGTTTTGGGGCCTCTGTCCCGCACATGCAGGCGTGTGCCGGAAACGTCGATCATGTCGGTGGGGGCGCTCAGATATTGGCGCTCCAGCGCAGCGCGGTCTTTGTCGGGCGTCCAGAGCCACCATAGGGCAGCGGCCAGCAACACACCCACGCAAATCAAAATGATCGACATCAGCTTCATGCTTTCAAACTTTCCAGGCCCACCATTTTTTCAGTCAAAGTCCACAGCTCGGCAGAACGCGCAAGGTTGGTGGCTTTGGTTGACAGGGGTTGGGCAAACGCGGCGCGACCTTCTTGCTGACGGTTGCCCCAGCTCCAGTGCTGGCCTGACAGCTCAAACCCTGCATCGGCCACCACCTGCGCCACACGCTCGCCCGCCAGCGTTTGCGTGACGTACCCTTTGGTGATGTTTTTCTGAAACCACGGAAAGATGGTACGAAACGCTTGCGGCGTGTCTCTGAACAGCGCTGTGTCGGCCACGCAGCCGGGGTAAAGCGTGTTGAACACGACGCCGGTACCAGCGTGGTAGCGGCTGTGAAATTCACGGCTCATCATCATGTTGCACAGCTTGCTGTCTTTGTAAGCCTTGCCAGGTTTGAAAGGCTTGCCGTCAATCATGGCAACGGGTGTTTTAAAGCCCGCTTTAAGCCCTTGCAAATCACCGAGGTCAGCAGGCGCAGGGATGGGCACCTTGCCGCCAAATTCAGCCGAGTTGGCCGTTACTGTGCCCAGCGTGATCAGGCGCGGGCCAGGGCGTGTGGACTGCTGCAACACGGGCAACAACAAACGGCTAAGTAAAAAATGCCCAAAGTGGTTGGTGGCCACGCTGATCTCAAAGCCTTCAGGCGAGCGTTGCGGCTCCTTGACGCGCGGCAGGTACACGGCGGCATTGCACACCAGCGCATCGAGCGGCATGCCGCCGGTAGTAAATGCCGCCACAAAGCTGCGCACACTGGCCTGCGATCCCAAATCAATCAGCACGGGTGTGATGTGCTGCGGCGCAATGCCCAACTCAGCTGCCGTCCTGGTTGCTTTTGCAACATCGCGGCAAGCCATCACCACGTGCCAGCCACGCGCTGCAAGGGCCAAAGTGGCGTACAGGCCCACGCCTGAAGATGCGCCGGTGACGATGGCGACGGGGGATATTTTTTCGGTCATGAATGATTTTTGAAGCGGTGAATGTAGGCGTTGGATCTTAAACAACGGCCGCCCTGTGGGTCATTCAACGCAGCAATCACGCAAAGCCCAGCTCGCCATTTTTTTAATGGCAGCTCGCGCGTTTGCGTATCAAAGATGAGGGCTGACAAACTGCCCAAAGGTGACTTCAGGCTGTTTTTTTAATATCAAATAAGGCTCTGGCGGAGGAAATACGGGCGCTACCAGCTACTTATTTAATAGCAATCAATCTGCATTCAGGCGTACTCACTGACGGGCAGGCAACTGCACATCAGGTTGCGGTCACCGTACACGTTGTCTACCCGGCCGGTGGTGGGCCAGTATTTGCAGCTTTTGAGCGCCGCGACCGGGAAGGCCGCTACCTCGCGTGAATATGGCCTGTTCCATTCTGCTGCGATCACGCTGGCCGAGGTGTGCGGCGCGTGTTTCAGTGGGTTGTTGTCTTGCGGCCAGACGCCAGCTTCAATTTGTGCAATCTCTTTGCGGATGGAGATCATGGCGTTGATGAAGCGGTCGATCTCTTTCAAGTCTTCGCTCTCTGTCGGCTCGACCATCAGCGTGCCTGCCACCGGAAAGCTTAGCGTGGGCGCGTGAAAGCCGTAGTCCATCAGGCGCTTGGCCACGTCTTCTGCGGTCACGCCGCTGGTGTCTTTCAATGGGCGCAAGTCCAGAATGCACTCGTGCGCCACGTAGCCTGCCTCGCTCGCGTACAGGGTGGGGAAGTGGCCAGCGAGGCGCTTGCTGATGTAGTTGGCTGAGAGAATTGAAATCTCGGTGGATTGCGTCAAACCTTCTGGGCCCATCATGCGGCAGTACATCCAGCTGATCGGCAACACAGCTGCATTGCCTAACGGAGCCGCCGAGATGGCCCCCACTCCATTGACGGGAATCCCGCCCGCCACATGCCCTGGCAAATACGGCACCAAGTCCGCTACCACGCACACCGGGCCAACACCAGGCCCGCCGCCGCCGTGCGGAATGCAAAATGTTTTGTGCAAATTGAGGTGGCTGACGTCGCCGCCAAACTCACCTGGCGCGGCTGTGCCGACCAGCGCGTTCATGTTCGCGCCGTCTACGTACACGCGCCCGCCGTGGCTGTGCACCATGGCGCACAGCTCTTTGACGTTGGCTTCAAACACGCCGTGGGTCGATGGGTAGGTGATCATCACCGCTGCCAGGTTGGCGCTGTGCTGTTCGCACTTGGCCTTCAGGTCGGCCATGTCAACGTTGCCTTTTGCATCGCAGCCAGTCACCACCACCGTCATGCCCGCCATTTGTGCGCTGGCCGGGTTGGTGCCGTGAGCGGAAGCAGGTATCAGGCAAATATTGCGGTGGCCCTGGCCTTGCGAGTCATGAAACGCCTTGATGACCAGCATGCCCGCGTATTCGCCCTGAGAGCCAGCGTTGGGCTGCAGGCTGATGCCCGCGTAGCCCGTGGCCTGGCACAGCCAGGCGCGCAACTGCTCGTCAAGCTCGGCGTAGCCCTGCTGCTGGTCTGCAGGCGCAAACGGGTGCATATTGGCAAACTCTGGCCAGGTGATGGGAATCATCTCGCTGGTGGCGTTCAGCTTCATGGTGCAAGAGCCGAGCGGGATCATGCTGCGGTCAAGCGCCAAGTCTTTGTCGCTCAAGCTGCGGATATAGCGCAGCATGGCGGTCTCGCTGTGGTGCGTGTTAAAGACCGGATGAGTTAAAAATTCGCTGGTGCGGCGCAGTTCGGCAGGGATGAGGGGCTCGATGCCTTTTTCAAAGTCAGCAACCTTGGGCAACGCCTGACCGGGCTTGGCGAACACAGACCAGAGCAATTCAATGTCGCCCCTTGTTGTAGTCTCATCCAATGCAATGCACAGGTAGTCTTTAACGTAAATTCGCAGGTTGGCGCCCAATTCACGGGCGCGAGCAGCTATTGAATCTGTAGCGGCGTCGGTTTTTAAACTGAGGGTGTCAAACGCGCTGTCACCGCGCACTTCATGCCCCAACGCATTCAGGCCGCGCGCCAAAATAGCGGTGTAGCTGGCCACGCGCTGCGCTATGCGCTTCAAACCCTGCGGGCCGTGGTACACCGCGTACATGCTGGCTACAACGGCTGGCAAAACTTGCGCGGTGCAAATATTGGACGTGGCCTTTTCACGGCGAATGTGTTGCTCACGCGTTTGCAGCGCCAGTCGGTAGGTCGGGTTGCCATGCACGTCAATCGACACGCCGACCAGGCGGCCTGGCATGGAACGCTTGAACTCATCCTTGCACGCCAGATACGCCGCATGTGGGCCACCGGCGCCCATCGGCATGCCAAAGCGCTGCGTGGTGCCCACCACGATGTCTGCACCCCATTCGCCGGGCGGTGTCAAAAGCGTCAGCGCCAGCGGGTCAGCGGCGGCAATGAAGGCGGCTTGTTTGGCATGCACTACTGCAACATCAGCACGCAAATCGTTAATACGGCCACTGGTGGCGGGGTACTGTGCCAGCACCGCAAAGTAGTCGCCCTTCACGTCATTGAGGGCGGCGTGCCACTCGGCGGCTGAGTTGGCCAGCAGCACTGTGATACCCAGCGGCTTGGCGCGGGTTTGAATCACTTCAATGGTTTGCGGATGGCAGTCACCCGCGACGACAAAGGTGTTGGATTTACTTTTCACGCTGCGCTTGGCCAGCGTCATGGCTTCAGCGGCGGCGGTGGCTTCGTCGAGCATCGATGCGTTGGCAATCGGCATGCCTGTCAGGTCGCAGATCATGGTCTGGAAGTTGATCAGTGCTTCCATCCGGCCTTGGGAAATCTCGGCCTGGTAGGGCGTGTAGGCCGTGTACCAAGCGGGGTTTTCCAAAATGTTGCGCAAGATCACGCCCGGCGTGTGCGTGCCGTAATAGCCTTGGCCAATGAAGCTTTTAAGCACCTTGTTTTTCGATGCAATCGCTTTGAGCTGATTGAGTGCCTCAGCCTCAGTCACTGGCGCCGGAATCGCCATGGCGCTCGAGCGCGCAATCGACGGCGGAATGATCGCGTCCATCAAAGCGCGGCGCGATGCAGCGCCCAGCACGCTGAGCATGTGCGCCTCGGCTGCGTCATCGATACCGATGTGGCGGGCGATGAACTCGGAGGTATTTTCAAGATCGGCTAAAGGTTTGGCGGATTGCATCAACATGGGGACGTGCCTCAATGAATGGGACTAAAGAAATTCAGGGATCGCGGGTTGAATCAAGCGTTGGCTGAAAAAGCGCTGTACGTGGTGTCGTCCATCAACGCATCCAGCTGCGACGCATCAGTCATCTTGACTTTAAAAAACCAGCCTGCACCCAGCGGGTCAGAGTTGGCAAGTGACGGGTCTGCACGCAGGGTTTCGTTGACTTCCATTACCTCGCCAGCCACCGGCATGTACACGTCAGCGGCAGCTTTGACAGACTCGACCACGCCAGCGGTTTCTTTTTGTGCAAACAGTGCGCCGACTTCGGGCAGGTCAACAAACACGACGTCGCCCAGTGCGTCTTGCGCGTGAACGGTAATGCCCACGGTGGCGATGTCGCCGTCAATTTTTAGCCACTCGTGGTCTTCGGTGTATTTGATGGTCATGAGAGTTCTCCAAATAAAAAAAGAAAAGGGTTATCCGCGAAAGTAATTATTAGGCACAAAAGGCATGACGCAGACTTCCATCAGGACGGGTTTGCCGCGCACCATGGCGTTGACATGCGTGCCGATGGGTGCAAATTCAGGGCCAACATAGCCCATAGCGACGGGCTGGTTGATGCTGGGGCCAAGCAGGCCGCTGGTGACCTCGCCGATAACATTACCGCTAAGCTCATGCAAAGCAGTATGGTCGCGCACGGGAATGCGCTCCAGCGCTTTCAAGCCGACGCGTTTGCGGGCGAGCTGGGCCGGGTCTGCCAATTGAGCCAGCACTTTTTCGGCTCCGGG
>JANNCT010000144.1:0-12698 GCA_031386895.1 Polaromonas sp.
GCCATCAAAATTGCACGGGCCCACACCAAACGCAGCGGCGTGATTGCCTTTGGTGGCGCGTTTCATGGCCGAAGCATGTTTGCCGTTGCCATGACCGGCAAGGTGCAGCCCTACAAAGCGGGGTTTGGTCCTTTCCCGCCCGAGATTTACCACGCACCTTTTCCGTGCCATTGCGCCTCGCTTGATGAGGTCAAGCACGCCATGACGCAGCTTTTCAAGTGCGACATTGAGCCAAGCCGCGTGGCTGCCATTATTTTTGAACCTGTGCAAGGCGAGGGCGGATTTAACGTGATTCAGGCTGAGGCCGCGAAGTGGCTGCGCCAGTTGTGCAACGAGCACGGTATTTTGATGATTGCTGATGAAGTGCAGTCTGGCTTTGCCCGCACCGGCAAGATGTTTGCCATGGAGCACTTTGGCATTTCGCCCGACATGATGGTGATGGCCAAAAGCCTGGCGGGCGGCACCACGCTGTCGGCCGTGGTTGGCAAGACCGATGTGATGGACGCACCCGCCCCCGGCGGCTTGGGCGGCACGTACGCGGGTAACCCGTTGGCGATAGCTGCATCTCACGCGGTGCTGGACATCATTTCAGAAGAAGGCTTGATTGAGCGCGCCAACGTTTTGGGCAACAAACTCCAAGCCCACTTAAAGCAGCGGCAACTCACCGACAAGCGCATCAGCGATGTGCGCGGCTTGGGCGCGATGGTGGCCTGCGAGTTTGCCAACCCGGCTACTGGCGAGCCAGACGCCGACCTGACCAAAAAAATTCAACAACAAGCCTTGCAGCGCGGCTTGCTGCTGCTGACCTGCGGCGTGTACGGCAATGTGATTCGCTTTTTGTTCCCGCTGACGATTGAAGACGACGTGTTCGCCGAGGCGCTGGGCACACTGGATGCCGCCTTCAACGCCGTGCCAGCATGACAGTTTTTGACTATGCAGGCCGTGTATCGGAGCTGCAGGCTCAGGGCATACACAGCTTGCTGGTGCAGTTCGCCGACATTCACGGGGTGGCAAAAGGCAAGTTGGTGCCCGTCAAGGCGCTACGCGATTGGGTTGAAACTGGCGCGGGCTTTGCAGGCCCCAGCATCGCCGGCACCGGCTTGCCCCGCTATGGCGAGCGCAGCGAATACTTCGCGCGCGTACAGCCAGAATCGATTCGCATCTTGCCCTTCATGCCCGGTGTGGCCCACGCCGTGTGCGACGGCTACGCAGGCGGGCAGGCAGTTGACACTTGCTCGCGCCAACTGCTCAAGCGCCAGGTTGCCGCGTTGCAAGAGCGTGGGTTGACTCTGTATGTGGGCATGGAGCCCGAGTATTTCTTACTCAACCGCGACGCCAGTGGCCGTTGGGTGGCAGCCGACCAGCAAGACAAATTGGCCAAACCGTCGTATGACCTGAAGGCGATACACCGCCACCAAGCCTACCTTGAAGAAATGCGGGCCACTTTGATAGCGCTGGGCTTTGAGCTGGAACAAACTGACCACGAAGACGCCAATGGGCAGTACGAAATTAATTACCGGTTTGACGATGCGCTGGCGGCAGCTGACCGCTACATGCTTTTCAAATTGGCAGCGCACGCCGTTGCTGAAAAGCATGCTATGGTTTTTAGCTGCATGGCCAAACCGTTCGCCAATGCGCAGGCAGTGGCCTGCACTTCCATTTAAGCCTGCGCGACACTGCCGGCAAAGCCGTGATGGCTGATGTTCACGGCGCGCTGGGGTTGAGCGCCGTGGGCCATCAGTTTGCTGCCGGTTTGCTTCACCATGCCGACGCGCTGGCCGCGTTGTGCGCGCCCACTGTTAACAGCTACAAGCGTTTGGCATCCAGTGCCAGCCTGTCGGGCACCAGCTGGTCGCCCGTGTGGAAGACCATTGGCAACAACAACCGCACCTGCCTGGTGCGTGCGGTGGCGGGGCGCATTGAGTGGCGCTTGCCCGACCCGTCGTGCAATGTGTACGCCGCACTCGCCGCCACGCTGGCTGCGGGCCTTGACGGCATGGCGCGCAGTTTGCCCGCGGCAGCCGCCCACGACGAAGACCTGTACGAACGCAAAGCGTCAGGCGCTGCCATGCCAGATGCCCTGCCGCGCGATTTGTATAGCGCGCTGCAAGCTTTGGCCGCAGACAATGCCTTGATCGACCGTTTAGGCGCCGCGTTTGTTGACCAGTTTTTGCAATGCAAGCGTGAGGAATGGGACGCATACGCTGCGCACGTCAGCAACTGGGAGCTAGAGCGGTACGCCGACGCGTTTTAGGGCGACTTCTGGGCTTTATCTTTTGACGGCAGCGTAGCCAGCACCACTCCCAGCAGTGCCACGCCAAAGGCTAGCGCTTGCAGGCCACTTAACGTTTCACCTAAAAACACCACGCCGACTGCCGCCGCGCTAACGGGCAAGAACACGGTGAACACGCCCGCTTTGCCCGCGTCGATGGTTTTCAGCCCTGTCATCCACAGCCATACCGTCCACACGCTGGCGGCCAGTGAATAGAACACCAGCAGCAGCCAGCTGGGCGCGGCTACCGAGCTAAAGTCAAATTGCCAAGCCGCCCACAGCCCGAGCGGGGTAACCAGTACAAAGCCCCACAAGTTGATCAGCGCGCTGATGCGCTTGGGGCTGAGCGCGCCAACCAACTTTTTGCCAATCACAGCATAGGCAGCTTCACACAACACGGCGCCCAGCAACAGCAGCATGCCTACAGCCGCGCTTTTTGATGCCAAATCAGCCTCTAGCGCCCTAGAAACGGGCGCAACCAGCTCCTGTTTTGATAGTGAAACCAGCGTCACACCCACCACAGCACAAAATACCGCCGCCCAAGTGCGCAGGCCGATGCGCTCTTTCAAAAACGCCCAGCTCATCAAAGCCACCGCAGCGGGAATCGTCGCCATTACTACACCCGCCGTGATGGCGCTGGTCAGGCTGACGCCAAACAGCATGCAAATCGAAAACAGAAAATTGCCCAAAAAAGACTCTAAAAACAGCAGCTTTTTGGTCTGTGCTGTCATCGGCGCTTCGGTGGCTGGCTTCTTCAGCCAATGCAACATGGCCGCGCCGCCAATACCAAAACGCAGCCAGGCCAATAAAAAAACCGGCAGGGCGGCAACCAGGGGTTTGGACAAGGCAACGTAGCTGCCGACCAGCGACATACTCAGGGCAAGGCAGGCATAAGCCACAATTCGATTCATGCCGCTAACCATAACCGACCCAGCGCCCGGTCAGCAGGCAAAGCCCGGTTCGGCAACCTAAAACTTTTCAATAAAGCAACCCATCATGGCAAGCAAAATTCGCGCGGTCTGGGGGTTTTTGGTAGCAATCAAATACTCTGCATTGGCGACGTTGGCTGCAGCCGCGTTGGGCTTGCTTGGCATGGGCGTGATGGGTCTGGGTTTGTACTACGCAACCTCGTTTGCCATGCCGTCTGCCTATCCCAATCTGGACACCGCCAGAGGCGACTGGATCTGGCCCGCGCTGATTGTGATTGGCATGTTGTGGTCAGTTGCCTTTTTGGCGGCGGGTTGGCTGAACCGCTACCTGGCCAGCAAAGGCCAGCAAGTGTGGTGGCGCCGAATCATTTACGCCGGGGTGCTGTGGCTGTGGGCATTTGTGCTGTGGGCAGTCACGTTAAGCGCGAACCAATAATGGCAGTCAGGCACCTAAAAACCGCCTTTTTCTGCATAAAAACGAGCTGTAAGCCAATAAATACCGGCGCAAGCAGCTCCTTAATTAATAGCATTTGTGTTGCTAAAACAATCACACATTGATTGCCAGCGCCCGGAAAATCAAGAAATAATGGGGCGCTCATCGCCAATTCTTCTTTAACCATGCCGCAAAAAATCCTCTCCTCCCTTTTCGCCCAAAAGTCCTGGGCCAACCGTGAGCTTTTTGATTCGGTGGCTGGTGTCACGCAGGCGGAGCACGCTGCTCCGCGCCAGACAGCCATCAGAACCTTGAACCATATTTACGTTGTTGACAGAATCTTTCGCGCGCATTTGACTGGAGAAAAACACCCGTACACCGCCACAAACACCACTGAGACCCCTGATCTTGGCGAGCTTCACTTTGCCGTTGCAGAGACGGATGCCTGGTTTGAAGCCTATGTTGCTGCGATGAGCGACGAGGCGCTGGCAGCCAGTCTTTCATTTCAATTCACCGATGGTGACGCAGGCCGCATGACGCGTGAGGAAATGCTGTTCCATGTGCTGACCCACGGCGCTTACCACCGGGGTAGCGTCGGGCAGGTGCTCAAAAGTATTTTTGTAGTGCCGCCGCGTGATTTGTTCACCAGGTTCTTGCATGTGAATGAGCCATCGCGCAGGCACCCGTCAGCTGCCTGATATACCCGCTGTATCGCCTCAAAACCCCGAAAACTGTCGTTTTAACCTATTAAAAACAACTGAAGCCCAATAAATACGGGCACAGACAGCTCCTGATAATATAGCGTCTTCATTGCCGAAACACCACCGCGCCATGCCGCCCAAAACCCACGTACCCCCTACACCCCCGACGCTGCCGCAACTGCTGGCTCTTGCGGCAGCACTGTCTTTGGGTGCTGCCGTGTCGCTGGGCATCACCCGATTTGCATACGGCCTGCTGCTGCCCACCATGCGCGCAGACCTCGGCTGGAGCTACACGCTGGCCGGGGCGATGAACACTGCCAACGCCCTTGGCTACTTGCTGGGCGCATTGGCTACGCCGTGGCTGCTCAAACGCTTTACGCCGGTGCAGCTGCTGGTAGGTGGCAGCTTATTTGCCACCGTTTTCATGGCAGGCAGCGGATTTTTTATCGATGCGCCTTCGCTCTTGCTGCAGCGCCTGTTGGCGGGTGTAGCGAGTGCTCTGGTGTTCATTGCGGGCGGACTGTTGGCGGCGCGGCTGGGCGCTTTGGCGCCTGCACGCATGGGATTGTTGCTGGGTGTGTACTACGGCGGCACTGGCCTGGGCATTTTGCTGTCAGCGCTGCTGGTGCCTGCTGCGCTGCAGACGGCCAGCCAGTTAGAGCACAGTTGGGCTTGGGCGTGGTGGGCGCTTGCTGGTAGCTGCGCGCTGGCTACAGGCGTACTGGCGTGGCTGGGGCGGCGCTTGCAGGTGCTTACCGCGCCCGCAAGCAACATCTCACAGGCGCCTGTGCAGCGCATGTTTGCGTGGCGCGACTTTGCGCCTGGTCTTGCAGGCTACGCGCTGTTTGGTGTGGGCTACATCGGGTACATGACTTTTGTGGTGGCGCTGCTGCGGGAGCAGGGCGCAGCGCCGCATGCGATCACGGGTTTTTATGCACTGCTAGGCTTGGCCGTCATGGCGTCTTCCCGCATCTGGGCGGGTTTGCTTGACCGCTTCAAGGGCGGGCAGGCGCTGGCCATGTTGAACGCGTTGCTGGGCTGTGCCACACTGCTGCCCGCCATCACTGCCGCCTGGCCGCTGGTGCTGCTGTCTGGCGTTTTGTTTGGTGGCGTCTTTTTGTCAGTGGTGGCCAGCACCACGGCGCTGGTGCGCCACAACTTGCCGCAAAGCCAGTGGGCGGCAGGCATCAGCGCCTTTACCGTGGTTTTTGCGGCCGGCCAAATCATCGGTCCAACGGTGGTCGGATGGATTGCCGACAGGACAGGGGCGGGTAGTGACCTGGCAGGCTTGCAGCGAGGACTGGTTTTTTCAGCGTTGGCGCTGTGGCTGGGAGCGCTGGTGGCCACGCGTCAGCGGGCCGTGGCATGAAAGTTTTGAAATCGCTGGACAGCAAGCGTTTTAAAATGAAAAAGAGCCAATTTTTACAATAAAAGTGGCTGTAGCCCAATGAATACGGGCGCAAGCAGCTACTGAATAAATAGCGATTACGCAACCGGTTGTTGCTGGTATTACGGTCGTACAGTGCCAACCGGTACACCTGTCTTGTCGTTTCGTATTCAGAAAGCGGTGGCATCCATGCTTATATCGGCCAAATATTCAAGCTTTGCCAAATTAGCGTCCCACTTTTGCGGCCGGCCAAGGACTTTTACGCTTGCGGTTGCTGCAATAGTTGTCTGGCTGGTGACCGGGCCGTTCTTCAGATTCAGCGACACCTGGCAGCTGGTGATCAACACTGGCACCACCATCATCACGTTTCTGATGGTGTTTTTGATTCAGAACACGCAAAACCGCGATACCGAGGCGATCCAAATCAAGCTCGATGAATTGATCCGCGCGACGGTGGGGGCGCACAACGCGTTGATGGATCTGGAAGAGCTGGAGGAAGAGGAACTTGATATTTTCCGCAAAAAGTACCAGGCGCTGGCGGCTTCGGCCCGGCAGCAGTTCACCAGCGGAGCCAGCGATACCGGCACGCCTGAGGCCTGATTACGCTTGCCTTGCTGTGGGCTAAGCAGCATTTCACTATTGCACCTGCCCAGTTCGCATTGTGAAAAATTGAATTGCTGCACTGCAAAATAATTTCTCGATATGAGAAGTCAAATGCCACATTATGGTAAAAAACTTCTAAGCTGTTGATTCTACTGAAAGTTTTAAATTGTCTTATATAAGACATAAGAGCTGATTAAGTCTTGTAGAAGACTTAGAATTTGTCGTCGACACAATATTTATTTTTGTGTTTTTCACCTTTTCCAACTACGGAGTCCACCATGCCCCAAACCCTCAACGACCAACTCACCCGTGAGCAGCAAATCGCTGCACTTGAAAAAGACTGGGCCACCAACCCCCGCTGGAAAGGCCTCAAGCGCGGTTACAGCGCGGCCGATGTGGTGCGCCTGCGCGGCTCTTTTCACATTGAGCACACGCTGGCTCGCCGGGGTGCTGAAAAGCTGTGGGACCTGGTGCACTCAGAGCCCTACGTGAATTGCCTGGGTGCACTCACCGGCGGCCAGGCCATGCAACAGGTCAAAGCAGGCGTAAAAGCCATCTACCTGTCGGGCTGGCAGGTTGCTGCCGACAACAACGGTTACGCAGCGATGTACCCCGACCAGTCTTTGTACCCAGTTGACTCGGTGCCGAAAGTGGTTGAGCGCATCAACAATACGTTCCGCCGTGCCGACGAAATCCAGCATTCCAAAGGCATTGACGCAGGTGACGCAGGCTACATCGACAACTTCGCGCCCATCGTGGCCGACGCTGAAGCCGGTTTTGGCGGCGTGCTGAACGCGTTTGAGCTGATGAAAGCCATGATCAGTTCTGGCGCGGCTGGCGTTCACTTCGAAGACCAGTTGGCTTCGGTTAAAAAATGCGGCCACATGGGCGGCAAAGTGCTGGTGCCTACCGCTGAAGCCTGCCAAAAACTCATTGCTGCCCGCATGGCGGCTGACGTGTGCGGCGTGCCAACCCTGGTAATTGCCCGTACGGACGCAGAAGCAGCTGATTTGCTGACCAGCGACTACGACGAGAACGACAAGCCTTTCATCACCGGTGAGCGCACCGCTGAAGGTTTTTACAAAACCAAAAAAGGCATGGACCAGGCTATCAGCCGCGCTGTTGCTTACGCACATTACGCCGACCTGGTGTGGTGCGAAACCGGCACGCCTGACCTCGAATTTGCACGCAAATTTGCCGAGGCAGTACACGCCGTTCACCCTGGCAAAATGCTGGCCTACAACTGCTCGCCATCGTTTAACTGGAAGAAAAACCTCGACAACGCCACCATCGCCAAGTTCCAGAAAGAACTCGGCGCGATGGGCTACAAGTACCAGTTCATCACCCTGGCTGGTATCCATTCCATGTGGTACAACATGTTCGATTTGGCACAAGACTACGTCGCACGCGGCATGACGGCTTATGTTGAGAAAGTGCAAGAGCCAGAGTTCGCTGCCCGTGACCGCGGCTACACATTTGTGTCGCACCAGCAAGAAGTCGGCACCGGTTACTTTGACGAAGTGACCACCGTGATTCAGGGCGGCAAGTCCAGCGTGACCGCGCTGACGGGCTCGACGGAGGAAGAGCAGTTTCACTGATCTGCTGCTTGACCTGAGTCATTCAAAAAAAGGAGCCACTGGCTCCTTTTTTGTTGCCTTAAGTCTTTCTGGTTTTGCTTAAAAATATCAGCACCACACCCATCAAAATCACGCCGCAGGCCAGCCATTCACCGCTGCTGACCACTTCGCCCCCCAGCCTGACGCCCAGCGCCAATGCAATCACTGGATTGATAAAAGCGTAGCTGGTCGCCAATGCTGGGGTTGCATTGGCCAGCAGGTACAGGTAGGCGCTAAATGCAATGAGCGAGCCGAACACGACCAGGTATGCCCAGGCAGCCAGCGCCAATGGCTGCGGCGGCCAGCTTGGCTGCTCGCCAAGTGCGAGCGAAATCACCATCAACACCGCACCGCCGCACAACATTTCGCTCGCAAAGCCGGTCGGCCCGGGCGCCAGTGGCAAGCGTGTGGTTTGCAACACCGACCCCATCGACCAGGCAACCACCGAGCCCGCAATCAAGACAATGCCAACGGGCGACGCAGAAAAGCTGGCCCCGCGTACCAACAGCAGCACACCCACTGCGCCAAGCGCCATACCCGCTAGCTCTAGCCGGGTAGGGCGCTTGCCCGCCAGCAACCCAAACGCGCAAACCACCATCGGCACGATGGCAATAAACGTGGCAATCAAGCCCGAGCCAATGTACTGCTGCACGCTGGCGAGCCAGCCCATGGCCGCGGCCAGCATCAAGCTGCCGACGACAGCGGCGTTGCGCCATCCAATCAAACTGGGCCTAGCCGCACCACGCCAGCGCATCCACGCCATCAGCAGTACGCCTGCCACTACAAAGCGCGAGCCCATCTGAAAGTACGGCGGGAAGCTAACTAATGCATAGCGAATGGTTAAGTAGGTTGAGCCCCACACCAAGTAGCAGGCCAGCAAGGCGGGAATCAGCCAGCGCGGGGCGCTTTTGGGTCGATTGAGTGTTGCAGAAAGGGTGGGCATGCCAATAATCGTAATTTGCCTGATTGCGTTTGAACATGCAAAATTAACGGTGTTAAACCAAAATCGCCTTACTTTTAAACGTCTATGAACACTTTGACAGAAACCAACGAGTTTGATGCGTATGACTCCAGTATTCTCGCGGCCCTGCAAAAAGATGCCCGCATCACCATGGCGCAGTTGGGCAGGCTGGTGCACTTGAGCCAGCCCGCTGTCACCGAACGGGTGCGCAAACTGGAGCTGTCGGGTGTTATCACGGGTTACAGGGCACAGGTGAACTACCAGCGGCTGGGCTACGGCATTCGCGCCGTCGTGCGCGTTGGCCGGGCTGAATATGCGCGCGTTGTCAAACTTGTGGAGCAAACGCCTGAAGTGATTACGGCTTACAACGTGACGGGCGACGACAGTTGGGTGATGGAAATTGCAGTTATTGATGTGGCCCACCTGGATGCCGTGGTGACCAAGTTTTGTATCTTGACTGAAACCGCAACCTGTATCGTGTTGAGCGCTTTGCGTGAAGGGGCGGCGGTACTGCCCGCCCGCCGTGACAGCATCAAACCCACGATTAAAAAAGTCACTGGGCGCTAAGACGCCCGCCAGTTCTTAGTCGATTAAAATCACGCTACGCAACTCAACAAATTAGCGCGGCACCTACCGCGCTTTTTGCTTTATCAGACCTGAGAACGACTTTCAATGATTCAAATCACGCTCCCCGATGCTTCAAAACGTGAATTTCCCCAAGCAGTCACAGTGGCTGAGGTCGCCGCTTCAATTGGCACAGGCTTGGCCAAAGCGGCGCTTGGCGGTAAGGTCGATGGCAAAGTCGTTGATACAAGCTACCTGATTGACAAAGACAGCGCGCTGGCCATCATCACCGCCAAAGATGCAGACGGCCTGGAGCTGATTCGCCACTCAACTGCGCACTTGCTGGCTTATGCAGTGAAAGAGTTGTTTCCCGATGCACAAGTCACGATCGGCCCGGTGATTGAAAACGGGTTTTTCTATGACTTCTCATACAAACGGCCCTTCACGCCAGATGACCTGATCGCCATTGAAAAGCGCATGACCGAGCTGGCGGCCAAAGATGAGCCGGTCACGCGCCGCGTGCTGCCGCGCGACGAGGCGGTGGCGCATTTCAACAGTATTGGCGAGCACTACAAGGCCGAAATCATCTCCAGCATTCCGGCGGGTGAAGATGTGTCGCTCTACCGCGAAGGCAATTTTGAAGACTTGTGCCGCGGCCCGCACGTGCCCAGCACAGGCAAGCTGAAGTTTTTCAAACTCATGAAGCTGGCTGGTGCCTACTGGCGCGGTGACCACCGCAATGAAATGCTGCAGCGCGTGTACGGCACGGCCTGGGCCACAAAAGACGATTTGCAGCAATATTTAACGCAGCTGGAAGAAGCCGAAAAACGCGACCACCGCAAGCTGGGCAAAGAGCTGGACCTGTTCCACATCGACGATCACGCACCGGGCTTGGTGTTTTGGCACCCCAAGGGCTGGACGCTGTGGCAAGGCGTGGAGCAGTACATGCGCAAGGTATACCAGGACAACGGCTACCAGGAAGTCAAAGGCCCACAGGTTATCGACAAAACACTGTGGGAAAAAACCGGCCACTGGGACAAGTACCGCGACAACATGTTCACCACCGAGAGCGAAAAGCGCGAATATGCGCTGAAGCCGATGAACTGCCCGGGTCATATTTTGATCTTCAAGCAGGGCATCAAAAGCTACCGTGATTTGCCGCTGCGCTACGGCGAGTTTGGCCAGTGCCACCGTAATGAGCCTTCGGGCGGCCTGCACGGCATCATGCGGGTGCGCGGCTTCACACAAGACGACGGCCACATTTTTTGCACGGAAGAGCAAATTTTGAAGGAGTGCGTCGACTACACCACACTGCTGCAAAAGGTCTACACCGACTTTGGCTTCAAAAACATCATTTATAAAGTTGCCACGCGGCCCGAGGCGCGTATTGGCTCCGACGAAAGCTGGGACAAGGCCGAACACGCGCTGATGGAAAGCCTGCGTGCATCGGGTTGTGAGTTTGAAATTTCCCCCGGCGATGGCGCTTTTTACGGCCCCAAAATTGAATACACCCTTAAAGACGCGATTGGCCGGCAGTGGCAGTGCGGAACCATGCAGGTTGACTTTTCGATGCCTGAGCGGCTGGATGCTGAATACGTGGGTGAAGACGGCGCGCGCCATAGGCCCGTCATGCTGCACCGGGCGATTGTCGGCAGCCTGGAGCGTTTTATCGGAATTTTGATCGAAGAGCACGCTGGCGCATTGCCGACCTGGCTGGCGCCGATGCAGGTTTCAGTGCTCAATATCACCGATTCGCAGGCCGAATATGCCCGGGAAGTTGCTAAAACGCTGCAAAATCAAGGGCTTAGGGTCAACTTAGACCTGCGCAACGAGAAAATTACGTATAAAATACGAGAGCATTCGATGCAAAAGCTGCCGTACATTCTCGTCATAGGCGACAAAGAGATGGCAGCCGGCGCAGTTGCAGTGCGCGCCCGGGGTAACAAAGACCTTGGTGTGATGTCTCTTGAAGTGTTTGCCAAGCAAATAGCCTCAGACATCACTCAAAAAGCTTGATTTTTCACCATTTTGATGATCTATTTAGGCTTAGGCCGTTTAAATACGGGCGCGAGCAGCTATAGCTTGTATAGCAAAATTTAAAGGACATTGACCATCGCTACTGAATTTCGTGACCGCCGCCAACGCGAAGAACGCAAGCACCGCTTGAACCGTGAAATCATGGCCCCTGAAGTACGACTTTCGGGCCCCGACAACGAGCCACTAGGCGTTGTCACCATCATGGAAGCGCTCCGTTTAGCCGGAGAAGCCGACGTAGATCTGGTAGAAATCTCACCGACGGCCGTGCCGCCGGTTTGCAGATTGATGGATTACGGCAAGTTCAAGTACGCAGAGCAGAAAAAAGCGGCGGAAGCGAAATCGAAGCAAAAAGTCATTGAGATCAAAGAGATCAAGTTTCGCCCAGGCACCGACGACGGTGACTACAACATCAAGGTGCGCAACATCAAGCGCTTTCTGGATGAAGGCGACAAATGCAAGATTACCTTGCGTTTTCGGGGCCGTGAGATCACGCACCAAGAGTTGGGTTTGGCTCTGCTGGCGCGTATACGGGATGAGTTGGCAGATTTGATAGTTGTTGAGCAGTTCCCCAAGCTGGAAGGCAGGCAGATGGTCATGATGATCGCGCCAGGCCGTAAGAAGCCGGGTGGCGGCGGGGGCGGTGGCGGTAGCAATGCTTCCAAGGCGGCTGCTGAAGCAAGTGCTTCTGCGGTTGCGGAGAAGGTAGAAAAAGTTTAAGGGGTGCCGCAAGGTTTTCCTGCAAAAGTCGATTCAAGTCAAATTGAGCAGGCTTTTCAAAAGTAGAAGGGTTAAGTCTTCTACGTTTAGGGCGGTGGTTTAAAAACCCCGTCTTACAAGTGTCTCGGGGCCATCAAGGATGCAAAGGTTTTTTGCAGACGCCTCACGAGCACAATTAAAAAGGGAGCATTCAATGCCCAAAATGAAGACCAAGAGCGGCGCTAAAAAGCGTTTCCGCGTTCGTCCAGGTGGCACCGTCAAGCGCGGTCAAGCCTTCAAACGTCACATTCTGACCAAGAAGACCACCAAAAACAAACGTCACCTGCGTGGTTCCACTGCTGTTCATGAGACCAATATGGGTCACATGGCGCAGATGTTGCCAGGCCGTGGTATTTAATTTAACGACGAACAAGGAGTAATCACATGCCTCGCGTCAAACGTGGTGTAACGGCTCGCGCCCGCCACAAAAAAGTTTTAG
>JANNCT010000147.1:0-28426 GCA_031386895.1 Polaromonas sp.
CGCGTTGATAACTTCTTCCCGCAACCATTGGAGCTTGGGTTTAACCCCAAATCGAAATTTTGAAATTGCCGTGAGCAATTTAGATGCCTCAATCCTGCGGATCCAGGATAAGCGGCTCGTTGTTCTTTGATTTCCCATTTACCCATTGTCCTTGTTCTTTTTAATCAAAACCGATGCAACTACCTGCTAACTTTGACAGTGTGAACGCTGACGCTGTAGTCAACGACTGGCTTTGCGGTTTGCGTGAGTTTTCGGTAGAGGCCCTGATGGTTCTCGGCCCTGACCCCTTTGGTGGACAAGAGGACCGGCTGGTGCTGGCGCTGCACCCGCCACGCTTGCTGGATGCGGCCGAGGCCCTGGCTGAGAGCCGTGACTTTGGCGCACCTTGGCGCGATTCAGACGCGCCCCTGGTGGCGTGGCAAGACATTTCAAAAACCGCATTTGAAAACATGAGCCGTTGGCGCAGGTTGTGGCTTGCGCATGGCTACCAAAGTGTGGTGCGCATAGCGTTTCCTTTGGCCGTGGGTCGGGCGTTTGAATGCTATTTGTTCAGTCCGCGCCAGTGGGTTGACCGCAGTGAAGCTGCGCTATTGGCCTGGTCGGCGCTTAACATTTGGCCGCTGCTCAAGCGTGCACTGGCTGAGGCGCGTAACCCATTGAGCCCGCGTGAGCTGGAGTGCTTGCAACTGGCGTTTAAAGGCCTGACCGCCCGGGAAAGTGGCGAGCATCTTTTTTGTAGCGAACGAACGGTCAACTTTCACTTGGCAAACGCTATGAGCCGGCTCAAGGTCGATAACAAATTAGCCGCCATACAGCGCGCATGCTGGTTCGGACTCATCTGAGCAGTTCCGTCTGCGCAGCTTGATCCGGCTTAAACCTGTTCATAATTCACCACCATGACTTTCCTAGCGCTTGATGTTGGCAACACCCGCCTGAAATGGGCGCAGTACGCGTCGCACACGCGCGGCGTTGCGCCGCTGGCGCAGGGCGCAGTGTTTTTAGAAAACATCGACAAGCTGGCCGAAGGTGACTGGCGCGATCTGGCCGCGCCCGAGCATATTTTGGGCTGTATTGTGGCTGGTGATGCAATTCGCCGCCGCGTGGTCGAGCAGCTGGACTTGTGGGACACGGTGCCCAGCTGGGTGGTACCCAGCCCGGCTGAGGCCGGATTGACCAACGGCTACGATTCCCCGGCGCGTTTGGGTGCTGACCGCTGGGTGGCCATGATTGGCGCACGCCACCGCTTGCTGGCAAGCGGCCGCGCCAAGCCCTGCATTGTGGTGATGGTGGGCACCGCCGTAACTGTTGAAGCGATTGACGAGACGGGCCGATTTTTAGGCGGCATTATTTTGCCGGGCCACGGCATCATGCTGCGCGCGCTTGAATCTGGCACGGCAGGCCTGCACGTGCCCACCGGCGAGGTGCAAGACTTCCCGACCAACACCAGTGATGCGCTGACCAGTGGCGGCACGTTTGCCATCGCCGGGGCGGTGCAACGCATGGCCGACAACCTGGCGCAGCGCTGCGGGCAAGCCCCCAGGTGCATCATGACGGGAGGCGCAGGCTGGAAGATGGCACCCAGTATGTCGATTGAGGTCGAGTTGGTAGAAAGCCTGATATTTGACGGGCTGCTGGAAATTGCGCAGCTGCGGTGGGCGGCGGCAAATGCTGCCGCCATGACCTGAGCGGGTGTTGACTTGTGGCCGCTATGCTACCTAATTAATAGCTGCTTGCACCCTATTTTATTGGGCTAGAGCCTTAAAACACATTAATTTAAGAGCGGAATCAGTCGCTCAGCAGGTGCCTTACCGCTTGCCTGAGCTCTTTGACATGCGCTGGGCTCACCGACGCTGAACGATTCGCCATGCTCGAGACGGCATCCACGGTGGCAGCCAATTGCTGGCTGTTGGCAATGCTCTCAATGTCTTTTAAAACCGCCGTTGCATACGCGGGCAGGTAAGTCAAAACAAAGGTGGCAATGCTGTCTTTGGCAACGCCCAGTTTTTCAGCGCGGCTCGAACGATGGGCAGGGTTCTCTGCATGTTCAGGAGCCAACTGCGCTGGAACCGTTTGTTCCTCCTGAGCGGGTACCAGCGAAAGAAAGCTAGAGTACCGCGGCAGATTGGAACTGCCAAAGTCTGTTCTTGCGTGCTCATCAATCAACCGGATTAAATTCTGGTTCAGCAGCGCATCAATTAACTCAATGGAGCAGCCAGCAGGCTCCATGCTGCCGCTTAACGTCCTTAGCGACGTCTTGCCGTCGATAAGGCGAAGCAAATTCTTCTGGGCCACTGGCAAGCTGGAAAAAGGGTCAAACGCAGCCGCTCGGCCCAGGTTGGTTTTTGAAAAAATCATCAATCGAAACTTTGGTGGTAGTGCAGACAGAACAAAAAGTATGGAGGTTTGGCGTTTAACGCTCCGCCAGGGTCGAAATGATTAACCCAGTTGAGACCATATCCTCAGTTACAACGAATTACAAGGTTGAGAAGCGCAAGACAGTTTTGCAGTGAAAAACTACAAATGTTGTAGCGAACGTGCCAAAAGTCACGAAATTCAGAAGTGCTGTCACAAATAAGACGGTCAAAATCAATATGGCGAACTTCTTTTGTCAGTCAGCATCAAAAACAGTGGTGCATCCCCCCCCAAGGCTGCTGAAGTTTGTGCGATTTGTCGGGAAAAGAACCTGGAGCTGCCCCATCCTCCGCTGCATTCCAATGCTTTCCTCAAACAAAGACAACCTGACCAGCCACGATCTGCATACGTTTTCTGCGTTCGACGCCACCCGGGCGCTTTATTTTTCAGTCGTTGCTGAAAAAAACAGCATCACGCTGGCAGCGCAGCTGCTTGGCGTGAGTGCCAGCACTGTCAGCCGCAAGCTCGATGATCTGGAAGAAGGGCTGGGCGTGCGCTTGCTGGACCGCGACACCCGGCATTTGCGGCTGACCGAGGCTGGCGAGTCGTACCTGCACTTTGTGCACAAAGCCACCGCTGCGCTGGACGCAGGGCGCCAGACGATGGAGCGCTACAGCAGTGAATTGAAAGGGCGCTTGCGTGTGTTGTGCCCTCCAGCCGTTGGCAGGTGCTTTGCAGCTGACCTGGTGATTGCCTTTGGCTTGCTGCACCCGCTTTTGCAGGTGTCGCTCAAGCTCGACTCCAAACCCTTTTCGCTGAGTGAAGACGAGTTTGATGTGGGCTTGTGCGTGGGCATGCCTGCTGAAGCCCGGGCGGTTGTGTCAAAGCTGGGCGAGCTGACGCAGGGCTTCGTTGCAACCAGTGAATTTTTGCGGGTGCACGGGCACCCCACCAGCATACAAGGCCTGGCCGCGCTGCCGATTTGCGGTGTCTCCTACGACCATTATTTGCATTCCCAAATGGTGCTGACAAACCCGGGCGGCAAGGTCGCGTATGCGCCAGTCAAACTGATGACCAATGACCCGGACGTCGGGCTTCGTGCGGTGCTCAGCGGCCAGCTGATTGGCCGAATGAAGCATTTTTACTGCGCCGACGAATTGCTGAGGGGGCGCCTTCAGTCGGTCATGCCCGAGCTGAACGACACCGCACCGCTGTACACCGTGGTGTCTTCCCGCAAAGGCAAGCCGCTGAAAGTGCAGATGTTTGTTGACTACTTGCAGGCACACCTTGCACCGCGGCTCAAAAGGCTTGAGCAGCAGGTGGCCGAGTCTCAAGGTGCTTTGCTGCCGCGCCCGCCCATTCAAACAGACATGTCAAATTCAGACGCGATGTCTTGAATCGGCCGGCGCTGCTGCGCCGCTGCACCCAGCCCAGCACCGCGGCCTGCCTGCGCATCCGGGCTGCTGCCTAACAACCCGCGCGGTGTCGTCACCACCTTTTTTCGGGTCACGATCCACACCACCGGCAACCCCGCAGAGTCCACACTGGAAAACATGTGCACCCGAACATCCATTGCCGGTATGGCCAAGGGAGCATTGCCCAATTCAAATTGGTGGTCCAGCACCTTGTTCAGCACACCGTTGCCTGCCATGGCAGCCTTGAACCGACCGTAAAACGCGTCGGCGCTTGCGCTGGGTGCGACCCGCGTAAAAAAGCACTTTCCCAGTGCGTCTGCTGAGCGTATGCCCAGCAGCGCTGATGCAGCAATGTTCAATTCCAATACGCGCCCGGTTTTGTCGAGCTTGATGCAGCCGTACGGCTGGTGGTCCAGAGCAGTCAGCGCGTGCTGGTCAAAACCCCGGTGGGGCTGAAAGGGGGGCGTGGCGTAATTCATCGGTGAACCAATAGCAAAAATCAGGTTTGTTTGGGTGATTGCGGCGCAGTGCTGTCGTGGTGTGGCGCTGCCTGATGCGCCCGGCGCAGCAGCGAGCTGCCCGCTTGAACCGCAACCAATCGCCGTAATATTTAGCATTAGCTTAGGTCGAAAAGACCCGCTTGATGACTTACTTCACGTGGCTGTGCGCGCAAACCAGTTTTGCGCAGATTGGCGTTGCAACCGGCTGCGAAATTTGCCGGTTTTTGTAGCGCGCAGCTGGGGGCTATGCGCTGCCGCCTATTCGCCCCAAGGCAGCATCAAAGTCACGATGGACAGCTTGGCAAATTCGGGCACAAATTCATCGATGATTTTTTGTGGATCCGGGCACAGCAGGCTGTCGGTAATCACGCCAAACTGCACGCCGCCGCCGTAGCTCAAAATCGACACGCCCAGGCCGACGTCGCCTGATTGCGGCACCCAGAACATGCTTTGCTCCAGCGTGCTGCCGCAAAATTTCAGCTTTTCGCGGGGGCCGGGCACGTTGGTCATTACTGCCGTGGTTTTTTTGGCGAAGATGTTCAGCATCATGTCTTGCGCGGGCTTAATCAGCAGCCCGGCAACTGCCAGTAAACTGAAGGCCAGCAGCGGCTGGTAGCTGCCTTTGAGTGCGGCCATGCGCCGGCGGACTTCGTACACCCGCTCAATCGGGTTTTCAACGCCAATCGGCAGCACCAGCGGCACCAGCCCAAACCGGTTGCCCAGTTTGTAGGCTTGGTCAAGTGGTCGCAAGTTCACTGGCACCATGGCGCGAATTTCCTTCCCGCTGACGTCGTCGCCAAAGGACTTTAAATATTCGCCCAGCGCCCCAGCCACGCAGCTCAGCAGCACGTCGTTAATCGAGCAGTTCAGTGCCTTGCCAACGGCTTTGACTTCTTCCAGTGGAATCGGCTGGCACCATGCCACTTTTTTGCTACCGCCGGGTTTGCCCTTGAGCCGGGTGGGCGAGTCGTTGGGCATGAGCGCCAGCGCGGCCGAATCTTTGATCACCTGCAGCATCACTTTGGCCATGTCGATGGATGCGCCCATTCCTTTTTGAGCTCCCTTTTTCGGCTCACTCAAATTCTCCAGCATGCCTAGCGAGCGCGCTGCGCCTTCGCCCACCGCGCCCAGTGCTTTGACCGTCAAGTCGGTAAATGGCTTGAGCAGTGTGTCCCTAAACATGTCAGTTAGCCAGTCTTCCGCGCCATTGGCGGCGGCCTCTTTTTTACGCCGCTCAGGCGGAGCAGAGCCACCATCAACCAGCGACATGGTTACTGAAATGAGCGCAATGCCGTCGGCGATGCAGTGGTGAATTCGCACAATCAGCGCGCTGCCTTTCACGCCATCGGGGCCAACGTAGTCTTCAACCAAATGCATTTGCCACAGCGGGCGCTTGGGGTCTAGCTTTTGGGTGGCCAGCGCAGCCACGCGGTCTTGCAGAGCGCTTTGCTGGTCGCCGCCTTTCGTGGCCTTGGAGGGTTTAGGAAGAGTTTCCACCAGCACATGGTTGGCAATATCGAACGTGCGGTCAGTAACCCAGGTAGCGCCTGCTGCGTCTTCCATGACACGCTGCCTGAAGCGGTTGTATTTGAGCAGCGTGCCTTCCAGGCGCTCACACACGGCTGCATGCTTGATGCCGGGGGCCAATTGCCACACGCCAATGATCATCATCAAATTGGCATCGCAGTCCATGCGCAGCCAGGCGGTGTCGACTTTGGTCATGCGCTCGCCACTGAGGCCCAGCGTTCCAGCCACAGCGCGCTTGACGTTTTTTTGAACCTTCGCTGCCACATCGCTGGCCATGTCTTGCGCCACCGTTTTACCGTTTTTAATGCGCCCTGCGGGGGCGTGCGTGCGGGTGACCATTCAACTCTCCTCCAGTGTTCTGCCCCGAGTGGGGTTATCCAGCTATTTTGCAGGCAATGGGGTGGCTAAGATACTGGGCAGTTACCCGTGTTCTGCCCGGGTTTTAGCCCAGGCACTTCGCGGGGCGTCACTATGAAAAAGGAGCTTCTTCTATGTCAGCACTCAACACCGCCTTTGACAAAGCCATGGCAGACTCAAAGAACCTCACCGAGCGGCCCGACAACGCTACGCTGCTTAAAATCTACGCGCTGTACAAGCAGGGCAGCACGGGCGATAACGAAGAAAAAAAGCCCGGCTTTGGCGACATGGTGGCACGCGCTAAGTGGGACGCCTGGGCCAAGCTCAAGGGCACAGCGCAAGACGATGCCAAGCAGCAGTACATTGATCTGATCACCGAGCTGGGCTGAAACGCCGGGCGGTCGTTTGAAGGGCTAATTTAATACAAAATTGGCCTCTAGCGCCTAAAATACGGGCGCAAGCAGCTATTAAAATAATAGCAATCTAGCGCATTGTGCCCTGCACAATGCCTTTGCTTTTAAGGCTGGCAATCTGCTCGTCACTCAGGCCCATTTCCCGCAAAACCCCGTCCGTGTCCTGGCCCAACGCGGGCGCCCCTCGGTAATGACTGCCCGGCGTGGCAGACAGCTTGGGCACGATGCCCGGCACAGCCAGCGTGCTGCCGTCGGCCATCGCCATGCGCTCTATCATGCCGCGCGCCTGGTACTGCGGGTCTTCGGCAATGTCGGCAATGGTGTAGATTCGCCCTGCAGGAACCGACGCGGCGTCCAGCGCGGCAAGCACTTCAGCCACCGTGCGCTGGGCGGTCCACTGCCCAATCGCGTGGTCAATTTCATCGACGCGTGCTGCGCGGCCTGCGTTGTCTTTTAGATCAGCATCGTGTCCCAGGTCATCACGGCCGATGGTGGCCATCAAACGCTTGTAAATACTGTCGCCATTGCCTGCAACCAAGGCATACCCACCATCGCCGCACAGGTAAGCATTGCTGGGGGCAATACCTGGCAACGCAGAGCCGCCGGGCTGGCGTACGGCGCCAAAGGCATCGTATTCAGGCAGCAAGCTTTCCATGCAGTTGAAAACTGCCTCGTACAGCGCAACGTCAATAACCTGTCCGCGACCTTTCGGCGCTTCTGCGCTGACAGTAGCGCTGCGGTGGTGCAGCGCCATCAAAATACCAATCACGCCGTGCAGTGCAGCCAGCGTGTCGCCAATGCTCACGCCCACCCGCACAGGCACACGGCCGGGTTCAGCCGTCAAGTGGCGCAGGCCGCCCATGGCTTCAGCCACCACGCCAAAGCCGGGCCGGTCGCGGTATGGGCCGGTTTGGCCGTAGCCGCTGATGCGCAGCACAATCAGGCGCGGGTTCAGCTCGAGTAGCGCATCGGGCCCCAGGCCCCAGCCTTCCATCGCGCCCGGGCGGAAGTTCTCAATCAGCACATCGGCGCTAAGGGCCAGTTTGCGCACAATGTCCTGCGCGTCGGGCTGCTTTAAATCCAGCGCCACCGAGCGCTTGTTGCGCGACTGCACTTGCCACCAGACGGAGGTTCCGTCTTTGAGCAACCGCCACTTGCGCAGCGGGTCGCCCGTTTCAAGGGTTTCGATTTTGATGACATCTGCACCAAAATCAGCCAGCGTTTTAGCGGCAAACGGGCCCGCTATCAATTGGCCGAGTTCAATGACTTTTAAGCCCACCAGCGGGCCGCCCGGTGTGTTTGACGCCACGCCGTTAAGCCTTTTTGAGTGGTTTTTTCGCAGCTACCTTTTTAGTTGCAGGTTCTTTTTGGGCAATCAACGCTTCCAGATTCTTCACAATCTCGCCTTCAATTTTGTCTTTGAAAGCGCCGAGTAAAAAGCCCAGTTTGGCATGCAGCTCAAAGGTGTCTTTGCTGACCGTCAGCGTGCCTGAAACCCCTGAACGCGTGAAGCTGCATTCGTCTGTGGTTTTGCCTTCTTCGTAAGTGCATTCCATGTCAAATTTGGCCTCGGCCTGCTCGGCCCACCTGAAAGCGGCCTTGCGGGCATCGAGAAAGCTCATGCCGTGTTCGCGGGTGATGTTGATGTCTGCCATGGTGCGGGTGACTCCTTATTTTTCGATTGCGAGGGCCAGTCGGCGTTGCTCTTTGGGAAGCGCTGCCAATTGCCTGACTGCATCATAAAACCGTTGCCAGTCGCGGTTCTCGCGCTCAAACAGGGCTTCAAAGCCTGGCACCAGCTCATCGTAGGCGGCCTGCGCGCCGAAGCTGGCATTGTTGGCCCGCGCCACCCACGCGTCAAATCCGGTGGCGTTCACGCTGCTGCCCCAGCTTTTTTTGAGCTGGTGGTAGTTTGATTTAAATTTTTCCATTGCTATTAATTTAGTAGCTGCTTGCGCCCGTATTTCTTCGGCACCAAGGCCTTTTTTCATATAAATATCGGCCAGTTCGCGCCGCGTGGCCTGTGTCAAGGCCCTGAACTGCTGGCGCCGGGTGTCGAACTCGGCTTGCCGGGCTTGTGTGTCGCTGTTGGCGTGCTGCGCCAGCCAGCGCTGGCTGCCGATGCGTTCAACCGCCGTTGCAAAGGACTCATTGAAGGTGGTGTCATCGTTTGCGTAAGCCACCTGGTGCGCCAGTTCATGAAAGACCAGCCTGGCCAGGTCGCCTTCCGGGTAATTGATGAAGGTATTGAGCAGCGGGTCGCCACCAAGCCAATTCAATTTGCCTAATGTCGAATAGGCGGGCACGCCGTACACGCTGACTTCAAAGCCGTCTTTGGCGAGTTTGTCGGCCTCAGCGCGCGCTTCGCGTTCATCAAAATACCCCCGGTACCCTACGCAGCCCACCACTGCAAAGCACCAGGTTTTCAGCGTCAATGAAAATTCGGGCGCTGCCACCACGTTCCACACCACTGATGGTCGGCGCAAATCGGCGTAGCGTTTGTAGCTGGGGTTGTCTGGCAGTTTGAGGTCCAGTGCGGCAAAGCTGCGAATGCGCTGGCTGAGCTCAAGCCGCGTTTTCAAAGCCTGCGGGGTCTGCGGGTCGGCCAGCACGTCGGGCACCGGCCGCGCTGCGCCTAGCATGTGCATGTGGCCGCTCACTGATTGCCAGTAGTAGCCGACCGTACTGCAGCCACTGAGCAGCAACGCTGTCACAGCTACACATACAGTCCGTATCACAGGCCTACTTCTACCAGACAGTCGTAAAACACTGGCCCGCGCCCCATGTCGGTCAGGTGCTGGCTGGTCAGCTCATTGACGTTGGTGCCCGCCAGCCCCAGCTTGCGCCACCAGATGCCCATTCCGTTAACCACGCCGGGTCGAGCCCGGTCTGACACAAGCGCCTTGACGCGGTAGCACCCGCGCTGGTTGAACACGTTGACAACCGCGCCGCTGCAAATGCCGCGTGCAGCCGCGTCAAACGCATGGATTTCCAGCACCGGCTCCGTCTCTATATTTCGCAGGCTTTTGACGTTCACAAACGTTGAATTCAAAAAGTTGCGCGCGGGCGGCGAGATCATTGCCAGCGGATAGTCAGGCGATGTCCCTGGCGCTTCGTAGTTGGGGACGTGCGTGGGCAGGCCATCAAGCCCGCCACGCGCCAAACGTTCGCTGAAAAACTCGCACTTGCCGGAGGCGGTTGGAAAGTTGCCATTTGCAAAGGGTGCGTCTGGCAACCGCAAAGTTGCAAATCCGTGGGCAAGCAGTTGGTCAAAGTCGACTTTGCCGGCGAAAGCGGCTCGGCACAGTTGCTCGTCGCCGTCTGTAAAACACGGTTCGGTAAATCCGATGTGCGCCGCCAGTTCCCTGAAAATCTGCGTATTGGTTTTGGCCTCGCCCAGTGGCGCAATGGCCGGGCGGTTCAGCAGCACATCGGTGTGGCCATAGGAAGTGTGAATGTCCCAGTGCTCCAGCTGCGTGGTCGCTGGCAAGACGTAATCTGCGTAGTCTGCCGTGTCGGTTTGAAAATGCTCCAGCACTACGGTAAAAAGGTCGTCACGTGCAAAGCCAGCCACCACTTTGCTGGAATCAGGCGCGACCGCCACCGGGTTGCTGTTGTAGACCAGTAGCGCTTTAATTTTCGGACCAAAGGCGGTCGAGCTTTCCGCCAGCAATGCATCGCCAATGGTGCTCATGTTGATGGTTCTTGGCTGATGGGTGCCCAGCAAATCGGGGCGCTGCAGGGCCGCCTTGTTCACGTCAAACTGTCCGGAGCTGCTCATCAGCAGGCCGCCTGCGCGATGCCGCCAGGCACCAATCAATGCGGGCAGGCAAGCTACTGCGCGTGTGGCGTTGCCGCCGCCGCGAACCCGCTGCATGCCGTAGTTCAACCGAATGGCTGCGGGTTGTTTATTGACAAAACACTGCCCGTAGTCGCGTGCCAGGTTTTTAATTTGCGCCACGTCAATGCCGCATACGCTTGCAGCGCGCTCTGGCGGCCACTCCAGCGCGCGCGTTTTCATGGCTTGCCAGCCCAGCGTGTGTTGGGCCAGATAGTCGTGGTCCAGCCAGTCGTGCGCTATCAGCTCATGCATGACGCTGAGCGCCAGCGCTGCGTCTGTGCCGGGCAGCAAAGCGATGTGTTCGTTGCATTTTTCAGCGGTCTCGCTGCGCCGGGGGTCAATACAAATCAGCTTGGCGCCGTCGCGCTTGGCCCGCATGGCGTAGCGCCAAAAATGCAGGTTGCTGCCAATCGAGTTGCTGCCCCAAATAAGGATGAGCTTTGACTCGGCAAAAAATTCGACTCGCATGCCCACCTTGCCGCCCAGCGTTTGTGCCAGGCCTTCACCGCCTGCGCTGGAGCAAATCGTGCGGTCTAAAAGCGACGCACCGATCCGGTTAAAAAAGCGCGCAGCCATGCTCTCACCTTGCACCAGCCCCATGGTTCCCGCGTAGCTGTAGGGCAGAACAGCTTGCGGTGAGACTGCAGCAATTTTTTTTAGTTGCGTGGCGATATCAGCCAAAGCATCGTGCCAGCTGACTGGTGTGAACTGCCCCGACCCCTTGGGCCCGCTGCGTTTGAGCGGCGTGAGCAATCGTTCGGGGTGGTAGGTGCGCTCGGTGTAGCGCGACACCTTGTTGCACAGCACGCCGGCAGTCTGCGGGTGGTGCGGATTGCCGCTGACCTTGGTGGCCACACCGTCGGTGACAGTGGTGAGCAGCGAGCACGTGTCCGGGCAATCGTGCGGACACGCGCCGCGTATCTGTGAGGGCATTGCAAGGATGGGCTCGGTCATAGGGGTTATTTTGGGACGCGGCAAATTAAGGTGGTTAAAAGCCGCAGGGAGGCATCAAGTCCGCTTTTGGCAGCAAATCAACATCATTTAAGTGTTTTAGCCAATAAATACGGGCGCTAGCAGCTATTCATTAAATAGCGCTGAACAACCAATTTGAGCCGTTTCCCAAGTTATCTAGTCTTCGAGTTCGGCCTTGGCCATCTCAACATCCAGCCGCTCCATCGCGTCCAGCGGTTTGCTGGCGGCGGCTTGTTCGTACAGCTTGGTGGCGTCTTTCATTTTCTTGTCGCCCTCCAACATCACCATGCCGTTGGCATGCTCAATCATGGCTATTGCTGAGGTTGGATTTAACTCCAGCGCTTTCCTGAACAGCGACAAACCCACGTCCTTTTTAGCGCCGTAGGTCATGCCGCCAATCAGCGAGCCAACTTTGTCAATCACCTCGGCATGAAACGCAGCCAGCGCAATGTGCGCGTCAGCGTGTTTTGGCTGCAATTTAATCGCTTGCTCAAGAGCCTGTTTGACCTTGGTGCCAAGGCCCTGCGCCAGCGCCTTTGCCACGCTGATGCCCTGGCCGTAACGGCCCAGCGCATAGGCCTGCCAGTAGAAGGCGTTGGCGTTTTTAGGGTCGGCCTTTTGCTGCGCTTCGGCGCGCTCGGCGACCTCCATGAACATATCCAGCTTGGCTTTTTCTTTGGTCTCTAAATAGTTGGCGTAGATGCCTGCCGACTTGTTTGCCACGGTGATTCCGTCTGCGCCAGCCTGTACGCCAGCGTCATGGGCTTTTTGAAATTCACCGTTGTGAAACAGCACCCAGGCTGCAAGCACTGCAGCGTCTTTTGGCAATGCCTCACAGTCGCCCTGGTGCAGACGGGCCCAGCTTTTTTTCAGGCTGCCAGCGTCAAACGCGTAGTCGCCAGCGTGCGGGAAAGCTGTCCATTTAGGCATGATGTCTCCGTTTCATTTTCGGGTTTGCAAAGTCGTGATGTTAATCAAGAAGTGTGACTGTAAGCACCTACCAGCGTTTGCAGGTGCGCGCGCTGGCTTTGCTCCAGGTAGGGCACCAGCAAATTGAGCACATGGTGGGCGCCGCGCAGCAGCGCTTTTTGCGCGTTTTCAGGCTCCAGCGCGTTGCGCGGGTCACGAACGTACTCAAAGCTCAGCCAGTACGTCAGCACCACCACCATGCTGGTTGCAGTGGGCTCAGCCTCGCGCGAGTCAATTTTTACCGCACCGGCGCGGCTCATGCCGTCCAGCAGCGCTTTGACGGAGCGGGTTTTGTTTTTGAGAACCCATTGAAAATGCGTTTCCAGCCGGCGGTTTTTGCTCAATAAATCGTTCAGGTCGCGGTACAAAAAGCGGTACTGCCAGATCAGCTCGAAGAGGGTGTGCATGAAAAACCAGGCGTCTTCCACGTTGCGCACGCCGTCGCTGGCGTTGAGCAGCTCGCTGAGGGACTTTTCATAGCGGTCAAACAGCGAGTTGATCAGCTCATCTTTGGCCGGGTAGTGGTAGTACAGGTTGCCGGGGCTGATCGACAGTTCCGCTGAGATCAATGTGGTGGACACATTGGGCTCACCAAACCGGTTAAACAGCTCCAGCGTGACTTCGAGTATTCGCTCTGCGGTGCGGCGCGGCGCTTTTTTCACCATGGTGTGTTTCCCTCTTGAAGTTCACACTCTAACCGAGCGCGCCAGCGGCAGTCACTAGGGATGTCCGCAAGCCGTTTGGCGTAAGGCGCGAGCTGCTAGGCCATGCGCAACACCGGCGACTTGATGGTGTCGCCTGGTGAGTGGTTTATGGTGTGGGCCAGATCTTCCATCGATTCTTCCAGCGCTGCAATGGCGCGCCCTAACCGGCTGGCCGGCGGCAGCGGCTCGACCAGCCGCTTTTTGGGGTCGTTCAGCGCGGCAAGGTTCAGCCTGACACCGTGGCGCGCCAGCTTGGCTGACAGCGATGTTTTGCGCGAACGCAGCATTTGCCTGGTACTTTGATAGGCGTGCTCCGCCATCTGGTGGCGCTGGCGGTAGCTGAAGGTGTTGGCCAAAAACATGTCTGCGTCGCGGTGGTCGGGCTCAAACAGCACGATGTCGGTGTGGGGGTACGAATGTTCGTAGTGTTTCATTCCCAGCTCCAGCCGGGAATGGATCATGGCCCGAAAGGTCTGGCTCATGACCGCCGGCAAGCCGCCATCGACAATGCGGGGAATCGCCTGCCGACTCAAAGGTAAACCGCGCCGCATGACGCGCTGGTTCATGCTCAGCGCGGGGGCGTTCGTTGCGTCAAACGGCACCAGCGGGTTCAGGCAAAACATGAGGTCAATGCCATCGTCCATCGCCACCCCGGCGTGCATGGTTTTCTTCAGGGCGCCGTCGACAAAATAGCGGTTGTCAATTTCTACTGGCGGGAACAGTCCCGGCAGAGCAGAGCTTGCCTGTACCGCTTTTGAAATAGGAACATGGTCCCAACCCGGCTGCCCAAAAGGCGCTGCGTCGCCGCTGTCAAGCTCGGTGGCAACCAGTGTCAGCTTGGCTTTGAGCTTACGAAAATCATTGTTTCGACCAGGTTTGCTGAAAAATTTGGTCAACCGCACGTCAATTTCGTCGTTTGAAAATATGCCTGTCGGCAGCGCGGGTCCCAAAGCTTCCAGAGCATTCAGCAGCGTTTTCCCGCCGAACGTCACCCGCCAAAGCGCTGACGCAGCCAGACTGGGCAGCATGATGCTACGCCGCAAAAATTCGCCATACGCGGGCACCATCAGCCAGGCTGGGTCAAACACTTCAGATGGCGTGGCGTCGGTTTCAATAAACGCGGCACACAACTCACGCGGCGTCATGCCGTTGGCCAGGCCGGCCGCAATGAAGCCGCCGGCCGACACGCCCACATAGTGGTGCAGATCCGTGAAGGACAGCCCGCTCAAGGATTCCTCGAGCGCGCACAACGCGCCAATTTCATAAATCGCCCCCAAAGGGCCTCCACCAGCCAGTGCCAGTCCGATGCGTGGCTTTTTAGGGCTGGCTTTGGTTTTGATTCGCGTCACTGTTGCCATGGTTTAAAAAATAAGGGGTCGAAAAAGGGAAGTCGAAAAAAAAGGGACAAGAAGCCCCTTTTGCCTTGCACGCCGATGTCACAGCCACCAAGCGGCAGGTTTATTTGGGCGCTGCTGGGCGTTTGACAGCGGGTGCGGCTTTTTTTGCAGCTGGTTTGGCGGCGCGCTTTGCAGCCGGTGCAGCGCTGGTTTTTGCCGCAGCTGCCTTGGCCCCCATTTTTTGCACGCTTTTGTTCAACTCATCAATCCGCGCGATCAGTGCATCAACGTCTTTGGCTGAAGGCACGCCGAGCTTGTTGAGCGCTTTGGCCACGCGATCTTCAAAAATATTTTCCAGCTTGTCCCACTGGTGTCCTGCTTTGGACTGAATGTCGCCCGCCATATTGGCCATTTTGCTGGTGGCTTCTGAGAGTTTTTCTTCTGCAACCGCTTGCGTCTTGCGCTGGATAGACAGGCCCTCTTTCATCAGCGCTTCAAACACCTTGCCGCCCCCTTCTTGTGCCTTGGAAAAAGCGCCCAAACCCGCCAGCCAGATTTGCTGTGCTGATTCTTTAACGGCACCGGCGAGGTGGGGAGCTGCTGATTTGTCAGCGCTCATTTTTTGTAATTTTTTGACCATGGGGACTCCAGAAGGGATGTGGAACACACTGTTTGGCTAGGCATCACCGCTTTGCACAGCTGAAACTGTACGCGCTGCGTGGGCAGTAGTTTAGGTGTGCGATTCTAGAAACCACATCGCCGAGCCAGAATCATTAATCCGGCAAGTCCTGCAGGGCACGGGGTGCGCGGGTATTTGCTGAATAGTAAAGGCCACAGATTGGGCAAGAATCGGGCGGTAAATATTGTTCAAGTCAAAAACAAACTATCTGAGGGAAAAAGGTCATGCACTATTTCGTCACCGGGGCTACGGGCTTCATCGGCAAGCGCCTGGTTAAAAAACTGCTTGAGCGTAAAGGGTCAACGGTTCACTTTCTGCTGCGCAAAGAAAGTGCCGATAAAGCTGCTGCTCTGCGCGACTACTGGGGCGTGAGCGCTGCCCGCGCTGTGGCGGTGCATGGAGATTTGACCAGCAAAAAGCTCGGCGTGAGTCTGGAGGACATTAAAAAGCTCAAGGGCGTTGTCGACCATTTTTACCACCTTGCTGCCGTATACGACCTCAGTGCAGACGAAGAAAGCCAGATTGCAGTCAACATTGACGGCACCCGCAATACGGTGGAGTTTGCCAAGGCAATCGATGCGGGCCACTTTCACCATGTGTCGTCGATTGCCGCTGCGGGCTTGTATGAAGGCGTGTTCCGCGAAGACATGTTTGAAGAAGCCGAAAACTACGAACACCCGTACTTCAGAACCAAGCACGAAAGCGAAAAAATCGTGCGCAAGGAATGCAAGGTGCCCTGGACCGTGTTCCGCCCGGCGATGGTTGTGGGCGACAGTACCACCGGCGAGATGGACAAGATTGACGGGCCGTACTATTTTTTCAAGCTGATTCAGCGCATGCGCCAGCTGTTGCCGCCGTGGATGCCGTCGGTGGGCCTGGAAGGGGGCCGTGTCAATATCGTGCCGGTTGATTTTGTGGTCAATGCACTAGACCATATCAGCCACAAACCCGCGATTGCCAAAAAGTGTTTTCATCTGGTCGACCCGATGGGCTACCGCGTTGGCGATGTGCTGGATATTTTCAGCCGCGCCGCGCATGCACCCAAGATGAATATTTTCATCAATGCCGCGCTGCTGGGCTTCATTCCGAAAAGCGTGAAAAAGAGCTTGATGGCGCTTGCACCTGTGCGCCGCGTGCGCTCTGCCGTCATGAAGGATTTGGGCGTGCCCGAAGACATGATGACTTTCATCAACTACCCCACACGTTTTGACAGCCGTGACATGACAGCTGCGCTCAAGGGTTCAGGCATTGAATGCCCGAACCTGCGTGACTACGCCTGGCGTTTGTGGGACTATTGGGAGCGTCACCTTGACCCGGCTTTGCACATTGACCGCTCGTTAAGAGGCACTGTCGGAGGCAAAGTCGTTTTGGTTACTGGCGGGTCGTCCGGCATTGGCTTGTCGGCATCCTGCAAGTTTGCTGAGGCTGGGGCAATCACCATTATTTGTGGGCGCGGCGAGGACAAACTGGCCGAGGCCAAAAAAGAAATCATGGCTTACGCCGGCAAAGATGCGAAAGTGTTTACCTACTCTGTTGACATTGCAGACGCGGTCGGCTGCGCAGCGTTTACCAAAATGCTTGAGGATGAGCATGGCGGCGTTGACTTTTTGATCAACAACGCGGGCAGGTCCATTCGCCGGGCGATTGAGGCCAGTTACGACCGGTTCCATGACTACGAGCGCACCATGCAGCTGAACTACTTTGGCTCACTGCGCGTGACAATGGGGCTGCTGCCGGGCATGGTCGCAAAACGCAAGGGCCATGTGGTGAACCTGAGCTCTATCAGCGTACTGGTCAATGCGCCACGCTTTTCTGCATACGTGGCATCTAAAGCAGCGCTTGATGCGTGGACTGCGTGTGCTGCCAGCGAATTTCAGGACCAGGGCATTACGTTCACTACTGTCAACATGCCGCTGGTGCGCACGCCCATGACAGCGCCCACCAAAATCTACGACAACATGCCGTTGCTGGACCCGCAAGAAGCGGCCGACATGGTGGTGCAAGCGTGCATCAACAAGCCGGTACGCGTAGCGACCCGACTGGGCACCACGGTCGAGCTGCTCCATGCAGTGGCCCCGCGCGTTACTCAAATCCTGATGAACACAACGTTCAGAATGTTCCCGGACAGCTCGGCCGCCAAGGGTGACAAAGCCGCCAAGCCGGGGCTGTCAGCTGAGGCGACCGCAATGGCCGAAATGATGCGCGGTATTCACTTTTAACCTTCAGCGGTCCGGGCAGATATCGCATCGGATTTTGCGGAGTTCTGCTTCAGTTGCAGCTTAAGTTGCTCATGAATTGCCGTTCAGAAATTTGAGCTTGTACGCTTTGTAGGCAGCCGAATTCCACAGCCGCAAAAGACTGCGCACATGCCAGAACAGGTGGCGAAAGTTCTTCAGGGACTGGCGCTGTGCGTGGTGCACTACCGTGGTTTCGGCGAGTGTGAGCCGAAAACCCGCCAGCTGCAGGCGCAAGCAGATGTCGGCATCTTCACAGTACATAAAGTAGCGCTCGTCAAAGCCGCCAAGGCTGCGAAAAGCCGACGCTTTGAACGCCATAAAAGCGCCGCTGACCCACTCTGCCTTTGACGTTGGTTGCGGGTTGAGCCTGGCTCTCGAAAAGCGCCTTTTTAAAATCGCGATGGGCGTTGGCAAGGTGCGTTCGAAGTCTTGCCGAGTCCCTTGCCGAGAGGTTTGTACCGGATATGCGCAGCCAGTGCCCTCTCTGGCGAGCGCTGCTAAAAGTGCGGGAAAAGGATTTGCTGGCAGCTCCAGATCCGGGTTCAACACGAAAAAATAATCACCTTCGCATTCTTGAAACGCCCGGTTGTGGTTCGCCCCAAATCCGAGGGGAAAATGGTTGTGGATGACGCTAAGCGCAAACGGAAATGGCAGTGGAAATGGAAGTGGCGAAGCTGCAGCGTTTTTGTCGAAAAAGCCACTGTCCAGCTCAGGCGCATTCACTGTGACGATTACTTTTTTAAGTGAAGCGTCACTCCACCTGCTGATCGCCTGAAGCAATTGCACAACCTGGGCTCCGTGCCCATGGCTGACCACAGAAACAGTGAAAGTTTTTAAATTAGGCAAGCGCTGAAACGTGTGAAATTGGTTATCGGGCTGGAGGCCATGTTTTATTTTGACTGCGTTTTGACTGTAATCGTCAAGCGCGGTGCAAAGAGTCGCTTCACGCCGGTTTTTTGAGTTGTAAAGTTTGCCGCCGCAACCGAATTAAAATGCACTGGTACTTTTTCGCGACCTTTTTGCCCATGTGCGTCCACTAACCCTACGGCACCTCATAAGAATTGCATTCAATAAATGGTTGCCCTGTTTGTCTTTTGCCTGATTGTCAGCTGGCTGGTGTCTTTGCTGCTGATAGTGAATTTGCGCACCCATGCCCGCAGTTATGCGGCAGATTCCGTGCAGCGGTTTCACAAAGGTCATATTCCGCGACTCGGGGGGGTGGCTGTTATTGCCGCCTGCGCTGCAGGCTGGATGGCCATGACGCTGTTCCCAAAAATAGGCATCTACCTGAACGCATTTATCTCGTGGAATGCCGTGTCGGCTTTTTTATTGATGCTGATTCCAGCTACGGTTGCAGGCACGTACGAAGACTGCACCCAGCGCTTGAGCGCGCGTTGGCGCTTGATATTTACCGGGCTGTCGGCGGGCCTGGGTTGCGGGTTGCTGGGTTTGGCAGTGCCGCGCCTCGGGCTCCATTTTTTGGATGCCAGTTGGGCAGCTATTCCGTGGTTGGGCGTTGCCATGGCGTGGTTGGCGTTGGCTGGTTTGCCGCATGCCTTTAACTTGATTGACGGTTTTAACGGCCTGGCGGCTACGGTGGCCATTCTGATTTGCGCTGCGTTGGTGCATGTTGCGTTGCAGTTGGGTGATCGGCAATTGGCGGGCGTGCTGGTGTGCGTGATCGGTGCCAGTGCCGGCTTTTTACTCTGGAACTATCCACGCAGCCTGATTTTTGCCGGAGACGGCGGCGCTTATTTCTGGGGAATTGTGATTGCCGCAGGTGGCATTTCGCTGGTGCAGCGCCACGATGCAGTCTCACCGTGGTTTCCAATGTTGCTGGTGATTTACCCGGTGTGGGAAACCGTGTTTTCCATTTACCGAAAGCTGGCGCGCGGCCAGTCTCCTGGCGTCGCAGATGCGCTGCATTTTCACCAGTTGATCTATCGGCGAATCGTGCGCCGGGTGTTCCATGATGATGCTTCGCGCCGCATGCTGATGCGCAACAACCGCACCTCGCCTTACCTGTGGGGGTTCACGCTGATGTCGGTTGTTCCGGCAGTGCTTTTTTGGCGAAACACACCGGTGTTAATCGCCTTCTGCGGACTTTTTGTCGTCACGTATGTGGTGGCTTATGTGTCCATCATCCGGTTCAAAGTGCCGCGGTGGCTGCGTCGCTGACGGTTGTTGGCGGAGCTGGACATCGGGCACAATAAAAGTTACTTCAACTTCTGCCGCTTCAGGTGAGACGCCATGACCCAAGCTACTGCAGCAGACCCGGATCTGTCCCACATCTCGCCGCGCGACAAAGCGGAAATTTTGGCGCAAGCGCTGCCCTACATCCGCAAATTCCACGGCAAAACCATGGTCATCAAGTACGGCGGTAACGCCATGACCGACCCTGCGTTGCAGGCTGATTTTGCTGAAGACGTGGTGCTGCTCAAGCTGGTGGGAATGAACCCGGTCGTCGTGCACGGCGGTGGCCCACAAATTGAAACGGCGCTGAACCGATTGGGCAAAAAAGGCGAGTTCATCCAAGGCATGCGGGTGACCGATGACGAAACCATGGAAGTCGTTGAGTGGGTGCTTGCGGGCCAGGTGCAGCAGGACATCGTCGGGCTGATCAACCAGGCGGGCGGCAAAGCGGTTGGCCTGACGGGCCGCGACGGGGGCCTGATTCGCGCCAAAAAACTCAGCATGGCCGACAGCAAAGACCCCAGCAAAGCGCACGACGTCGGCTTTGTTGGCGACATTGTCAGCATTGACCCCAGCGTAGTGCGCGCCCTGCAGGACGACGCTTTTATTCCCGTCATCAGCCCGATTGGCTTTGGCGAAGACAACGAAAGCTACAACATCAATGCAGACGTGGTGGCGGGCAAGCTGGCCACGGTGCTGAAGGCCGAAAAACTGTTGCTGCTGACCAATATTCCGGGTGTGCTGAACAAAGAAGGCCAGTTGTTAACTGATCTGACCGCGCGAGAAATCGACGAGCTGTTTGCCGATGGCACCATTTCAGGCGGTATGCTGCCGAAAATTGCGGGCGCTCTTGATGCCGCAAAAAGCGGCGTGAACTCAGTGCACATCATTGATGGGCGCGTGCCGCACGCGCTGCTGCTTGAGATTTTGACGGAGCAGGCTTTTGGCACCATGATTCGTTCGCACTGATTGGCGAACACTGATACGCGAAAACATGAAGCCAAGTGTTTGGGAGTGGTGCGGCCAGCAGGTAAACCCGCATGAGTCTTGCCCATTGTGGTCATGACGCTGTGCGAGAATCATTTAGAGACATTTTTAGAGCAAGACCGCAAGTCAGCAAGTCGTTGCTTTTCATTGCCGTCTTGTTGTTGGCTCCCTTAACGCTCTATTTGCCTACTTACCGGTTTACGACTAACGCCCTATGCCTCATTCAGCGCTTGAAACAGACACCAGCACAAACGGGGAAGCGGTAGCCGTCGAGGTTGCAGCCCGCAAGAGGCCAAAACCCGGCGAACGTCGCGTGCAAATCTTGCAGGCATTGGCTTCGATGCTGGAGCAGCCGGGCTCTGAGCGGATCACCACCGCAGCGCTTGCTGCCCGTCTTGAAGTGAGCGAAGCTGCGCTGTACCGACATTTCGCCAGCAAGGCGCAAATGTTTGAGGGTTTGATTGAATTCATTGAGCAAAGCGTTTTCACGCTGGTCAACCAGATTGCTGAACGCGAAAGTGATGCCGCTGCACGAACCCGTCGCCTGGTGTCGATGGTGCTGCAGTTTGGTGAGAAAAACCCCGGCATGACACGCGTGATGGTGGGCGATGCGTTGGTGTTTGAAAACGACCGGCTGCAAGAACGCATGAACCAGTTTTTTGACAAGCTCGAGTCCAGCTTCAAGCAAACCCTGCGGGATGCAGCCAGTGCGAGCGGCGCCGCCACCCCGACGGTGGATGCACAGGTGCGCGCATCAGTTGTTACCGCATTTATGGTGGGGCGGTTGCAGCGCTTTGCACGCTCGGGCTTCAAGCGTTTGCCGTCTGAGCACCTCGATGCCAGTCTGGCGATTTTGCTGGATTGAGAAGACCTGTTCGTGCGGGGTAAGTGCTATTATATATGTAGCTGATAGCGCCCGTATCTATTGGCTTAGTGTCAGATTTAATGCTCGAAATTGATTGCGCTGGATGGCGTTTTCAGCTGTTGCCGAACGGCGCTATTTACATGCCTGATATCGCCACTTTGCTGGTGGCCGACGCCCACTTCGGCAAGGCCGTCAGCTTTCGATTGCGCGGCGTCCCTGTGCCCCAAGGCACCACCACAGAAACACTGCAGCGGCTAACTGATGCGCTGGCGCAAACTGAAGCTGCGCACCTGATTTTTCTCGGCGATTTTTTGCACTCGGCCCAAGCGCATGCGGCGGCGACACAGCGGGCGATTGCCCACTGGCGCAGCCAGCGACAGCAGCTGGCCATCACCCTGGTGCGCGGCAACCACGACGACCGCGCCGGGGACCCGCCAGCAAGCCTGGGCATTTGCGTCATAGATGAACCTTTCTTATTGCACGGCGACGCAATGCCGCTGGCGCTGTGCCACTACCCGCAATCCATCGCTGGCGCCTACGTGCTTGCAGGGCATGCGCACCCGTGCGTGGTGCTCAATGGCGCTGGCAAAGACAGACTGCGTTTGCCGTGTTTTGTGCTGGGAGGCGAAGCCACCAACGCGGTGGGCGTGCTGCCCGCGTTTGGCAGCTTTACCGGCATGCACCCGATCGTCCGCAAGGCGGGCGACCGTATTTTTGCGGTTGCAGGAAGCGCGGTACGCGAAGTTCCTGCTCTGCGAAGCTAGCTGCTGGCCAGCTTGGCACCTACTTTGGCGGCAGCCTGAACAATTTCTGACCACGTGTTGGCGTCAATCTCGATGCCTTCGTTTTCCCGTTTGACGCGCGTTTCGCGTTCAACATCGCCAGCAATTTGCACCGCCCCAAAGCCCTCGGCGGGCGGGCTTTGCTTCAGCCAGTCGATGAACTGCGCCGCTTGCAGCCCAAACTCTGCTTGCGTACCCAGCTTCGCCGGGTCAATCAACACCGTCAGCATGCTGTTGCTGACCGCACGCTGGCTGGTGTTTTCAGGCGTAGGCGCCTGGTGCCACGTGCCGCCGCCGCTTAATGCGCCGCCCAGCAGCTCACACGCTACCGCCAGGCCGTAGCCTTTGTGCTCGCCAAACGTCATCAGCGCGCCCAGCAGCCCGTTGGATTGGGGCACCACCACCACGCCTGGGTTGGTGGTGGGTTTGCCATGCTCGTCCAGCAGCAGGCCGGGCAAAACCTGCTTGCCCTGGTTGTGTGCAACGCGCATTTTTCCCTGCGCCACAGCGCTGGTGGCCATGTCCAGCACGAAAGCATTTTGGCCCTCAATGGGTATGCCAATGCACAACGGGTTGGTGCCAAAGCGGCCATCGGTGCCGCCCCACGGCGCTACCACCGGGCGCGAAATGACGTTCACAAAATGAATCGAAACCAGGCCTTCGGCAATTGCCATTTCCGCAAACTCGCCGATGCGCCCCAAGTGGTGTGCGTTGGCCAATGTCATGATGCAACTGCCGTGCGTTTTGGCACGCGCCATGCCGAGTTCCATCGCTTGTTTGCCCACCACCTGGCCATAACCTCGCTGACCGTTCAGCGCCAGCATGGTGCCTGTGTCGAGCACCGTTGCCAAGGGAGCATTGGGTATCAGCCCGCCTTCCAGCACAGCATCCACATAGCGCGGCAACATGCCAATGCCGTGCGAATCGTGGCCGCTCAGGTTGGCCATGACCAGGTTGGTGGCAACGGTTGCAGCTTCCTGTTCAGACGAGCCAGATGCTACTAAAACAGTAGCTGCTTGCGCCCGTAAATATTCGGCTTGAAGGGTATTTGACATAATGTTTTATGGGTGCGGTACAACACTGCGGTTCAAGAATTGAATTCTAGGTGCGCGCTTGCTGGTGCGCAAGCAGGAGGGTATGCCGTATTGCAGTGGGCGCAGTTGGGGTGTCTACTAAACTCGAAACGGCAGACCCGCAAACTACCATCAGGAGCCACCATGCGACTAAAAGGAAAAACCGTTCTGGTCACTGCGGCGGGTCAGGGCATTGGCAAGGCCAGCGCACTGGCGATGGCGGCTGAAGGTGCCAGAGTGTGGGCAACGGACGTGAATGCGCAGCTGCTCACCAGCTGTGCGGGCGTGCCGAACATCCATACGGCGTCGCTCGATGTGCTGGACAAGTCCGCCATTCAAAAACTGATTGCCGACATGCCGGCCATTGACGTGCTGTTCAACTGCGCCGGTTTTGTACATGCCGGTACAGCGCTGGATGCGCGTGACGACGAATGGGACTTTGCATTTAACTTGAATGTGCGCTCCCAATACTGGGCGATTCAAGCCGCGCTGCCCCGCATGATTGCCAGCGGGCATGGCAACATCATCAACATGGCCAGCGTGGTCAGCATCAAGGGTGTGCCGAACCGCTTTGTGTACAGCGCGACCAAAGCCGCGGTCATTGGCCTGACCAAAAGCGTAGCGGCTGATTTTGTCGGCCAGGGCATTCGCTGCAACGCTATTTGCCCCGGCACGGTCGACACGCCGTCGCTCACAGACCGCATCAATGTGTATGACGACCCGGCGCAGGCGCGTAAAAACTTCATTGCCCGCCAGCCGATGGGCCGCCTGGCACAGGCCCATGAAATTGCCCCGCTGATTGTTTTTTTGGCCAGCGACGAATCGGCTTTTGTCACCGGCCAGGCTTACGGGATTGATGGCGGCATGACGATATGAATTTTCAACCCCAGAAAGAAACCTCATGAAACTCGTTCGCTATGGCAACGCCGGCAAAGAAAAGCCCGGCCTGATAGATGCCGAAGGCAAGCTGCGCGACCTGAGCGCGCATATTAAAGACATCGGCCCCGAGCAGCTCAGCGACGCAGCCCTTGGCAAATTGCGAAAGCTGAAAGCCGCTACCTTGCCGCTCGTTAAAGGCACGCCGCGCATGGGTTGCCCAGTGGCGCGTACGCCAAAGTTCATCGCCATTGGCCTGAACTACGCCGACCACGCAGCCGAGGCGGGTATGCCAATCCCGAAAGAGCCTATTGTTTTCATGAAGGCAACCAGCTGCATTCAGGGCCCGAACGATGCCGTGATGTAGCCAAAAGGCTCGGTTAAAACCGATTGGGAAGTCGAGCTTGGCGTGGTCATTGGCACGCGCGCCAGCTATGTTTCGCAAAAAGACGCGCTCAACTACGTTGCCGGTTACTGCGCCATCAACGACGTGAGCGAGCGTGAGTACCAGATTGAGCGCGGCGGCACTTGGGACAAGGGCAAGGGCTGCGACACGTTCGGCCCGATTGGGCCGTACCTGGTCACGCGTGATGAGGTGCCAAACCCGCAAAAGCTCGGCATGTGGCTGGACTTGAATGGCAAACGCATGCAAACTGGCAACACCAAAACCATGATTTTCAGCGTGGCCAAACTCATCAGCTACGTCAGCTGTTTTCTGACGCTGGAGCCTGGCGACATCATCACCACCGGCACACCGCCGGGTGTGGGCATGGGGATGAAAAAAGACGGACAACCGGCGCCGCTGTACGTGAAAAAGGGCGATGTGATGACCCTTGGTATTGAAGGGCTGGGCGAGCAGCGCCAAGCGGTGGTGGCCTACAAGAAGGACTGAACCAAAGGCGCGGTTTAGAGGCGGGGTTAAGAGGCGGGGTTGAAAGACGGGGTCCAGAGGGCCAGGCGTATCTGCTATTAAAAAACTAGCTGCTTGCGCCCGTATTCATTGCGCTAGAGGCATATTTAGCTGTTAATTTGCTGCTTTTGCCAGCTCAGGTGCCCATCACCGCCCAATGTGCAGGGAGTTGGTGCGTTTCACGTTAACCCCTAAAAAACTTAGATAACCGCCTCTATAGCGGTGATAAACGGCGTTGCACGGGCGGCGAAACTGGCAAACTACTGCAAAATAGCACGATCGTTCGTTTTATTTTATAGTCCGTCGTCCAACTCGCAAACCATGACCGTTCTGGAAATCTCTACCAAAGCCGACCGCAGCCTGCCCAGTCAGGCCGGCGGCGTGGCCATACAAAAAATCCAGCACAAGGGCCAGCAAACCAAGGCCGCCATCGTGGACGCGGCGCTTGGCCTGGCAACTCAAATTGGCCTGGAGGGCCTGAGCATTGGTGCGCTGGCCGAAGTCATGCGCATGAGCAAATCCGGCGTGTTTGCGCACTTTGGCTCGCGTGAAGAGCTGCAGATTTCCGTGATTCGCGAGTACTTTGCCCGTTTTGAGGAAGAAGTTTTCTACCCTGCGTTAGAGGTCGCGCGCGGCTTGCCGCGCCTGGAGCGGCTGTTCCAGAACTGGATGCGCCGCACGTCGGTTGAAATTGATTCGGGTTGCCTGTTTATCAGTGGTGCGGTGGAGTTTGACGACCGCCCCGGCCCGGTGCGTGACGCTCTGGCAGGCTCGGTCAAAACCTGGCTGGCCGCTATTTTCAGAGCGCTGGTGCAGGCCCAGGAAACCGGCCATTTGCATGCCGATGCTGACCCGCACCAAATGGCGTTTGAAATTCACGGCCTGATTTTGGCGCTGCATTACGAAGCGCGTTTTTTAAAGACACCGGGCTCTATTGCCCGTGCCAACACAGGTTTCGCCAACATTTTGAAGCGCTACGGCAGCGCTGCCTGACCTTTACTTTTCAATTTTTATCTTTCCAGGAGTTTTTCATGACCGTCTACAACGCCCCCATCCGCGACATGCAGTTTGTAATGCACGAAGTGCTCAACGTCACCTCTGAACTTGCCCCCATTACCAAGTACGCAGACGCCGACATTGACACCATCAATGCCGTACTCGTTGAAGGCGCCAAGTTTGCAACCGACGTGCTGTTGCCGCTCAATATTAGCGGCGACCAGGAGGGCTGCAAGCTCGACATCACGACCCACGCCGTCACCACGCCCAAGGGTTTTAAAGAAGCCTATGCCAAGTACGTTGAAGGAGGCTGGCCCGCGCTGAGCTGCGACCCCGCCTACGGCGGCCAGGGCTTGCCACTGGTCATTAACCAGTGCTTTTACGAAATGCTTAACAGCACCAACCAGGCCTGGACGATGTACCCGGGCCTCACGCATGGCGCACACGCAGTTTTGCACACCCACGGCACTGAAGAGCAAAAGCAAACCTACCTGCACAAAATGACCAGCGGCGAGTGGACCGGCAGCATGTGCCTGACCGAGCCGCATTGCGGCACCGACCTGGGCCTGATGCGCACCAAGGCCGAGGCACTGCCAGACGGCACGTACAAAATCACAGGCAACAAAATTTTCATCAGCGCTGGTGAGCACGACATGGCAGGCAACATCATCCATCTGGTGCTGGCCAGGTTGCTGGATGCACCTCCCGGCATCAAAGGCGTGAGCCTGTTCATCGTGCCTAAATTTTTGGTGAACAAAGATGGCACGCTCGGCGAGCGCAACGGCATTTACTGCGGTGGCCTGGAGCACAAAATGGGTATCCACGGCAACGCAACTGCACAAATCGTTTTAGACGGCGCCATTGGAACCATGGTCGGCCTGCCCAACAAGGGCATGAACGGCATGTTCGTGATGATGAACGCAGCCCGCTTGGGGGTGGGCAACCAGTCGCTGGGCCTGACCGAAGTTGCTTATCAAAACGCACTGGCCTATGCCAAAGACCGCATTCAAATGCGCTCGCTCTCAGGTGTGAAGGACAAAACGCAAGCGGCTGACCCGATCATCGTGCACCCCGACGTGCGCAAAATGCTGCTGACCGCCAAAGCCTACGCCGAAGGCGGCCGGGCATTGGCCACGTACTGCGCCGTGCTGCTTGACAAAGAGCTTTACCATCCCGATGAAGCCATGCGCAAAGAAAGCGGTGAAATCCTGTCGCTGCTGACACCAATCGTTAAAGCTTTCATTACCGACAACGGCCACATCTCCACCAACGCTTGCCTGCAAGTGTTTGGCGGCCACGGCTACGTTAAAGAGTGGGGCATGGAGCAGTTTGTGCGTGACAACCGCATCAACATGATCTACGAAGGCACCAACACCATTCAGTCGCTCGACTTGCTGGGCCGCAAAGTGCTGTCAAACAACGGCGCTACGCTCAAAAAATTCGGCAAGCTCATTGGCGCGCTGGTACAAGAAGAGGGCGTGAACCAGCAGATGGCCGAGTTCATCAACCCGCTGGCCGTGCTGGCCGAGCAGATGACCAAGTTCACCACTGAGATTGGTTTTAAAGGGTTTCAAAACCCTGATGAAGTGGGCGCTGCGGCGGTTGATTATTTGCGCGTTGCCGGGCACTTGGTGTTTGGCTACTTCTGGGCGCGCATGGCGCAAGTTGCGTTGCGTGAGATTGCTGCAGCTGAATCACAAGGCAAGCCGACCGACCAGTTCTATCTCGCCAAGCTGCAAACCGCACGCTTTTACTTTGCCAAGCTGCTGCCTGAAACCGCTACGCTGATGCGCACCGCGCGCAGCGGATCCAAGTCGTTGATGGACACTGAAGCGGCTCTTGCATAAAGTAGAAGTCGTCCTGTTTTGAATCCCGGAACCCCGATCCCGACCCCGTAAGAGGAGCTTGCCATGTTCAATCGTTTTCTCACCGGATTTGCCTTGCTTGGCGCAATCGGCGCTGCTTGTGCACAGAACACACCCGTGGGCAAGTGGCACACCATTGATGAAAAGACCAAGGAAATCAAGTCTGAAGTCACCATCACGGAATCAGGCGGCTTACTGACTGGCAAGGTCAGCAAGTTGCTGCGCAAGGGTGCCAAGCAGGACGACATTTGCGACGAGTGCAAAGACGCCCGAAAAGACAAGCCCATTTTGGGCCTGGAGATTATTCGCGGCGCGAAAAAAGAAGACAGTGCAGACGTTTGGGTGGGCGGCAAAATTCTCGACCCTGAAAACGGCAAGGAATACACCCTGAAAATGACGCCGGAAGAAGGCGGAAAAAAGCTCGGCGTGCGCGGCAGTATTGGCCCGTTTGGCCGCACGCAAACGTGGGTACGCACTGAGTAAGTTATTTTGTGCTGTCCACGTGCGTTGGGCGGTGTCTAGCAAGAAATTTTGAGAGAAAAGAATGTCTAAATTCCTGGTCAAAAAAGTCGCCGT